>JADCHX010000004.1:0-300000 GCA_020248265.1 Rhodocyclaceae bacterium
TCAATCGCGAAAAGCCTCGGGATAGGCGCCTTCCCGACGCGCATCGTGACCGACCGCCCTACAATCCGGCACACGCAGTGCCGGAAAAACGGCATCGGTCACGATCACCGGAATCGTCGGTCACGTTCGCCGGAATACGCATCCGCCAGCGCGTCCTGCGGAAACGGTCGCGAGAACGTAAGTGTCCAGTGCCTACTGTCGTGACGGTCTGAAGCTCATTCGATTGATGTGCGGTCGGTCTGCACCGATCGCATCGGCGACAGCCCAGGGTAGCAGTTCATTCAAACCGTTGGACGGATGGTCGGCAACACGCTCGAGCACGTGGCGCAGGTAAGACTGCGAGTCCAGCCTATGGAGCTTCGCGGTGCCGACCAGGCTGTATACCGAGGCTGCGCGCTCGCCTCTGGGGTCCGAGCTGTCAGAACAGGTGTTCATGCGCCCGAGCGCGACAGCGCGCAGCGCCCGCTCGGCGGCGTTTTTGTGTGTGCCTAGCTAAGGCACGGATGGTTCGTCGGTGTGGCCATCGAACTGAAGGTGGACCGGTTCGAGCCCAGCCTAAACGATTGTCGAGACAGACTCGACTGCATCGACCACTCTGGCAAGCGTCCTTGCAGCGCGCCCCCTGACCAGAACGCCAAGCTCGAGTGATTGTTCGAAAGACCACTTGGTCATATTCGCGGAGCCGACGTATGCCTCACTATCATCCGCAAGCACGACCTTTGCATGGAAAGTCTCGTAGCCCGGCGACTCGGGTCGGTCGATGCGGAGACTTCTGATCTGCACGCCCTGCGTGCTGAGTTCCGCTTGGACGCTGTGCACCGCAGGCGGTAGCCCACCCTCCGGCGTTGCTCGGATGATGAGCGACCTGCGAGCGCACTTCCGACTCCGCTGGAACAAGTTCATCACAACGGGCACACCAACCTCGTCGATGAAGGGTGTCATGACACAGAAGCGATGGCTGGCTTGTTCGGCTAGTGACGGCAAGACCTCCTTGGTATCAACCATGCCCCACAGACCCGCCGCCAAGCTGTTCAGCTCCTGTGCCACCGCGCTAGGCGCGGGAGGCAATGTCATCACAACTCGGACGACATCGGCATCCCCGTGAACTTCAGCGCGGTAAAGCGCGGCGCCAGCCAGCAACTGCGCGAGTTGGCAGTGGAGCTCTTGTCGCGCAGGACGCCAGTCTGAGGCCCTCCTTTCGAAGAGGCGTAGCCGTTCCGCTGCCAAAAGGAACGCCTCCATTTCCGCGCTCCGCGCCAGCGCTATGCCTGAAGCGGTGCAGATAGCTCTGACATCCGCAGAACCGGAGACGAGACCTTCCACCACGGCCGCACACACGGCAGCTGCAATGTCGCCGTGCCGCGCGAGGGACTTGAAGGCCTCCCTTACTTCAAACGAGGGCGGCCGCATTGGCAACCTCAAGAAAGCCAGGGATGCGCTTGTCTTCGTGTGTTAGGTCTTCTCTTGGCGCAGGACCGCCTTGCAGGACAGCTCTGGACAGAAGCCGATTCTGGGCCACGCAGGAGGTCTCCGGGACCATGATGCAGTCGGGGCACGCTCCGCCATTAAAGTCGCAGAGACTCCCAGAATTGCAGCTATGCGTCGCCGGGCGAAGTAGGTGCGTCAAGAATCGGTTGTTCTCGTTTCGCCACAGCGAGGAGAGGTTCCCAAGGTCCATCGTGGTGCCGTTGCGATAGACAACGAACGCGAGGTCTGCGGGGAAGAGGTATTCACCTAGCGAGCCGACGTCAAGCCCAGAGAACTCGGAAATCGACTTCATGAACAGATGGGCGTAGGTGTGCAACAGAGTGTAGATGTATCGATAGGTGGAGGCTTCCGCACGTTGCAGCAACGAAAAGTACCGCCCAAAGGGTTCAGCACGCTCCAGCAATCTGCCGCCGAACCGAATCGGGCCCTCTGGAGTCCAATCTGGCAAATCCCTGACGCCTATTGCAGCAAGCCACTCGAATACGTTAGCTGGGTCGAGCTGGATGTAGAGGGCCTCGTTCGCCTGCGTAACGACATAAATGGGACGCCTTCCGTTTCTGAGGGGCTCGAAGAGCCTCAACCGAACCGGAACGTCTTGGTTGCGCTTCTGCTCGACAGGCACGGAAAACACTCGGGTGTATCCGTGAGTGAATCTGCAAAGTTCGAAATCCCGGATGAGGCCGAACTCGGCAAAGCCGAGGCGGGTCATCAGTTCAGCGGTTTTGGCTTCCTGCCTTGCCTGTACTGCTGGGTCTTTCGGCGCCAGGTCCTTGTCGAGGCGGCGAAACCTGACGAAGGGTGCTCTTTCGCCGGACAGACTGGTTTTTGAAAGCTTGCTTCGTTTCAGCGCCTCATGCTCAACGGCCAGGCCGAATGGGTCGTAACGGCTAGAGAACTCGGACCGTCGCAAAATTTGAGTCTTCAAAGCGCCCGGAAGGGCCGCCGACACCGGCACTAACGGGGGGTCCGACGTAAGCCAACGGTTCACCAGTTTCTTCAACTCCGCTTCAACTTCAGCTGCCAAGCCCGCATCCTTGAACTTTTGAGCCATGGCAAGCATCTTTTGCTGCCGTTCGTAGGACTCCCATTCGGCGTCGTGGCCGCCGTTGAGAAGTACGACCTTCATCTCCTCGATGGTGGGCATAGCACCCGCAAAGCCAAAGAGGCCGGCAATGAAGCTGCCCAGTTCGGTCTCTTGTCCTTCCTCGAGAAGCTTGAGCAGCCCTTGGTCCTTTTCCGAGAACATCACGAATTGCTCGTGGTGCGCGTAGAAGGCAGAGGACGCTCGATACGACACGGGCTCCATACGGCGCTCGCCAACGCGCTTGTTGCCCTTGTCCTGGAAGACCTCGGTGGTGAACGGGTCGTTCTGGAGCCAAGTGCGCCGCCGGTCAATGCACGTCGGATTGGCGCACTGGAAGTACCACTCACCGATGCGAGGTGACTCTGTCTTCAAGATGAACCTGTCACCGTGACAAAGCGAGCAGACTTCTCCGAATAGGCGCGTCCGCTTGTCGCGGTCTGACCATTCCCACATGCCAGGCGTGGCGGCCTGCCACTCGCCTGACCAATGCACAAAGATGACGTCGAGTTGTCGCCACTGGCACTTGCCCTTGCCCTTGGGGTTCAGGCACTTCGACGTGCGAAAGAAGTCGGCGGCCTGAGCTGCCTCGTGCGCAGAGTCGAACGCCTTGAAGAGCCCGCAGGAGTTGCAGACGAAGGTCAACGGCGCTGGCGCGTACCCCATCTTGACTGGGTTAACAAACTCAAGGCTGCTCCCGGACAACGGGTGCAGCACTGAACCACGCAGAAGCATTTCGTCGATGCATTGCCGAGGGTCGATGTCGCGCCCGTTCCCGTTGAGGCTGTATGCCCTCGTGAACCAGCTCTGCCAGACCTCTCGTAAGCGGAGGACGATTTGCTCCTTCGTCGGATCCTGGATTGGGGCTTGGTCAACCTGGTCGGACTGGTCTGGCACGGCAATGCACGAGCCCAGTCCGCCCTCGAAGGTGAAAAACGCGCCGGGGGCGTAGGCCGCTGCAAGCTGGTTCCGCGACCGGCTCATGGTGGGCGTGCTGAGTTTCTTGTCGTCATCGTCGTTGTGCCGCTGTTGTCTCGTCGCCATGTCACGCTCCCGAATCAGAGTTGTCGGCGACGCCGTTTCGGACAATGTCCATCACCTGCAGGATGTCGGCACCGCTTTGCTTGTGCCCAAACGGGTCCCGATACGACATGTGAATGAGACCCCCTTGGTCGACGTCGCGCAGCGAGGTCATCGGCCTCTTCATGGGGTCAGATTGACCGTCGAAGTAGTCGCGCAGGCGCCCATCGCCCCACATCTTGCTGGACGCCCACGTATCGAGAAACCATCGCGTCTTGGTATCAATCGTCTGTCGGTAGTGCTCGGCGCCCTCCGGCGCAAACCCGTCCTTCAGTCCTATCGCGAGCTCGACAAACGCATTGATTTCATTTATGAGCGCACCACCCCTGTCTCGGTATGCGCGTCTGATGTCCGGGATGTATGAATACGACACGGCGTTTTGCTTTTCGGACTCGTCGAGGTCGATGACCCTTCGGGTCGGCACGATGCCAGTGAGAAACGCCTGAAAGAGACTTGGGTAGACGCGCTCGACCGCGCGCTCGGCCCATCTGTCAATGGCCGCGGGAGCCACCATGCGCTCCAGAAAGCGATGAAAGATGTCGAAGACCTCAACGATGTGCCTGTCTCTGCGGCGCTGAGGGGTCGGCACCAGGATGACGAAGCCAACATGTGTACGACCCACCCGCGAAGAGGCTTGGATGTACTCCGCAATGTCAGAAGGCATGCCGGCGAAGAACATCGAGTTGAGCTCTTCAACGTCCACTCCGTGGGATATGGCTGACGTCGCAATGACCGAGCGCAAGACCTTCGACAGCGGCGTGAAAGGCGTGTCGGGATCATCGCGGGTCTGTGCTGCTTGAACGACTGCTTGTATTTCGCCCTGTTCCACGGAGCCCGTAATGAGCCGCGTGTCTAGCGCCTCCATTTCCACTGAGGCGTTAATGTGCCGCTTGCGGGTCTCTTCGGATTCGGCGGCCATGATTTGGTCGCCACCCTTCTTGTTGGTGACATAAGTCAGTGCAATTCTGTGCAGGTCAATCGCGGTCGCGAGTTCAGCTGCACTGGCCGCGGTCAACGCCTGCTGGTGGATAGCAGCTAGGGGGCCAGAACTGACGAACTCCAGCAGGAGGTTGCGCGAAGCTGCAACTTGCAGCTCGTCACCACTCGTGAAGTCTTGGAACAGTCGGGAAATACAAAGATGGAAGTTCGACAACACCTCCACGCTGGTGGCGGTGTGCGGCTTTCCGTTCGTCATAAATGCGCAGTAAAGCCGCGCCTGCTTGGCTGCGAGCTCGATGTCTGGCCATGTCCGCCGTGCCTGCTCATCGGCAAGTTGCGGCTCTGCGTAAAAGGACTCGTACAACGTAGGCCCGGGGTGAGGAAACTGAACCGCCGGGATGGAACGTTGGTAAAGATGCTCAAGTTGCCGTTCGGGTTCCGACACCGTGGCAGACGCGGCAATCACCTTGGCACGCCGGCGTTTGCCCTCCAGGTCTCGCGCTACGACCGTTCCGAGCGACTTCGCGAGGTGCTCAAAGACCGCATCAAGTGTGGACTCGAACAGGCCAGCAAAGGCGCCGAGCGACTCGTCGAGCAAGTGCGCCTCGTCCTGTATGAGCAGGGTCGGAAAGGGGTCATGGAAAAGCCTCTTCCCTTTTGGGTAGGCTGGGAAAAGTCCCTCCATGCCCTTTGCCGCAGGGCCATCCTTCATGTCCGGAGAATTGGGGACGACGAGCCGGCCCGTGGTCTTGTCCTGCCAAGGGGCGCAACCGAACATGCCGTAGATGCGCCGAATGGTATTTGGAGAATGGCCTATCAATGCCAACTTGTCGACCGTCCCCAGAAGCACTGACGGTGCGAGGTCGTAAATGTCCGCGTCGCAGATGAAGAAGGGGAGCGGAGTCCAGTTCCCTGTGTTGGATCGACACTTGATGTCTGTGCAGACGTGAGCGATGGTGCCGCCCAATGCGTCGAACAGGCGAAGGGCGGTCCCCTCCCCGCAGAACGGGCATTTGGGAATCTTGTTCCAGGCACGGAACGCCGTCATGTAGCGCTGGTCCTCGTCCTGCAGCTTCTTTTCGGTGGCAGGGTCAGCTGGCAACTCGGTGATTTCGGGGATGCTTTTGACGCCGGGTGCGCGATGGTGATTCGGTGAGCCCGTGCTTCCCACCCAAAAGCCAAGCGAGAACGGCTGGCCTCCGTAGTCGCGGTCGCGCCTAACAAGCTCGGCGTACGCCAGGACTCGCGAGCAGCGTTGGGCCTGCTGGATAGTCAGAAGCCGCAGCGGGTACCGCAGCATAGCGGTCACGCCAAAGGCCTTCCCGCGGAGCCTGTCCAACAGCAGGTTGAACAGCAGCAGGCCGAAGAAGGCTTCTGACTTACCACCGCCAGTCGCGAAATAGAGAAGCGTGACGCAGTCGTCACGGAGCTCCTGGTAGTGATGCTTGAACTCCGGGATGCGCGATGCCAGGGTCGGAACGTTAGCCACGATAAAAGCAAGCTGGAACAGACGCCATTGGCTGTCGTCGCGCTTGAACCGGGCCTTCATGAAGTTGGCCATGGCTTCATTCATGCCTAGCCAGGCCTCGAAGACTGTTGCCTTTGGATCGCTCTGCGCACCGCGCGCTTTCCAAGCCTGTTTGGACTCTCGGAGAATCTCAAGTCCGGCCTTGATGGCCTCGTACTCGCCGCGCCACTTCAGCTTATCGCGAGCAAACGCATCCTTTTCACGCTCCCTGCCTTCAACGTCACCAGGGCTCAGGCCCTTCAAGGGGTCGATGCGCTTGGGTAGGTCTGAGAGCCAGTCTTCTAATGCCGGAAGCAGCGGGAACAGACCATCCAGACTGTTTGGTTCGCTTAGCGCCTTGATGCTGCTGATTACGCCCTTTACAGCTGTCGGCACGATACGCGGCTGCACGTATCTGGGCGCCCACGTTGTTTGAAGCTCGACGTGGTCGCCCGCCGCGGTCGAGCTGACGCCGCAATTGTGGCCCAAGGCTGCGTACCGCAGGTATTGGTTGTATCGATACGACGGATCAATCCGCTCCAGGAGCAGCGGGCGATGCAGTACATTCGGTACCTTGACCGCTACGGCAACCTGAAAGACGGCCTCATCGGTCTCATCCTTGTGCTGATGCGGCGATACGCTCCGGTTCTCAAGTGCCAGAAGCAGGCTCGTCTTGGTGTTGTCAAGCCAATCATCAGCAATGTGCAGGTTCCACTGGAGGTCGATAGCAGGCAATGCAATCGGGAGGTTCGATTTTCTGACCTCCTCAAGAAAGTCGCTCCACTTTCGATATTTGCTTGCTGGAATCTCTAAGCCGCGCCGATAGCCCCAGAGCTTGCCGCCAGTGTCGGGGTCGCTGCTTTCAACCCAATTCTTGAGCGTGGCATCAATGGCCGTCTTCACCTGGGCCGCGTGGTCGCGAACCGCGGCTTGCATGTCGACGTATGACTTCCCAGTGTCGAGCAGCAGCGGTGGTATAGCGATGTCCAAGCGCAGCCACTTGTGCGGGACCGTCATCGGCTCAAAGTGTATGTCTTGGATCGCCGGCATCGCTCCGCCGGTGGTTGTGATTCCAACAGGTGGCGATTCCGCGGGGTCTCCGGGTTCAGCCTCTACTGCGACAGGCTCCTCTGATTCGAGCGCCGTAAGGTCTGTCGGTATTCCTTTCGCTGCGTAGACTTCCGCAACGATGCGCTCCCTGATGACCTTCCAGCCAGGGTGCTTGGCCCGCGACGTCAAGGCACCCTTTACCTTCGCCCACTCCTCGTCTAGGCGAGCGTTTCGCAGCGCCTTTACCTCGTCCGCAATGGCGCTTCGTAGTCGAAAGGCAGCCGCGCAGTTGGGGCGCTTGAGGTCGTCTGCCGTCGGGAGGATCCGAACGTAGACGCTCACTCTTGGTTGCGCACGGATGACGGCCGCGACGCCTCTGGCAATCTGCAACTGCATTCCGTGCGAAGAGATCCATATCGGTGAGGTCACCTCGTCATCGCCGCCTGGCGACTGCTGAGGCAGGATGAAGCCGGAGTTCAACACCGTCCTGGGCCGGGCGCCAAAGAGAAACTTACCAACGGAGCCAGTGCCTGAGACATGGGCGTAGACGAGGTTCACCAGGGAGTCGACAACGGCCTCCTTCATCGAGGTCGGCAGCTTGCCCGGATCGACGCGACAGACTTCACTTTCCGGCATTTGGTTACCCTCCTGCGGTGGGAACGACTTCCTCGACAGTTGCGACGCTCTCGCGGGCCTTTTCGAACAGCATCTTCATGGTCTGCCTCTTGATGCCCGAATGCACCATGACAGACTCTGGCTGAAGCAGCATGTGCGTGTAGATGTCAGACACATGCCTGCCATCCAGGCGCCGCGCGTTCCTCACCGGCATGATGACCCGCTGCCAATAGTAGGCTGCCTCAAGCTTCGATAGCCCAAGCGCCTCTGCGAACGCTGCAAAGTTCGCCTCCTTCATCGGTGCCTGGGGCCTAAGCTTGTCAAACGCAGTGTCCTCGGATTGACCAAGGTTTACCCACTGGCGTACCGATTGCTCCGCCGGGAACTCGTCCTTCCACTTGGGGTTCGCAGCAAGGATTGCCGTGCGCAGTGAGCGTACTTTTTCGGAGAGCGTTCCGTCGGGCCATACGATCCCGAGACGGCCGAGGATGTGCTTGTGATAGTCGCGAAGAGCACTCTCGAACGTCTTGTCGTGCTCAATCGGGATGCCCGCCTCCTTGAGGACAGCTTCAACCATTTCACGCAGCTCGGCCGCCATCACAAACAACTTGTGGCCCGGTTGGAGCGACTTCACCTCGCAACTTCGAAAGCCACGCTCAGATGCCTCTGCACTTGACGGGTCGTAGACATAGACGCGATGCGTTGGGCGCCGGTACAAGACGGCGCCGTTGTCCAGCCGGATGCTCCACGCCTCAGGGTCTTCGCCAGACTCGGACTCAGAACTATCGCTGTTCAGTTCAGTTCTGAAGGTCGGCAAGACCAAATCAGCCGTCGTTAAAATGCCTGCATCTTCTGGGAGATGCGCAAGCTTGCGTAGGATGGCCTCTATCCGCGGCTTGTAGGGCTTGAACTCGGGGAATCTCTCGTCGACAAGTGGTCGGAGCGCTGCCCGCAGGTACTGGCCACCTCGTTGCGTCAGCAGAACCGCGGTATGTGCAGGAATGCAGTTGTCCGTCATGAGGACTCGCAGTCCCTCGTCGTCGAGCCCAGCGAAGACGACCTGGGCTTGTTCAAGCCCGGTCAGGCTATCTTCGAGCTGCGCTGACGGGATAAGGTGGACCCGGTCCCTGAATCGATCGAAAGTGACACCGCCGTCGAATTCCTTGAAACCTTCGAGGAATCGCTGGGCGAGTCGCCGATACAGAGCGTTGGTGAACACAACCAGCAGCTGCTGCTTCTTGTGGCTGGCAATGCTCTCTACGTACTTAGCCAGCAAGAGAGCGAAGGGGGTAGCTGCTGCGTAGTTGTTGTAGAGCTTTTCGCCGACACGCATTGACTCAACGAGCGCGGCCCGGTTGATGCCTGCGCCTCCCGACCGCTCGAACTGCGCAAGTGCTGCGTAGTGTGTAGACCAGCTGAAGGCCGCCCTTGTTCGGTCAGAGGTCTCCGCGGCACCTAGCCACTCCATAAGTGTGTCCACGCCGCACGGCAAAGCGGCAAGCCGCGTCATGTATACCGCCGCATCGATAACCGGCTTTGCTGCCTCTCGACCTCCAGGCGTATCCGCGGCGATACGGAAGAGCTTGTTGATGACCTTTGCCGCTTCCGCGTCCACGATCTGTGTATCGAGCTCTCGAGGGGCCGGCAAGGCCGGGTCCTCGACGCCCGGGGGCAGCAAGCCATCATGCCGTATAGAGCTCGGGATGCCGACGATGTCGAAGCCCGCGCCGGGCTTCCAACGCAAGGACGGTACACGCTTCTCATTAAGCTCCCAGAGCTCTTCTTTGATTCGGTAGGCGGCGTGCGGCTCGTCCGTGACCACGACTACGCCCGGAGCATGGTCGCCAAAGACTCGCTCAAGCAGTAAGCAAAACTTGCTTAGGAGGCTCCTCCAGCCTTTCGTCTTCAGACGAATCTCGCGCGTGGCGTTCACGATGACGACTTCCGGGCCGCCGTGCTTTTTCAAGAGCTCCAATGCCCTCAGCCGCTCAGTGTCAGAGACTCGGCTATCGAGCGCAAACAGTGCGTCCGGGGCCGTCGTCGGATTCCCGATGAACGCACAGTTGCTGCGGAGGGCCTTTGCGTGAGCCCGTCGAGTGAGCCTGGCGCTGATATTCGACAACAACTGGTCCTCGCAGCTGTCCCAGCGCTGAAATCCTGGCGCTGCTAGGAAATGAGGAAGCAACTCCCCTACGGTCGGCTGAAGGTTCAATGACTTGATGGCGCTATTGTTCAGCGTTGTTAGGTAGGCATCCTTGGCGGGACAAGACCGCTTCACCCGTTCATTCTTCTCGGTCTCCACCAAGGCAATTGCATGCTTCAGCGCTGCGCTGCGCTCCAAGTGCAAGTGGTTTAGAGGGTGAAACACATTTGTCTTGACCGGAAAAGTCAGCCCCCTGACTCCTTGCTTGTCTCCATCTGCCCAGCGCTCCAGGGTGGCCAGTGCGTGTACCAGCACAAGTGTTCGAGGACTGGCCGGCCACAACATCGCGATATGGCGGCTCCTGTGATCTGCGGCGTGCAGGTACAGGTTCACCAGCTTTCGCAACGCAGGCGACGGCTTACTCGCAAGGTCTTCGTCGTCCCTGAAAACGCTTATGCCGGCAACGCCGAACCGACTTCGAATAGGTACAACCGCATGGTTGAGGGCCGGCGTGCTCGGTAGCTTCTCAGTGGGAGCCTGTTTCGCGGAAACAGGTTTCGGCTTGACGGGGCGGGCAGCGCGCAAGCGAGCCTGAGCGACCTTCTTCTCAAGAGCCTTGACGCGGTCAGCTTGTCTGTCAGCAAGTGTTCTGAACTCGGCCATTCGTGGGCTTCGGAAAGGTCAAGGCGTCTCAGATCCCGTCGGACTTGAATTGATCGTCCGAATCATATCCGCCGCAGGAAGTGCGCGGAGCAAAAAAACGGAGGAGCAGGCCTCTGTGCGAGCTGAGTGGATCGTGTGGTCAGCTGCATTGCCCCCTCTATTGGGCCAATACCGCACAGGCTTCGAAACATGCACGATCCCGCTTTTGCCGCCCCGTGTTAGATCAAGGACTCAGCTTACTTCGGCTTGATCAGACCTTCCGCTAGTCCCTAGATTGCTTCAACCCCGAATGCACGTAGTACTGCAAGGTCCATTGATTCGCTTTTGGCCAGCGCGGCCTGAAGCCTGGCCGGATCTGGAAGTACGAGCTGATTCAGCTCGAATGCCGAGACGTTTGTCGCGCCCGAGATGCAGCGGAAGTACCTATCGATGGGTTTGCTCCTCAGTAGGGCTGCTAAATGCTGAGGCGCGATCGCAGGGTCATCGCGGAACTGCTCAAGGACAACGATGTGGTTCTCTCCGACAAACCCCTTGTATTTCGCCCGGAACTTTTCTGGAACCGCCGCGGCGACCAGGCGAAGAGGCTGGTCGTTTGAGGTAACGCGTTGCAGAACAACGCTGGGGCGCCGAATAACGCCCCGCAAGTTAAGGCCACCCAAGTCAACGAAGGCATCCTTGTCGTCGCCTCTGCTATCGGGCTCGAACACCAACTTGGCTTCGTCGCCCGTAACGACGATGTCTTTTGACCAGACCAAGGGCAGCGCATGTCGCGCCTTACCCCTTCTTGCAAGCTTCCTGGATGCGAAGCATGGGCGCACGTCGCGGTTCCAGACGAACAGCCCGATGCGTACACGGTAGCCGTAGTCGACCAGGCGAAACTTTATGCGGCTCGCAACAGCCAACAGCTTCACGTCTTCGGGAGTCCTGGGGATGGGCCATGCCGCGCCAGAGTTGGGCAATGCACACTCTCCGACGTGTGTGTAGACGCCGTTACCGGACACGACAGAGACCTTGACGTTAGATGCGTGCGACTGATGCACCGGCCACTTTCGCAAGATGCAAAGAGCGGTCTCTTGCTCGACGTCGATAAACACGCCAAGTCTAGAACTGACCATGCCGATATGGACCAAGTCCGTGTTGGCCATGAGATAGGACCGGAGTTTGTGGAAGTATCGGCCGGACAAGAAGCTGGTCGGTGTGACTAGGCCAACTAGACCAGAGTTTCCCGCGAGCTCGACGCAGCGCGCGATAAACAGGGCGTAAATGTTGGGCTGGGCTTCAATGATGTGCTTGAACGATTTCCGAAGTGGGGCCACTTCCTCCGCCGTCATCTTTCTGTATGGCGGGTTGCACACCACAACTCGGCGCGCCTTTGGTACGCCCTTCGAAGATCGCAACGAATCACCGATGCCGACTTTGAAACACGGGTTAACACCTGTCTGCTGAATCTCCGCATGCAGGGCCATCCTCAAGAAGTGACGAGACAGCGCGCAAAGAGTCGGTTCGACATCCGTGCCCCGGAGGTGTTCCTCGATATGCCTAAGTATCTGAAGCGAAGTCTTGCCCTTCTCACGCAATCGGTCACGCATTCGCAGGGCGATTGGCGCCAGGAACGCAGCACCGCCACAGGCTGGGTCATAGAAGGTGTGCTCCTCAAACTTGGCGCCCTGACTACCTAAATCGTCGAGCAGTCCCCGAACAAGTGACGGCGGAGTGAAGAACAGCGCCAGTTTCTTTCGATGTGCATCGTCGGCCAGCATGGCGTAGGCAGAGCTTAGCCAGTACGTCGACTCTAGGAAATCCGCGGTGCATAGAAAGTCAACAAAGGCAACCAACTGCGGCTCTCGGCGTAGAGCCTTGGATACTGGCAGTCCGTGCGGCCCAATCGCCTTGTAAGCCTGGCGACACCACGAGGTCAGTACCGTGCCGACGAAACGTTTAGCCGACACATCGTGTTCGACAAGGAGCTTCCGCAACTCCTTGATGGCACGGAAAAGGCTGAGTCTTGACTTGGGATTCATACGTCGGTGATGACAGGCCGTACCTGTTATGGAGACTCTGAACAAGTCGTCGAAACAGCTGTCCAAGGGAGAACGGGCATAACCGGAAAGCGGAGAGATCGTTGAAGCCACTAAGTTTCGGCGATGAGGAGTACTCAGGCAAGCACAAGAAGACCCGGCGCTAGGAGTTTCTGGAGGAGATGGAACAGGTCGCGCCGTGATGAAAGCTTCTCGGGTTCATTTCACCGCGCTACCCGATCCAAGGAGATTTCCGTCCGCTGCTGGGGTTGGAGAAGATGCTGCGGGTGCATCTGATACAGAACGGGTTCGGGTTGAACTATCCCGGGATGGAAGAAGCGCTGATCGAGGACGCCGCGATGCGCCGCTTCTCAGAGGTTGTGCGTAAGCGTGACGCGTCGAGGCATCGAACGGAATCACCAACCCATAACCGACACATGGCTACCCGATACCCGCTTCGAATAGCGCTAGGCGAAGGTCGGCGTGGAGATCTGCGACAAGCTGCTTCAGGGCGGGCGCGCCGTTGTACCCGGCCGCCGTAGACTCTGCGAGCCGGTACCGTCGCCGCCCGCATTGTGGTCAATACCGGCACGCTGCGGCGCGAAGCGATCATGCTCGTACGCGCGCCGCACGCAGACACGATCGAAGTCACCCCAACCCTCCGTAGCCTGGCGCGCCAGATGGGCATACGGTGGACGAGACCGAGGGAGGGTTAGAGTGAGCCCGGTGGACTGCCGTAACCAGCCAACCCGGCTTGCCGCCAGGGAAACCGTGCATCATGTCACTGCTGACCATCGTCCACCCACCGCTGAATGCCTACCCGTCCCGACCTTGACGCAGACCGCGCTCTTATCGAAGCCGTCACAACCGGCGATCCGGACGCCATCGATCGTTTCGTCCGCCGCTACACCCGCTTCATCTACTACACCGCCCGCCGCTACACCCGCCTCAACCACCACGACGCCGACGACATCACCCAGCGCGTCTTCGTGAAGCTGCTCGAGGACGACGGCCGTCGCTTGCGCACCTGGCACGGAACGAAGTTCGAACCCCTCCTGCGCGAGGTCGTGCGCAACGAAGCCCTCTCGTTCGCACGCGCCCAGTTCCGTCCGGAGCATGACCCCTTCCCGGACGACGACGAGGCACCCACCGCCACCGCGATCGACCTTCCGCCGGCGCACGACGACCCGGAAGGCGAGGCCCTGCTCGCCGAGGTCCGCGCCTTCCTCGCCGAGTGCTACGGCGCGCTGAGCCTCGAGCATCAGCAGGCGGTCGCCTGCCGCTACCAGGACGAGCTCGACCAGCGGTCGATCGCAGCCGTCCTCGGGCTGTCGCAGGCGAACGCGGCGCAGCGGGTGCCCCGGGGCACCCGGGCGCTGCGCGATTGCCTGTCCTCGAAACTGGGCGAGCGCCCGTGGGTGCTGGCATGAGGCCGCGGGGGAAACGCCGATGATCACCCGCGGACACCTCGAGCCGGCCGAGCTGGATGCGATGCTGCTCGGCACCGACAGCGGCGACGCCGTGACGGTCGAGCGCTTCCACCTGCAGACCTGCCGCACCTGCCGCCAGGCGCTGCTCGACCGCGCGCTGATGGCCGGCCTGCTGCGCCGCGTGCCGATGCGGCCGCCGCCCGACCGCTTCCAGGCCTCAGGCATGATGATCGACGCTGAGATGGACACGGCGGCGCCAGCCGTCGAGGAGCCTCGCGCGGCGCGGGCAGCGATGCCGCGGTTCAGCCGCAAGCGCTTCGCGCCCGCGCATCCGGACGACGCCACCCTGCAGGCGCTGCTCGCCAGTGCGTCCGACGAGCGCGTGCGGCAGCCCGATGGCTTCCTCCAAGATGTCCGCCACGTATCCCGTTGCGACCAGTGCCTGGCCCGGGTCCTGCGCCTGGCCGAACCGCAGTCGCCGTCGGCGGGGCGGGTGCAGTCCATCCTGCAGGCGCTGGCGAAGGGGCCCGGCAAGGGCTGAGCGCTTTTTGCAAAATCGCCGTCGTGCTCGTGTGCGAGCGCACGCTCGTCTCAGGTCGCTGATGTCATCCAATCTTCCACGTTCAGCCCTGGCACCCGCTCGAACTCACGCGTGTTGTGCGTCACCAGCGTCATGCCGCGAGAGCGCGCATGCGCGGCGATGAACAGGTCGTGGCTGCCGATCGGAGTGCCTGCACGCTCCAGCGCCGCGCGAATGTCCGCATAGTGCTGGTCGGCAGGCTCGTCGAACGGAAGTACCGTCAAGGCGCCAAGCAGTTGCTCGACCCGACTTGTCAGCGCATCCGAGCCCTTGCGCCTGGCACCGAAACGCAGCTCGCAGGCCACGACGATGCTGGTGGCAACCGCATCAGGTTCGACGCTGCTCAGGCGCTGGACAAGTGCTCCCTGGGGGTTGCGGATCAGGTCGGACAGCGTGTTGGTGTCAAGCATCCAGGTGGGCTCGGCCATCAGAACGCTTCGCGGGTCTGGGGCGGGCAGTCTTCGACCGGCGGCAAGCCGTCGTCCAGCGGCTCCCAGGAAGCCAGCAATTCCAGCAGGCGGTTCCTGCGGATGGGTGTGATGATCAGGCGGTCACCCTCCTTGCGCATCAGCACCTCGGTGCCATCCATCTCGAACTCGCGCGGGATGCGTACCGCCTGATTGCGGCCGTTGCGGAACAATGAAGCGTGCCGTTCGGTCATGGGAGCCTTCGTGATGACTTGACATATGGCGCAAGCATATGCCGCCGTTGACGCTGAGACAAGGCGTTGTCACAAACCCCCCGACTCGCTGCGTCCTTTGAGTGAGGGCCGGCATTCCGCCGCCCCGGCTCACCGACGGCCTGGAAAACGCCAGCCGCGAGTACACCCGCGAGCAGGTGTTCCAGCGCATCCGCCACCAGTCCGACGTGTACGGCTGGGAGTTCGTCTACCTGGGCGCGAAGCTGGACGCGATCGCGGCGGGGATGCGGGTGGGGGTGGCGGGGTCTGACGGGGCGCTTCGCGCGGCATCGCACGTTTTCCGGCCGGGACGTCCGCCGCGCCAACCAGCATGATGTGAGGAAACGCCTCGCTCTCCTGCTGCACATGGCTATCTGTCTGGCCACAATCGTGCTTCGCCCTACATGTAGCGTGCCCGCGACCGAAGTCGCCCTGTTCGAAGCCAAGAACCGCCTGTCCGAATTGATCGACCGCGTGCAGCAAGGCGAAGTCATCGCGATCACCCGTCGCGGGAAGGTCGTTGCACAACTGGGCTTGCCCGGCACCCATGACAGCAGTGGCCGCGCCCAGGATGCTGTGGCTGAGCTGCGCGCCGCACGCGAGGGGGTCAGCCTGCGCGGCCTTAAAGTGCGTGATCTCATCAATGAAGACCGCCGTTGAGCGCACCCGGCGCGGCCTACCTCGAACTGGCTCTGCGCCGGAACCTGCCGCTGGCCACGTTCGACGCTGCGCTGCTCAAGGCGATGACCGCCACTGGCGTGGTGCGTGCCGAACTGCCGGCGCTACCCGGTTAGGAGCAACGTCGAGGACGTCGAGCGAGACATTCGCGAGGTGATCGAGTTACGCCGCGCCCGTCGACCACGGATCGACGACCTCGAGCCCCGGGAACTGGAAGTCGCGCAGGTTGCGCGTCACCAGCGTCAGTCCGTGGCTAAGCGCGGTTGCGGCGAGCAGGCTGTCGACGGCCGGCAACGGCCGTCCTGCGCGAGCGGCCAACTGGCCCCAGTGGTCGGCAATGCGCGCATCGATCGGTAGCACCCGCCCCAGGAAGAACCGCGGCAGGTCCACCTGCAACCAGTCCAGCAGGGCGTGCTTGCGCGGGTCATCCGTCAGCCCGTCGATACCCTTCCGGAGTTCTCCCAGCGTCAGGACCGACAGGTACAGCGTCTGGCTCCGGCGGCCTTCGAACCAGGCCACCACGCCGGGATCGGGCGAACGGCGCCGCAGTTCCGAAACGACGTTCGTGTCGATCAGGTAGCTCAGAGTGGCACCTCGCGGCCAGGACTGCGGTCGCGCGGGAACTCGATGTCTTCGGCCTCGGCCAAGGGCGAGCGCCGCATGAAATCCGGCAGCGACTCGCCCGTTTCCACCAGGCGGTCGTAGTCCGTACGCGAGAGCACCACCGCCACCGGGCGCCCGTGCACAGTGATTTCCTGCGGCCCGCTTTGCTGCGCATCCTTGACGACCTCGGCCAGGCGCGCCTTCGCTGTCTGCATCTGCCACGTACCCATGGCTTTGCCTATTCTGACTAGATTGGTCAGATTATAGGCTGAGCAGCCTGATGTCGCCAACGCCGGTGCGTACCGGTTCAGGCCGGAAACTCGGCTATCGCAGGCGAACGAGGCGATCGAGTCGGACGACGGCCTGCATTCTCTGCTGCCGGTGGTGGTGTTGCGCGCAGCAAACAATGGAAAACAGGACCCCTCATTTCCTTACGTCAGGCGAATAAAGGGCTGTTTTGAACCGGCCAAGATCGAGGCAGCAGAAAACTCTCGAGCGTTCATGCGATGACCATTTCCCTCGCCCTTCGATGCCGGGCCGCAGTGATCGGTTTCTCCTGTCTGGCAGCACTGGCCGGATGCGTCACGAACACTCCGACGGCCGCCGATGCTGCCCGTACGCCCGCCGCGTCTGGCGCCTTCTACTACACCGGCGGCGATATCCTCACGATGGTTGGCGACACGCCACGCTACGCCGAGGCGTTGCTGGTAAGGAACGGCCGGATCGCGGCGGTCGGATCGCTGACGCAGGTGCAGCGGGCTGCCGGTCCGGATGCCACCCGCGTCGACCTGGCAGGCGCGACCCTGATGCCCGGGTTCATCGATGCCGGAGGGTGGTTTCTTTTCGCGCCAGCCCGGCTCGCGTGAGCTCACCGGCCATGCAGCCGAGTCTGCATGGATGAGCGTGCTGGCGACGCGCGCGCCCTTGACTGCGGCCCAGACGCGAAAGGGCGTCGCCCGGGCGGTGGCGCTGTGGACGCAGAATGGCATCACTACCGCCAGCGAGATGGGGCTCGGTCTGAGTGGCGACGACATTTCGATCGTGCAGACGATCGTCGACGAACAGCTGATGCCGATCGACCTGGTGCTGTTCGCCAAGGCGGCCTCGGCCGATCGGATCATCACCGCGGCTTATCAGATCCACAAGAGCCGTACCGCGCCAGACGTCGACACCAGCACTGCGATGCTCGCTGCGCGCCCCGATCTGGACAAGCGCTACATCAATCGTGTCCGCCTCGCCGGCATCAAGTTCTGGCTCGACGGCAGCATCGACACCATGTTCATGTCGCGGCCTTTCACCACGAACCCGCCCGGGGTCACGACCGCCGACTATCGCGGTGTGAGGGTCGATCCGCAGGAGCAGCTCGTCGCCTTTCTCGACAAGTACTGGAACAGCAACCGCCAGATCGCTGCCCACGCCATCGGCGACGAAGCCAATGAACAGTTCCTGCTGGCGCTGGAGGACGTCATTCGCCGCAAGGGCAAGGGCGACGGGCGTCCGATCTTCCAGCACGCCCAGTTCCTGCGCCCGGACCAGATCGCGCGCATCAAGGCAGTCGACGGCACGACCAGCTTCACCGCTGGCGGCCTCTTTCCGATGGGCGACTACATCGCGAGCCTGGTGCCCGATCGGATCGACTGGGTGGGTGTCGCCGGCTCGGTCCAGCGCCAGGGCGTGAACTGGACGCTCAACACCGACTGGCCGGCAGGCGTGAGTCCGAGCCTGATGTATGCCGCCTGGAACGTCGTCAACCGCGTGACCCGCTCCGGCAAACCGTTTGCGCCGCACGAGCGTGTCTCGGCCTACGATGCCATGCGCAGCCTGACCATCAATGCTGCCTATCAGTACAAGGAAGAAAAGACCAAGGGCACGCTCGAGGTCGGCAAGCTGGCGGATCTGGTTGTGCTCGATCGCAATCCGCTCAAGGTCCACCCGATGTCCATCAAGGATATCCAGGTCGTCCAGACCCTCAAGGAAGGGGTGCTGGTCTACAACCGGAAACCGGCTGCCACGGCAATGGTCGCCCCGGGCTTCCGAGCCGGCCCGATCGACCAGCACGTCCATGGTCCGGACTGCAACCACGCAGCATTGTTCGCCCGATCCGACGAGATCGACCGGCTCGTCCATGGCCCGGACGGCGCGCGCGGGCGCCCACTGTCGGTCGATCAGGAGCGGGTGCTGGCCCGACTGTTCCGCGCTTCCGAGTGAGACCGGCATTGTCGGAACAGAAAGTTCATCCGATTCCCGATCCAGGCGTCGTTCGTCATGCCGCGACCTTTCGTCTCGACGGTGAGCCGATGATCCCGTCCAGGGCTGCGATGCTGCGCGCAGTTGCATGGGCGGGGATCCTCGCCGCGTGCACGCCGCTCGCGCGCGCCGCGTCGCCGGCCGAGGAGATCGAGGTACTGCGGGCGCGTATCGTTGAGCAGCGTGCGCGGCTCGACGCGCAGGAACGGCAGCTGCGCGAGCAGCAGTCGCGGTTGGCCGAGCAGGAGCGCCTGCTCGACGATCTCGCGCGGCGGACCGCCGGGGCACCGACTGCGGCTTCGCCTGCGGCGGCTGCCCCGGTGGCTTCTGCGGCTGCCGCTGCGAAAGAGCCTGCCGCGCCGGTTGCAGCGGTTGACGCTGCGCCGGGTAGCGAACGCGAGCCGATTCGCGCACGCTTCGAAGGCGTTCGCATCACCGTGGGCGGCAGCGTGCGCACGACGATGACCACCACCACCGCGCGGATGCAGCCGGACGCTACACCGTTCATCGTGTTGCCGTCGGTACCCGGGGTGCGCGAGGGCACCACCAAGCTCGATGCCCGGCTTTCATCGCTGGTGATCAACGTGCAGGGCGCCAGGCTCGGCGACTTCCAGCTCGGTGCGGGTGTCTTCGCCTATCTGTTCGACGGCAACCTGTTCTCCGGGAAGTACGGCGTCTATCCGGGCATGGCCTACGTCGATGCGACAGACGGTCGCTGGCGGTTTGCGGCGGGGCTGCTGATGGACGTGTTCAGCCCCCGCATCCCGACGATGGTCGACTCGATGTCGGCGTTCGCCGGCAGCGGCAACCCGGGCAACTCGTTCAAGCCGCAGCTGCGCGTCGAGCGGCTGGTGCCCATCGGATCCGATCGCCTGAGGCTGCAGGCCGCGCTGGCCGATGCGTTGCCGAGCAACATCAAGCCGGCAACCCTGGCGTCGACCGAGAACACTGGCGTTCCCAACATCGAGGCCCGCATCGCGTACGCGAGCGGACAGCCGCGCGGCAATGGCGCGTGGGTGCCCTGGCCGGCCTGGGAACTCGGACTGTCGACGGCGAGCGGACAGTTCCGAACCTTCAGCACCGGCGGCGCCTTCGTCCCGTACGAAACACGGCTCTCGGGGGTCGCGCTCGAGGGCGCCCTGCGGATCGGCCGGCAGTTCGGACTGCAGGGCGAGCTGTATGAGGGCAGCGCGCTCGGGCCCTATCTCGGCGCGGTGTTCCAGACCGTCGGACCGACCCGTCAGGCGATCCGCAGCCGCGGCGGCTGGGGCGAGGCCGCGTGGTGGTGGACGCGTACCCTGCACTCGCATGCTGGATTCGGCATCGATCGTGCCAACGCCGCCGACCTCGCCGGCACCGGGTTCGCGAGCAACCGCACGACCTTCGTCAACCTGTTCTGGGATCCTTCGCCGATGACGACGCTGGCGGTCGAGCTGACCCACCGGCGCACGGTGTACGGCAGCGGGCTCGACGCCAACGGGTATGCGCTGATGCTGTCCTCCGAACTGCGCTTCTGACGGCGCGGGCATGACTGCGTCGAGCCCGAGTTACGCGCCGAACTCGAGTCCGTCCTCAGGCAGAGCGAGACCTTGACCGAGTTCGTCGAGACTACGGTGCAGCACCGGCTCGCGATCACTCCTTTCGGATTCCGCAAAGCCGCCCAGAACCCGGCGCGGTAGTGGCGATGCCCGAGGGTGGCCGCCGCTGCCGGCGGCCGCTCGTCAGGCCTGCGCCGCGCGGAACTTCGGCACGCCGATGCCTTCCGCCACCGTCTCGAACATGGCCTGTACCGGCATGCCGATCCGTACCGAGTCTGGCTCGGTGCCGACGAGGTTGCTCATCAACCGGCCGCCTTCGTCCAGCGCAACGATCGCGATCACGTAGGGCAGCTCGGCCTTGAACGCCGGATCGGGCGCGCGGTGCACGACGGTGTAGGAGAACACGGTGCCGCGGCCGGACACCGCGGTCCATTCGGCAGCGGTCGCGCCGCACGCGCAGACCATGCGCGTGGGGGAGCGGAACACGCCGCACGCGGCGCACTTGCGCAGCCTCAGTTCTCCCGCGGCACAGCCGGACCAGAAGGGCGCGGTGTTGTCGGTGGGGGCGGGGATCGGCTTGGTCGCTTCGCTCATCGGAGTTTCGCCTTGCGCGGAAAAAAGCGGCCTCAGCGGCCGAGGATCATCGTTACGGCGAGCGACATCGGCCCGCCGATGCCGTGCGCGAGCGCGAGCTTCGCACCGGCCACCTGGTTGACGCCTGCATCGCCGCGCACTTGTCGCACCGCCTCGGGCAGCACGATCACATGCGCATTGCCCCAGGTGAGCATGCCGCCGGTCGTGTTCGTCGGAATCGAGCCGCCGAGTGCGGTGTGGCCTCCGGCGAACAGCGAACCCGCAGCACCGGGTTCGCAGAAGCCGAGCTCTTCCATCGCGACCAGGGCGGCGATGGTGAACGCGTCGAACACCTGCGCGGTGTCGATGTCGTCGGGCTTGACGCCTGCGATGCCGAACGCTGCCTCCGCGGACTGTCGGGTCGCCGAGGGCGGAAGGTCGTCGATGTCGGCGACGTGGTACGCGCAGTGGCCCTCGCCCGCACCGAGCAGGCGTACGACCGGCTGGCGCAGGTCGCGCGCGCGTTCGACCGAGGTGACGAGGACCGCACCGCCCCAGTCGGCCACCGGGCAGCAGTCGAATGCGTGCAGCGGCGCGGCGATCGGCGCCGAACCGAGCACCTTCTCCATCGCGAGCGGCTCCTTGCGCGGCGCGTGCGGCTGGCGCATCGCGTGCGCGCGCGCGGCAACCGCGACGGCTGCGAGGTCTTCACGGCCACGGCCATGGCGGTGCATCCAGCGTTGCGCGATCAGCGCGTACTTGCCCGGGACGGTGAGCCCGAACGGGTCTTCCCAGTCGTCGATCCAAGGGCGCGCCGCGCGCATCGCCTGGATCTTGTCGCCCTTGAACTTGGCGCCCCGGCTGTCGCTCTCGCAGACGAGCACGGTGTGCGCGTCGCCCGCGGCGATCGCGCGTGCGGCGTAGAGCACGCCCATGCCGGGTGAGGCGCCGGCGGCCTGTACCGCCATGTTCACGCGCGCGCGCACGTTCAGCGCCTCGGCCACCAGCGTGCTGAACATGAAGTGCGGATCGCCCGCAGGGCTTGCGGTGATGACGCCGTCGATGTCGCGCGACGTCAGTCCCGCGTCGGCCATCGCGGCAAGCCCTGCCTCGACCGCGAGTTCCTGCGCGCTGCGTACCTGCGTGGTCGAGATCGCCGCTTCGCCCACGCCGGCCAGCGCGATGTTTCCGTAGGGTTGACTCATCCGATGCTCCCTGTGTCCAGGCCGGCGCTGAGGCCGGCAACCGTTGTGGCGTGCCATACGGCGCGATTCATGATCCGGCACCGTCCGCGGGCGTGCGCCCGAGCGTGAGGCTGAAGCCGGGTCGCGACACGTGTACGCGCGTTGCCGATGCGCGGCGCGAAAGCTCGGCGATCAGCGACACCAGCGAATCGCCCGCTCCGGTGACGTACTCGCGCGGCGCGGTGGCGCTCGCACGCATGCGGGCGATGTCGTCGCGCCGCAGCAGGTAGCGCAGCAGCACTTCCTCTTCCGGCAGGTCGACCGCGTCGAGTTCTTTCCGGATCGTCGCCTCGTCGTGCTGCGTCATGTCCATCGCCGCAAGCTCGCGCGCCCGCGGACGATCGAGGATCTTCGCGCGGATTTCGGGGTCCATCAGCCGTTCGACATCGCCCCCGAAGTGGCCGAGCGCGTAGCGGATCGACTGGTCGGTGACCTGCACATAGCGCCCGCCGGTCATCACGTTCACCGCGGCCTGGCTGCCGACGTACTGCGACAGCGGCGTCACCATGATCGGGTAGCCGAACTCGGCGCGCACGCGTACTGCTTCCTCGAGCGCCGCCGGCAGGCGGTCTTCCGCGCCCACCTCCTTCAGCTGGTTGCGCAGGTTGGAGATCATGCCGCCGGGCACCTGGTGCACGTACTGCGCGTAGTCGTACTCGACCGGACGACCGACAGGGAAACCCTCGCGCCGCGCCACTTCCTCGAAGTGTGCCTGCACCGGGCGCACGAGGTCTTCGTCGACGGCCGTCTCGTAGCCGAGCGCACGCAGGTTCGCCGCCACGTTGAACAGCGAAGGCAGCGAGGCGTCGTCGGCCAGCGGCGGAATGGCAATGTTCACGATGCGCACGCCCTTGCGCACGGCCTCCAGCGCGTTCAGCGGCCCGAGGCCGGTCGAGCAGTGGCCGTGCATCTCGATCGGGATGCCAGGCGCGGCGTCCATCATCGCAGGCACCAGCATGCCGGTGCGCTCGGGCGTGAGCAGGCCGCCCGGGTCTTTCAGGCAGATGCGATAGGGCTTGAGCGCCGCTGCGGCGCGCGTGCGCTCGATGAAGTACTCGTCGGTGTGCCGGGGCGAGACCGAGTAGGTGAGGTTGATGATTGGCTTCACGCCCGCCTTCGCGGCCGCGCCCGCACGCTTCGCCCAGACCGCGGGGTCGTTCCAGGAATCCGACACCCGCACCTCGTCGATGCCCGCGCGCTTCATCACGCGCCAGAAAAGTTCGACCATCGACTGCTGGTCGGTGCCGAACAGGTTGAGTCCGCCGCCGTTCAGCCGCAGCGGCGTGCGTCCGCCGTGCGCCTTCAGCAGCCGGATGCGCTCGAACGGATCCTCGCGCAGGTCGCGCACGCACTTGCCGATGAATGACGGGGCGAGCACTTCGAGCGCATCGAAGCCGGCGCGATCGAGGCGGTCGATTACCGGTAGCATCATGCCAGTCGTCATCCGCTCGGCCCAGAGACTCTGGTGACCATCGCGCAGCGTGACGTCGACGAATTCGATCCGTTCCATCCTCTGCTCCGTCCTCGATGCCGGGTCGTTTACCCGGCGTGCGCCGGTACGGCGCCGTTCATCTCGTCGATCATCCGCCCGACCAGCGCCGTGTTGACGCGACCGGACACGAAATCCGGGTGCGGTATCGCATGCCGCAGGAACGGCAGCGTGGTGTCGATGCCTTCTATCGTGAACTGCGCGAGCGCCCGGCGCATGCGCAGGATCGCCTCGTCGCGGTCGATGCCGTAGACGATCAGCTTGGCGAGCATCGAGTCATAGTGGATCGGCACCACGTAGCCTTCATGGCAGTGCGTGTCGAGCCGGATGTTCGGCCCTTCGGGCGGCCGCCATGTGGTGATGCGGCCGGGGCTGGGGCGGAAGTTCTCGGTGGGCACCTCGGCGTTGATGCGGCACTCGATCGCGTGCCCGCGCAGCACGACGCCGCGCTGCCGGTAGCGCAGCCGCTCTCCTGCGGCCACGCGCAGCTGTTCCTGCACGAGGTCGATGCCCGACACCGCCTCGCTCACCGGGTGCTCGACCTGGATGCGGGTGTTCATCTCGAGGAAGAAGAACTCGCCGGTGTCACCGTCGACGATGAACTCGACCGTACCTGCGTTGCGGTATTCGATCGCGCGGGCGAGCGCCACCGCCGCGGCGCGGATGCCGTCGCGCGTGGCCACTGGCAGGTTCGGCGCCGGAGACTCCTCGACCACCTTCTGGTGGCGCCGCTGCAGCGAGCAATCGCGCTCGCCCACGTGGACCAGGTTGCCGTGGGCATCGCCCAGCACCTGCACCTCGACGTGGCGCGCGTTGCGGATGTAGCGCTCGAGGTAGAGCGTGTCGTCGCCGAATGCGTTGCGCGCCTCGTGCGAGGCGGCGGCGAAGGCGCGCGCGATGTCCTCGGCGCGCTCGACGACCTTCATCCCTCGGCCACCCCCGCCCGCGGCGGCCTTGAGCAGCACCGGATAGCCGATGGTGCCGGCGATCGTCGCGGCCTGGGCAGCGTCGGTGACTTCCTCCGACCCCGGCAGCAGCGGCACGTTCGCGGCCCGCGCGAGTGCCCGCGCGGCCAGCTTGTTGCCCATGTCATGGATCTGGTCGGGCGTGGGCCCGACGAACACGATGCCCTCGTCCGCGCAGGCCTGGGCGAGCGCCCGGGACTCGGCCAGGAAACCGTAGCCCGGGTGCAGCGCGTCGCACTCCGTGCCCAGCGCGGCCGCAAGCAGCGCGTCGATCCGCAGGTAGCTCGCCTGCGAAGCTGCCGGCCCGATGCACAGTGCCCGGTCGGCCATGCGCGCCGGCAGGCTGTCGCGATCGGCCTCGGAGGCAGCCAGCACGGTCTCGATGCCGAGCGCGCGGCAGGCGTGGATGATTCGCACCGCGATCTCGCCGCGGTTGGCGACCAGCACGCGGCGCAGCGGTCGAGCGGTCACGACGGACGCACGCGGAACAGCACCTGGCCGTACTCGACGATCGTCGCATCCTGCACGCACACCTCGGCGATCGTGCCGGTCGTGCCCGCGTGCACGGCGTTGAACATCTTCATCGCCTCGACGAGGCCGACCGTCGTCTCGGGACCTACCTTCGATCCCGGCGTCACGAACGGCGCCGCGCCGGGCTCGGGCTGCGAATAGAAACGGCCGATCATCGGCGACACGATGTCGACGAGGCCGGAGCCCGCGGCGGACGCTGCCGCAGCCGCTGGCGCCGATGCGGTGCCGGCCGGGGCAGGCGATGCGACGGACGGCGCGGGCGGCGGTGCGGCGGGCGTGGGTGCAGGCGCAGGGGCCGCGACCGCGGGGGCCGCCGTCGGCAGCGCCATCGCCGCGTTGCCCTTCGCCACCGTGAGCTTCAGCGCGCCCAGTTCGAGCTGCAGGTAGTCGAACGTGGATTGTTCGAGCGTCTCGATGATGCGACCGATGCGCCGTACCTCGTCCTCGGTCAAGGGAACTTCCGGTTCGCCCACGTGCCTTGCTCCTCAGTTCGCGAGGCGCGTGCCGTCGGCAGCGACCTCGGGGATTTCCATCGTCCGGCAGTCGCTCGCGACCGCGAGCGCCGCGCCGGTCCTGGCGCGGATCGACTCGATGTCGCAGCCGGGTGCGGTCTCGCGCAGCACGAAGCCGTCCGGCGTCACGTCGATGACGGCCAGGTCGGTGTAGATGCGCTTCACGCAGGCGCGCGCCGTGAGCGGCGCCGCGCAGCACTCGACGATCTTCGGCGCGCCCTTGTTGGTGACGTGCGTCATCGCGACCCAGACACGCTTCGCGCCCACGGCCAGATCCATCGCCCCGCCGACGCCCGGCACCGCCTCGCCGGGCACTTTCCAGTTCGCGAAGTCGCCGTTGGCTGCGACCTCGATCGCGCCGAGGATCGCGTGCGTGAGGTGCCCGCCGCGCATCATCGCGAAGGAGATCGGCTGGTCGAAGAGCGCCGCGCCGGGCGCGAGCGTGCAGAAGCCCTTGCCCGCGCTGATCAGGTCGAGGTCGACCTCGCCCTTCGCCGGGCGAGGCCCGACACCCAGGATGCCGTTTTCGCTGTGCAGGAACACCTCGCGGCTGCGATCGAGGAAGTTCGCCACCAGCACCGGCATGCCGACGCCGAGGTTGACGTAGGCACCCTCGGGCAGGTCGTGCGCGATGCGCCAGGCGATGCCGTCGCGGGTGAGACTCATGCGCCGCCCTCCTTCGGCTGTTCAAGCAGGTTCGGATGGCGGTCAGCCTGCACCAGTCGGTCGACGAAGATGCCGGGCGTGTGTACCTGCTCGGGCGGAATCTCCCCGACCCCGACGAGGCGGTCGACTTCGGCCACGACCTGGTCCGCCGCCGTTGCCATGATCATGTTGAAGTTGCGCATCGTGCCGCGGTACATCACGTTGCCGAGGCGATCGCCGAGGTGTCCCTTGAGGAAGGCGAAGTCTGCACGCAGCGCGCGCTCGAACAGGTAGTCACGCCCGTCCAGGGTACGGACTTCCTTTCCACGCGCCAGCTCGGTGCCGACGCCCACCGGCGTGTAGAACCCGCCGAGGCCTGCGCCTGCGCAACGGATGCGTTCGACCAGCGAGCCCTGCGGCACGAGCTCGAGCTCGACCTCGCCCTTCAGGTAGCGCTCTCTGAACTGCGTCGACGAGGGCGCCGGGAACGAGGCAATCAGCTTGCGCACGCGACCATCACCGAAGAGCGCACCGAGCGCGAACGGCCCTGTGCCTGCACCGTTGCTGACAATCACCAGGTCGCGTGCGCCCGTCTCGCGCAACGCCTCGATCAGCCGTGCCGGCATGCCGGCGTTGCCGAAGCCGCCTAGCATGATCGTCGCGCCGTCGCGCACATCGGCCACTGCGGCGCGGCAGTCGGCCACGGTCTTGTCGATCACGCCATCTCCCGGCAATTCTTCTATAGGCGACGATGCATGCACGGCATGCATGCGCGTCGCGACCAAAATGCTAGGATAGCAAAATGCTGTTGGCCGCGGATCGCCGATGTGATCACACCGGAACGCGGCCACATCGCGAAGGAGAGCCGATGAGTCGAACTCGCCGATCCGCGCTTGCCATGGCAGGCGCGCTACTGCTGTCGATGACTGCGCTGCCCGTAGCCGCCCAGCCTGCAGCCGCGTATCCGGTCAAGCCGGTGACGATGGTTCTACCGTTCGGCGCGGGCGGCCTGATCGACATCTTCGGTCGACTGATTGCCGACGGGCTTTCGCGAAAGCTCGGCCAGCCGTTCATCGTACGCAACATGCCGGGTGCGACCGGCGCGATCGCCACCGAGTACGTGGCCCGCGCGGCTCCCGATGGCTACACGCTGCTGTTCGCCTCCTCGGCTCAGACGACCAGCGTGCCGCTCGTCGAAAAGGTGAGCTACCGCCTGGAAGACCTCGCCCCGGTGAGCGCATCGGGGCGCAGTTCGCTGATCCTCGCGGTCAACGCGAACGTGCCGGCGAAGACGCTGCAGGAGTTCGTCGACTTCGCCCGTGCGAATCCTGGCAAGCTGAGCTACGGCTCGTCGGGCGAGGCGTCGGTGTCGCACCTCGCAGGCGCGCTGTTCGCCGCGCGCGCTGGCATCAGCATGGTGCATATTCCGTACAAGAGCGGCGGACTCGCGGTCACGGACGTCATGGCAGGACAGATCCCGCTGCTGTTCGGCAACTCGGGCGAGGTTCTCGCGAACGCGAAGAACGAGCGGCTGCGCATCCTGGCGGTGTCGACGCGCCAGCGCCTTCGCGCGTTGCCGAACGTGCCCACCGTCGGCGAGGCGATACCCGGCTTCGAGCTGACCGCCTGGCAGGGCACGCTCGTACCTGCGAAGACGCCTCGCGCGATCATCGACCAGTTGTCCGCCGCGATCCAGGGGCTGTCGAAGGACGCGACGATCATCGAACGGCTTGAGTCGTTCGGCATCGAATCCACCACGACCACGCCGGAGCAGATGGCTGCGATCATCAAGGCAGAGCTCCCGGTCTACACCGAAGCGGTCAAGGCAGCCGGGTTGCTGAAATGAGCCTGCGTACGCGCTTCCTCGACCCTTCACGTCCTTTCCGTCCCTTCCGTCGCGGCTTGCTGCACGCATCGGCTGCCGGCCTCGTTGCCGCCGCCACCGGGACGCTCCTGCTCGCGGCGGACTCCGCACACGCACAGCCTGCGCAGGCGTGGCCGGTGAAGCCGGTCACGGTGATCATTCCGTTCGCGCCGGGCGGCACCACCGACATCCAGGCGCGGATCGTCTCCGAAGGGCTGTCGCGCAGGCTCGGCCAGCCGTTCCTGCCGCGCAACATGCCCGGCGCGACCGGCGCCATCGCCACTGAATACGTCGCGCGCGCCGCGCCGGACGGCTACACGCTGCTGTTCGCCTCGTCGGCGCAGACGACAAGCGTGCCGATGACCGAGAAGGTCAACTACAAGCTGGAAGACCTCGCCCCGGTCAGCGTGTTCGGCCGCGGTGCGCTGGTGCTCGCCATCCACGCCGGCGTGCCGGCGAAGACGTTGCGCGAGTTCATCGAGTACGTGAAGGCGAACCAGGGCAAGCTCAACTTCGCATCCCCGGGCGAGAGCTCGGTCGGGCACCTGGCCGGTGCGCTGTTCCTCGCGCGTGCGGGCCTGAACATGGTGCACATTCCCTACAAGGGCGGCGGCCCGGCGATCGCGGACCTCATCGGCGGACAGGTTCCGATGCTGTTCGGCAATTCCGGCGAGGTGATGAGCCACGCGAAGAACGAGCGCATCCGCGTCATCGGGGTGTCGACGCCGCAGCGGTTGAAGCAGTTGCCTGGCATCCCGTCGGTGGGCGAGGTGCTTCCCGGCTTCGAGATCACTGCATGGCAGGGCATGCTCGCGCCAGCGAAGACGCCGCGTGCGGTCATCGAGACGGTATCGGCAGCGATACAGTCGCTGGTGCGCGAACCCGCGATCGCCGAGCGGCTTGAACAGCTCGGCGTCGAACCCATCGGCTCCACCGCGGAACAGATGGCCGCGATCATCAAGGCCGAGCAGCCGGTCTACGCCGAAGCGGTCAAGGCGGCTGGGCTGGGCCGATGAGCGCAGCGAGACGCGCTGCCACGACGACTGCGGCGGTCGCCATCCTCGCCGCCATCGGCGGGTCACCCGCCGCGCATGCTGGCTGGCCCGACAAGCCGATCCGCATCGTGGTGCCTTTCGCCCCCGGCGGCAGCACCGACAGCGTCGCACGCCTTTCGGCCGAGTGGCTTGCCCGGGCGCTCGGGCAGCCGGTCACCGTCGAGAACCGCACCGGGGCGAGCGGAACGATCGCCGCCGAGTTCGTCGCTCAGGCCCCGCCCGACGGCCATACCCTGTTCATGGCCTCGCTCGCGCAGATGTCGATCGTGCCGCACATGGGCAAGGTCCGTTACGACCCGTTCAAGAGCTTCGTGCCGATTTCGGTGATCTCGACCAGCTTCTTCGCGCTCGCCGTGCATCCGAGCCTGCCGGCGAAGAACGTGCAGCAATTGGTCGCGCTCGCGAAGGCAAGGCCGGGCCAGCTCGTCTACGGCTCGTCGGGCAACGGGTCGGCCGCACATCTGACGATGGCGCTGTTCCTGCAGCGCGCGGGACTGAAGATGGTGCACGTGCCCTACAAGGGCGTCGCTCCGGCGATCGCCGACCTGATGGGCGGTCACGTGCCCATGGTTTTCGGCAGCGTGTCCGAGGTACTGCGCTACTACAAGGGCGGCAAGCTGCGCGTGCTCGGCGTGTCGAGCGAGAAGAGGCTCGACCAGATGCCCGAGGTGCCCACCGTGGCCGAGCAGGGTTTCCCGGGCTATTTCGTATCGACATGGAACGGGCTCGTCGCCCCGGCAGGCACGCCCAAGGAGGTGCTGTCCGTCCTCTACAACGCCATTCGCCCGGCGTGCAGGGACGCGGGCTTCAACGCGAAGTTCGATGCGATGGATGCGAATGCGTGGTGCAGCACGCCGCAGGAGTTCGCCGACATGTTGAGGTCCGAGTGGACGAAGTGGGGCGATGCGGTGAAGTTCGCCGGCGCCACGCTCGAGTAGGCGCACGTAGTCCGAATCCGGGGTGCCCGGATTCGAGGCGACCAGCGTCAGTCCGTGGGTGAGAGCGGTCGCGGTGAGCAGGCTGTCGATTGCCGGCAGCGGCCGTCCTGCGCGAGCGGCCAACTGGCCCCAGCGGTCGACAACGCGCGCGTCGATCGGGAGCACCCGCCCCGCGAAGAACTGCGGCAGGTCCGCCTGCAGCCAGTCCGGCAGGGTGTGCTTGCGCGGGTCATCCGCCAGCCCGTCGATACCCTTTCGCAGTGCTCCAATCGTCGACACCGAGAGGTAAAGGGTCAGGGTCCGGCGACCTTCGAACCATGCAGGCACGCCGGGATCGGGCGAACGGCGCCGCAGTTCCGACAGCGCGTTCGTGGCGATCAGGTAGCTCAGAGCGGCACCTCGCGGCCAGGGCTGCGGTCGCGCGGGAACTCGATGTCTTCGGTCTCGGCCAGGGGCGCCTTCGCCGCCTGCATTTGCCACGTACCCACGGGTTTGCCCATTCTGACCTGAAAGGTCAGGTTATGGGCTGAGGGTCTCGCGCCGCCAACGCCCGTACGCACCGGTTCGGGCCGGAAACCCGGCATGCCTGGGAACCGATCAGGCTCGCTACCTCAGCCCGGATACACCTGCGTCCCATGTCGCCCCTCGGCACGAATCCGCCAGTAGGCTTCCTGCAGCCTGCGCGTGATCGGCCCCGGCACCGCCTGGCGCACCGGACGCCCTGAGACCTCTCGTACCGCCAGCGCCGCGCCGGAGGTGCTGCAGGTGAACACCTCGTCGGCGACGAACAGGTCGAAGGCGGTGAGCGGGCGCACCTCGACCGGGATGTCGAGCTCACGTGCCAGTTCGCAGAAGGTCATGCGCGTGATGCCATGGAGCACGCCGGCGGCCGGAGTGTAGAGCACGCCGTCGCGCGCGGCGAACAGGTTCGAGCGGGGCGCCTCCTGCACATGGCCCTCGTGCGACAGCCAGACGAGATCGTCATAGCCTGCCTCGGCCGCCTCGATCCGCGCGAGGTTGTACTGCAGCCGCGAGATGTGCTTGTAGCGCGGATCGAGCGTGTCGGCCGGCATCCCGCGCTGGTGCGCGATCATCAAGCGGATGCCTTGCTCGCGCTGCTCATCGGTGCCGAGGAACATGTAGGGCGAGGCGGCGATGAACACGTTGGGCTGACAGAGGCGCAGGTCGTTCGTGCCCGGCGGTTGCGCGCCACGACTGACGATGATCTTCGTTCCCGCATCGCGCAGTCCGCTGCGCCGCGTGACCTCAAGCACGGCCTCGCGCCACTGCGCGCGGCTCATGCCGGGATCCAGCCAGGCGGCGTGCATCGATGCGTCGAGCCGGTCGAGGTAGTCGTCGAGCCGGAACATTGTCCCCTGCCAGGTGGAGATCACCTCGTACACGCCGTCGCCGAACTGGAAGCCCCAGTCGAAGAAGGAGACCTGCGGCTGGTCGGCCGGCAGGTAGCGGCCGTTTACATACACCTCGGGCGCGTTCGCCATGCGGGGCCTCGGCTGGGTTTCGGGCTGGCCCGGGGACGGGCGCGTGCGGGCGGGCCCAGTATAGGGGACCGGTCAGGGGCGCGCCGCCGCTCCGGTATCCGGTTTGCTGGTGCGCGACCCCGCTTCACGCCAGGGGCTGGCGCACCATCTGCAGCACCTTGCTCGCGTCCAGCGTGCGCGCCTGATGCTGGATCTGCGGTAGCGCCTTTGTCTTCATCTGCTTCGCGCTCACCAGCAGATCCTGATACGTCTGCTTGAGCAGCGCCGTGCTCATCTGCCGGCCACCGCCGTAGTAGCGCACGGCCAGTTGCCCAAGGGCGTAGGTGGTCGCGAAGCTCATCGCCATGCCGGTGCCTGCGCTGCCCACGCCGCGGCCGAGCCCACCCATCACCTTGCCGAGCAGGCCGCCCACCAGCTTCCGGCCGATCTGTTCCAGGTACTGTCCGGTCAGGCCGACACCGGCCGTGGCGATGAACTCCTTCACCATGCCGGCGTCGATGGACGTGACGCCGTGGGCCTGCGCGACGCTGTGTACCAGCTTCACCTGCAGCGGGATGATCGCCATGCTGGCCCAGCTTTGCGGCAGCAGTTCCAGCGCACCGCAGAGCACGGCCCGGTTGAAGATGCGCTGGTCGAGCGCCGCGCGATCGATGGGGCTGGCAGGCGCTGCATCCGCGCTGACCGCGACCAGCGCATCGGTCTCGCGTGCCAGGCCGTCGGCCTGGGTGACGAACGCCGTGTCGACGTTGCCACCCAGCGCTGCCTTGAGGCCGACAAGGAAGTGGCGCTCGGCCGGCGACTGCAAGCCGTCGGCATCGCAGACGCACACCGCCAGTTCGTAGGCCAGCTGGCGATGCTCCGGGGCCTTCAGCGCAGCCAAGGCGTCGGGCACGCCCAGGCGCTTGAGCAGCACGTCCTGCATCAGCGCCGAAACGTCGAGCCCGGCGGCCTGGCCACTGAGATTGCGCACGATCCGCTTCACTTCATCACGCTCGGCGTCGGACTTGTCGCCGTCGGAGAATGCAGCCAGCAGTGCAATGGCGAGCAGCGCGCGTTGTTCTTCAGCGGTCATTTTGTCTCCTGCGGGGTGGTGGCGCCTGGAAATCAGGGGCATCAATCACCGCGTGCAGCGGATAGTCACGCACTGCCAGGCGAATCCTTGCGAACGCGCGGCACGGTCACGCCCACCAGCGTGTCCCGGGTCAACATCTCGGCGAGCTTTTCCTCGCTCCAGCCTTCGGTGCCGGCCGGACGCATGGGCACCACGATGTAGCGCATGTCGGCGTTCGAATCGTGCACGCGCATCGTCACGTCGTCGGGCAGTTCAGTGCCGAATTCCTTCAGGACTGCGCGTGGTTCGTAGACGACCCGTGCGCGGTAGTTGTCGCTCTTGTACCAGGTCGGCGGCATGCCGAGCAGGGTTCGCGGATAGCACGAACACAGCGTGCACACGATGACATTGTGCACCTCGGGGGTGTTCTCGACCGCGATCAGGCGCTCGGCCTCCATGCCGATGCCCAGTTCCGAGATGGCAGCCTTGCCGTCGGCGAGCAGGCGCTGCTTGAATGCCGGATCGCTCCATGCGTGCGCCACCACCATCGCGCCGCGGTACGGAAACTCTTCGTCGAAGATCTCCATGCGCTCGCGCACTTCATCGGCGGTGATGATGCCTTTCGCCTCGAGCAGCTCCTGCATGGCGCGGCTCATGATCTCGTATTCCGAAGGAGGGCCGTCGTCGTGCTCTTCTATCGGATGGTGCGCATCGTGGTCATGGTCATGTCCATGGCCACGACCGGGGCGGCGGTTGGCGTAGTGGTCGAACGGATGATCGTGCATGTCGTGACTCCCCGGGCGGGTAGGGTTGCGGACCGCTTCAGGCCGGCTCGAGCCAGTGCTCGAAGATTTCCATCTCGATGAGATCGTGCGTCGGCCCCTGGTAGTCGGGCCAGACAGCGTTCTGCATGAAGCGCACACGGTAGAGGACCTTCTTCGGCTCGCCCGCGAACCCGTAGGCGAGTTCTTCCGGGTTGGGGAAGGCACCGCAGATGCGCTCGATCACGCCGGTCTTGCCCTTGATGTAATCGGGCGTGCGGCGATGGCCTGGCGGATAGCTGCGCCGGATCCGTACCCGGTCGCCCACGTTGTAGAGATGCCCGGGCGCGGGCGTGTAGGCCGACAGGGCGTCGACCGGCGCACCGGAGGCGGAGGGCGCGGATGCCGCGCTCATTGACCACCCGGCTGCGCAGGTGGGGACTGCGTAGCGCGCGGTACGTCGAAGCGCGCCCGTACTTCAGCCATCTTCGCAGCGAGCTCGTCCTCGGTGATGAGGCCCTTCTCGATGAGGATGGTGCGCAGCGCGCTGGTCGTGCGCTCGAAGTAGGCCAGCCCGGCGTAGCGCTCGCCGAGCTCTTCCGCCGCGCGGCGCAGCTCGTCGGTGCGCGTGATGCCCTTGCGGCTCAGCGTCGAACGCATCGCGTTCGCCTGCTTCTCCCAGAACTTCATGCCGTGGTCTGCGGTGTCCACCGGGCCGGCCCGGTCGCCGCCGATGTCGGCCGCCAGGCGCTTGTGGTCTGTATCGCTCATGGTCGTCCCTTCACTAGGCTCGGGCAGAAAGCATAGTCCAATAGCACCGCGGGCCGCGATCGTGGGCCGCGATCGCGCCTGATCAGCGGGATATTTGCAGCCAACCGGAACACCAATCACACATTCGAGCCGAAAACAGTGCATTATGTCACGGTTGCTAAAAATTTCGTCCCCGGCCGAATGACTATCCATTCTGATCTAGACGCTGACCGCACCCTCATCGAAGCCGTCATTGCCAGCGATCCCGACAGCATCGATCGTTTCGTTCGCCAGTACGTCCGCTTCATCTACTGCAGCGCCTGCCGCGACGCCCGCCTCGGGCACCATGATGCCGTCGACGTGACCCGGAGGGTCTTCGTGCGGCTGCGCGAGAATGACTGCTGGCGGCTGCGCCTGTGGCACGGTACGGCCTTCGAGCGATTCCTGCGCGAAATCGTGAACAACGAAGCACTGTCGTTCGCGCGTGGCCGACCCCGTCCGGTCCATGACCTTTTCCCTGCGAACGATGCCGAGCGCGAGGACGCCAGCGCTAGCATTCCCCCTTCCGACCGCGATCCCCAGGCCGACCCGCTGCTCGCCGAACTGCGGGACTTCATCGTTCAAAGTTACGACAAGCTGCCGCCCCGGCAGCAAAAGGCAATCGCTGGCCGATACCAGTATGCACTGGACCAGCGGTCGATCGCCGCCATCTTCGGTCTGTCGCAGGCCAGCGCGGCGCAGCGGGTATCGCGGGGTACACAGGCGCTGCGCGACTGCCTGTCGTCCCGGCTGGGCGAGCGTCCGTGGCTGCTGGCATGAGCGCGCGGCAGGGATAGCGTATGCAGACGCGCGGCCACCTGGATGCCGCCGAGCTGGACGCGCTGCTGTTCGACGACACGCAGGGCAGCGGCGTGACCGTTGAAAGTTTCCACGTCCAGGGATGTCGGGCATGCCGAGAGGCGCTGCTCGAACTCGCGCTGATGGTTGGCCTGTTCCGCGGTCTGCCGCTGCAGCCGGATCTGGACATCGTCCACGAACTCGACGCAGAAGAGCCCGAGGCGCCGCTTGCAGCAGCAGTCGATTACCAGCGTGTGACCGGATGCGTCAGCCCCCGGGATTCCCTTCCGCGCCATCCGGCCGACGATGCGCTGCATGCGCTGCTCGCCTGCGCGCTCGACGAGCGCTTGCGTACGCCGGCCGACTTCTTCGTCGATGTTCGCCACGTCTCCCGCTGCGACCAGTGCCTCGCGCGCACCCTGCGCCTGTCGGAACGCTTCGCCCCGCCGGCGCATCTGCTGTCCGCCATCCTGGAGGCGACAGGGAAGGGGCCGCCCCGTCCGGAGGAGTGACGTTCCGCCGCACCAGCCAGTTGTCGTATCTTCCCCATCGACACTGGAGGAGCTGCCATGCAGGAAGACCTGTTCTACTACAGCGATTGCCTGAAGATCTCGGCCCGGATCTACGTGCCCGATGGCCTCGCGCCGGGCGAGCGGCGCCCCGCCGTGATCTGCGTCCACGGCAACTCGGGCCGCCGGGATGTCTACATGCCGGCCTTCGCCCGCTACCTGATCGCGCACGGCTACGTGGCGCTGATCTTCTATCACCGTGGCTTCGGCGACAGCGAAGGCGTACGCACCCGGAACATCCCGATGGAACAGGTGAGCGACATCGTCAACGCGGTCACCTTCATGCAGCAGCGGCCGGAGGTCGATCCGGCGCGGGTCGGCCTGTTCGGGGTCAGCTTCGGCGGCGCGACGGTGACCTATGCAGCGGCCATCGACGAGCGGGTGCGCTGCGTGGTGGAGGTCGCGGGCCCGGCAAACGGTGAGCGCTGGACGCGCAGCAAGCGCCCGACCTGGGAGATGCTCAGGCTGATGGACGAGCTGAAGGAGGACCGCATCCGCCGGGTCATGACCGGGCAGTCGAAGCGGCTCCCCTACCAGGTACTGTTCCCGCAGGGCCCGGGAATCACCCAGCGCCAGGCCGATGCCTATGCCGAAGGGCAGCGCTACGAGGGCCAGTACCCGGAAGGCTATCCGCTGGAGAGCGTGGACGCCGCGATGACCTTCCGTCCCGAGGATGTGGTGCACCGGATCTCGCCGCGTGCCGCACTGTTCATCCACACCGAGCGCGACACGATGGTGCCGGTGGAGGAAGGGCGCACGCTGCATGCGAAGGCGGGCGAGCCGAAGAAGCTGGTGATCATCCCGGGCATGGACCACAAGGAGGTCTACCAGGAGATCAACGCCGAGGTGTTCGAGGTCGTCATGAAAGAGACGGTCGACTGGTACCGGCAGTACCTTTGAGGGTGGCGCGCGGTGCCGTCCGAAGCACCGTCGCTCGGGGAGGAAGAAGATGAAACGAAGTACGCTGGTGTCGATCGGCCTTCTGGCGGTTGCAGGACTCCCGTCGGTCGCGCCCGCCGCCGAGGCACCTGCGGCAGTGTGGCCCGCAAAGCCGTTGCGGATGATCGTTCCGTTCGCCGCAGGCGGCGCAGTCGACACCACCGGTCGCATGATCGCCGTGCGGCTTGGTGACGCGCTCGGCCGGCCGGTGCTGGTCGAGAACCGGCCCGGCGCTGCGGGCATGATCGGCGTCGAGGCGCTGCTCAAGGCGCCCGCTGACGGATACACGTTGTTCGTCGGCGCGGCCGGTGTGCTCGCCACCACCCCGGCCGGCCAGGAGAAGCCGGTCTACGATCCGTTGCAGGACGTGGCGCCGGTCACGCTGGTCGCGACCTTTCCGTTCGTGCTGGTGGTGAATCCCTCGTTGCCGGTGCGTTCGCTGGCGGAACTGGTGCGGCTGGCGAGATCGAAGCCGCTCGAACTCACCAATGCGACCACTGGCCAGGGCACGGCGACGCATCTGGTAGCCGAGTACCTGAGCCTGACCGCCGGCATGAAGCTCACCCACGTGCCCTACAAGGGAGACAACCCCGCTGCGAGCGACATCATGGCCGGCCATGTGTCGATGGGCATGCTGACCCCGATCATCATGGTGCAGCAGGTGAAGGCCGGGCGGCTGCGTGCGCTCGCGGTGTCCTCGCCGGGCCGCTTCGCGCCGCTGCCCGACGTGCCGACGGTCGCGGAACAGGGTTATCCGGGCTTTGCCGCCGAATCCTGGCATGCGGTGGTGGTACGCAGCGGCACGCCGCGCGAGATCGTACAGCGGCTCAATGCCGAGATCGTGACGATGCTGCGCGATGCGCCCGACCTGCGTGCCGCGCTGGAGGCGGCCGGTGGCAAGGTCGTCGGCAGCACGCCCGAGCAGTTCGGCGACTACCTGCGCAGCGAGCTGGCCAGGTGGCGCAAGGTGATGAAGGCGGCGGGGATACGGCCGCAGTAGTTGCCCGACCGGGAGCGACGATCTGCGTCACGGAAAGGCCGTCGTAAGCCTCCAGGGCGCAGCATGTCGCTGTTGTCTCACGGTCGCGCACCCGCGGCCGTGGTCCCGGCGCCACCGCCCTGGCGCCCATTGCCTAGGGAGATCGCGATGTTCGACGAGTTCAACCCCCTGCCGGTGGTCACGGTCCTCGCCGGTGCCGGCATCCTGCAACCGGCGCAGGCGCTTCCCGATCGTGTCACGCTCGAGAGCCCTGCCCTGGATTCGATGACCGACCTGCGCCGTAATGCTGCGGTCGTGGTGCGTGCCGGCGATTCGGTCGCACACGCCCGCGAGCGCATGCGCAACCGCGGCGTACGCATGCTTTTCTGCGTCGATATCACCGGCCACATTGAAGGATTGGTGACGCTCAACGACATGCTCGGCGAGCGGCCGGTTCTGGCCGCCAGCCAGAACGGCGTGCCGGTATCCGAGTTGCTGGTGCGCGACATCATGACGCCGCGTACGCGGCTGGAGGCGTTCCGCGTCGAGGACGTACTGCATGCGCGCGTAGGCCATGTGCTCGCCAGCCTGCGTGGTTCGGGCCGCCAGCATGCGCTCGTGGTGGAGTCGCTTGCCGATGGCGCACAGGCGGTGCGCGGCGTGTTCTCCGCCACCCAGATCGAACGCCAGCTCGGCCCGACAGGCCGCGTGCAGCCCCAGCCGCTGGAGGTCGCGCGGACCTTTGCCGAGATCGAGGCTTCGCTGGCGCACTGACCGCGAGGTCAGTGCGAGGTGCTCGATACGTTACGCCGTCGTGATCGAGCCAGCCGCAGGTACGGATCGTGCCGCCCGGGATGCGATCTGATCTTCCGAGTATCCCAGCTCGCGCAGGATCTCCGCGGTGTGCTGTCCTAGCGAGGGCGCGGGTACCGGATGCCGCAGGGCAAGCCCTGCCGTGGCGAACGGACTGACCAGATGCGGTATCCGTCCCTCCTGTGGGTGGTTGAAGTAGTCGATCGATCCGCGTGCGCTGACGTGCGCGAGATCCATCGTATCCTGCGGGCTGCACACCGGGCAGATCGCGATGCCGGTACGCTCCATGTGCGACAGGATCTCGGCCCATGTATACGACGCGCAGTACTCTGCCAGTGCAGCGCGGTACGCAAGCCCGCGCTCGCCGTGCGTGCTCAGGCGATCGGCCGGCGACTCGTCGGCGTGGACGAGGTCCAGGCGACCGATGGCGGTGCAGAACTCCTTCCATATCTTCGTTTCAAGCAGCGTCACCGCGGCGTATCGCCCATCCTTCGTCCGGTAGGTCGAGTACCTCGGATTGCCCCCGAAGGCTTCCATCCGCGGCTCACCCGACCCGCTGGCTGCCCTGGAAAACGCCGAACTGAGCGGAATGAGGCACAGGTCGAGCAGGGCTTCGAACATCGCCAGATCGACTTCGCAGCCCTCGCCGCTCCTGGCACGGCGGGCGAGAGCGGCCTGGATGCCGATCACCGCGTAGAGACCTCCGGCGAAGTCGGCCGCCTGCAGGCCGGGCACTGGCGCCGATCCGTCGGGGGCGCAGCCCATCAGGCCGGTCATCGCCTGGATCACAAGGTCATGGCCGGCTACGTGGGACAGCGGCCCGGTCTGTCCGAAGCCGCTGATCGAGCAGTAGATGATGCCCGGATTGATCGCCTTCGCGTTGCCGTAGTCGAGGCCCAGCTTGCGCATCAGCCCCGGCCGGAACGACTCGACGACGACGTCGCAGTGTCCGATCAGCCGGCGCGCCTGTTCCTTGCCCTGTTCGCTGCGCAGGTCGATCTCGATGCTGCGCTTGTTCGTGTTGACCGCATGGAAATAGACACTGTTCTCCCGGTAACGAGGATAGCTGTGGCGGCTGGGGTCACCCGTGACCGGCTCTTCGACCTTGATGATGTCTGCCCCCAGTGCGCCGAGCATCTGTGTGGCGAAGGGCCCCGGCAGCAGCCGGCTGAAGTCGGCGATGCGCACGCCGGAGAGCGGAAGGTTGCCGTTCATGTTTCCAGGTCTTTCATGTCGTTGAATGGTCTTCTCCGAGCCGGGCCATTCGGGTCGGTACCGATACCGGGATGCCGAACGGGGCTGCGAACACGTCGATCATGCAATGTCCGAGCGGTGCCTGCACCGAGTGCAGCGAACCGCGGGCAGCCAGTGGCGGCTGCTTGAGTACTTCGCCGGCTTCGAGCACCGGCACTGCTGCGATGCCCGACCCTGTCAGCGCCTGTACGAGTGCAGCCCGCGTGAGGAGCGACTCGGCGGGCACCTCTGCCGAGGCGGCCACTACCCAGCCATCGCGCGCGCGCACCATGCGGGTCGGTGGTAACGCGTCCCCGTCGGCCCAGGCCAGGTGCGTGAGCCAGGCGATGGCATCGACCATCGCGATGTCGACATGCTGCGCCTGTCCCGTACGGGCAACGGCGTGCAATGCCGCGATGATCCCGGTGGCGGCGAAGTGGCCGGTCAGCTGGTCGGCGATCGAATAGCCGATGCGAAGTGGTACCGACCCGTCGCCCACCGCCGACGCCAGCCCTCCGTGGCCCTGGATCACGGTATCGAGCGCCGGCAAGGAAGGGCCGTCGCTGCCGTATCCCGAAATGGCGCAGTACACGATGCGCGGGTTTCGCCGCACGACCGGGTCGATGCCGAATCCGAGCCGCTCGACCGCGCCCGGCCGCAGGTTGTGCAGGAATACATCGGCCCGATCGAGGAGGGCCCAGAGTCGCTGGCGGTCCTGCTCGTTGCGCAGGTCGAGGCAGAGCGAGCGCTTGCCGGCATTGTAGTTGGCGAAATAGCCGCTCACACCGTCGAACTGGGGTTGCCACTGCCTGCATGCTTCGCCATCCGGCGATTCGATCTTCGTCACTTCTGCGCCGAGGCTGGCGAGTCCGAAACCGGCCAGGGGCCCGGCCGCATACACGGTCAGCTCTACCACTCGAGTGCCCGAGAGCGCATGCCGTTGCGCGCCGGGCTGCTCGGCGCAGGCCGGTTCGGGCCGCCGCGGCCTTGCCGGATCCAGGCCGACTGGCCGGATGCGCACGGGTACCCGCGACACCGCCTCCGAGCGATAGCGCTCGACGCTGCCGCTGGCCTGCAGCACGCGGTCCGAGGCGACCTCCCCTAGAGGGACGACCGGCCCCACCGGCACGCCAGACGCGCCAAGTGCCTCCAGCAGGTCCCGGACGGTCCGGCTTTGTGTGCGGTCTTGCAGCAGCCGGTCGACGTCAGCCCGGTTCGCAAGGCGCGCCGAACGCGTCGCATAGCGTGGATCGCGGGCGAGCGCGCCCTCACCGATCGACTCGACGATCGCGGTCCAGTGCTCGTCGGTGGCCGAACAGATCAGTATCCAGCCATCGAGCGCGCGATAGGCATTCCACGGACAGCACAGAGGATGACCACAGCCGGAGCGGAATCCGCTGTCCTGCCCGCCTTGCAGCAGCGATACATGCGACCTGAGCTGGTCGGCGACAATCTCGACCAGGCTCAGGTCGATCATCTGCGACTGAGGTGAAAGGAGCGACGCCACCACCGAGATGCTGGCGATCACCGCGGCGCTCGATTCGCCGATCGGCACGCGTGCAAACTCCGGCTCGCCCTCGGGCTCGCCGGTCACGGCCATCAGCCCGCCCAATGCCTGTATCAGGGCATCGGTGGCTTCTTCGGGAAGGTCCGGGTGCCCCAGGCCTTGCGCGGAAATACAGCAGACGACCGACGAGGGGACATGGCCGCGAGCGGCCGACGGCGGGGCGGCAGGATCATTCAGGCGGTCGATGGTTGCGCGCAGCATGCCAAGCAGTGGATCCGAATCTCCGCCCGAGAGCAGGACGACGCGCGCGATCGAAAGCGCCTCGGACCACTGGAAGTCGTCGGCCTTGACGCGTGTCTTGCCTCCGATCAGCAATCGCTCGAGCGCGGTGGGTGCCGATGCGACCGTCGCCTCATCGGCAGCCTGTTCGACCCGGATCACTCGCGCCCCCAGGCTGGCAAGCAGGAAGCCGCAGGCACTGACCGACAGCCTGCCGGCGCGTTCCACGACGACCAGGCCGGTCAGCGGGCCATCGGGGCGCTCGATCATAGTGGCCTTCAACGCCGTGCCAGCCGCTTGTAGAGATGCGAGCGCGAGATGCCCAGTTCACTGGCGGCCTGCTTCTTGTTTCCGGCGCAGCGGATCAATGCGTCCTCGATCATCTTCAACTCGACATCCTCGAGGGTCTCGCGTACGTGCGACATGGTTCCGGAGTGGATCGGTGCGCGGCGCGGCAGGTCGTCGGCACCGATGACATTGCCCTCGCTGAAGATAGCCGCCTGCTCGAGATCATGCTGGAGCTGGCGAATGTTGCCTGGCCAGGGCAAGGTTCGAAGCACGGCACACGCCTCGGGCGAAATGTCCTTGGCCATGCGCTCGTTGCGCTGCGCGAAGGCCTTGAGGAAATGCCCGGCGAGCAGCGGGATGTCCTCCAGCCGCTCGCGCAGTGGCGGCAGCCGCAGCACGACCGTGCTGATCCGGTAGAACAGATCGAGCCGGAAACGACCGGTGCCGACCAGTTGTTCGAGGTCGCAGTGGGTGGCACTGATCAGCCTGAAGTTGGACTGGGTGCTGGTCGATCCGCCGACGCGTTCGAACTGTCCGTCCTGGAGCACCCGCAGCAGCTTGACCTGCACCTCGATCGGCATGTCGCCGATCTCGTCGAGGAACAGCGTCGAGCGATGCGCCATCTCGAAGCGGCCGTGGCGACCCTTGCGGTCGGCCCCCGAGAACGCGCCCGGTTCGTACCCGAACAGCTCGCTCTCGACCAGCCCCGAGGGCAACGCCGCTGCGTTGACCGACACCATGGGCTTGCCGTGGCGCGTGCTCAGCGCGTGAATCGCGGTCGCCGCGAGCTCCTTGCCCGTGCCGCTCTCTCCGATCAGCAGGACCGGGACATCCAGTGGTGCCACGCGCTCGATGTCCGCCTTCAGTTTGCGCACGGCACTGCTGGTGCCCACGATCTGGTCGACCATGCTGCCGCGAAGCCTCATGTCGGACAGTTCCCGGCGGTAGTACGCGACCTCGGAGCGCAGCCTCGTCACTTCCCGCGAGAGGTCATGCACGGCCTCGGGGGCCTTGAACATCACCTGACCGATCGCACCCACCGTTTTCGAACCCGAGACGATCGGAATACGGCTGACGACCCGGGCCACGCCGCGCATGCTCTGTACCTGGCCGATCTCGGCCTTTCCGGTGCGCACTACTTCATGCAGCCTCGTGTTTTCGATGATGTCGGTCACGTGGCGCCCGAAACCTTCGCCCGGTGCGAGCCCGAAGAAGCGCGCATGGACGGGGCTGATGTAGCGAACGCAGCCGCGGTCGTCCACCACGGTCATCGCTTCATACGGGCTGCTCAACAGATGCTCGAAAATCGCATAGGCGAAGTCGACACTGGCAACGAAGTCGAACAGCGCGTCCTCCACGCCTGCCTGGTGGGCGAAGCGCACCGACGTGTCGTGGCCGGCGCGGTACATGAGTATCAACCGCTGGCCGTCCACTTCGACCACGTTCATGTCCGCGGGCTGCGAGGGCTGCCACGCAAGCGCGGCCTCGCGTACCCTCGGGTTCTCCATGAGATCGCTCACATGCAGGACCAGGCCCTGTCGATCCGTGACCAGCACGCCGATGCCAGACCGCCGATGAGACATCCTTTCCTCCGCCCCGGCGCCCGCGTCCTTATCGAGGACACTGTATGTCACCGTGTCCTCAATGAGAACACGGACACGCCACGGTTCGCAAGCCGTTCCTAGGGCGCGCGTACGGCGACACCGGTGGCATGGGCCTTGCATTATCGCAAGCCATGTCCAAGACCACTGCCTCGCCGTTGCCGCTCGACTCGTTGCCGCCACCTGCCCCGGCGGGCGAGGGTCTGCTCCGGGGGGTTCGCGTACTCGACCTGACAACATCTGTTGCGGGGCCCTACGCGACCATGATGCTGGGCGACATGGGTGCGGAGATCATCAAGGTCGAGCGGCCGGGCCGCGGTGACGACGCCCGTGCATGGGGGCCGCCATTCCTCGATGGTGAGTCGCTCTGGTTCCTCAGCGTGAACCGCAACAAGCAGAGTTTCACCCTCGACTATGCATCCGAGGCGGGTCGGGCCGTACTGCACGACCTCGTCCGGCACGTCGATGTCGTGGTGGTCAACCTGGTCGAACGGGTCCAGCGCAAGCTCGGCATCGATTACGCCGCGCTCGCCGCAGTGCGCGCCGACCTCGTGCATGTGTCGATCACGGGGTTCGGCCTGTCTGGACAGCGCGGCGATCTTGCCTGCTACGACCTCATTGCCGAGGGCTACAGTGGCGTGATGGATCTCACCGGCGAGGCCGATAATCCGCCGCAGAAGGTTGGTACGCCGGCCGCCGACCTGGTGTCGGGCATGGACGCTGCCTTCGCCGTCGCCAGCGCGCTGTTCGACCGGCGCGCAACGGGCCGCGGCCATCAGATCGACATCGCCATGGTCGAGAGCATGACCCGCTTCATGTCGCCTCGCATCGTCCCCTACCTCGGCTCGGGTCGCGTGCCGGCGCGCTCCGGGGCCAGGGACAGCGTCATCGCCGTGTATCAGGTTTTCGACACGTCGACCGAACCGCTCACGCTCGGCCTGGGCAACGATGCCATCTGGAAAAGGTTCTGGCAGGCGATCGGCCATCCTGAATATGCGGGCAACGAAGCGTATGCGAGCAACGCCGGGCGACTCGAGCACCGGTCGCAGATCGTCAGCGACATACAGCAGATCCTGAAGACTCGGCCGCGCGATCATTGGCTGTCGCTGCTGGCGCCTGCCGGCGTACCGGCTGGCCCGGTAAACCGTGTCGACGAGCTGGTGCACGACGAAGAACTGGTGGCCCGCGGCCTGTTCTACAGCGCGTCGGCTTCCGATGCCCGGCGCGTTCCCCAGGTGGGGCTGGGCATCGGCGTCGACGGCAACCGTTCGACCTACCGCAGCGCGCCGCCCCTGCTGGGCGAGCACACTGCCGCGCTGCTTGGAGACCTGCTGGGTTACGACGACAAGAGAATCTCCGCACTTCGCGAGGCCAACGTCATATGAGCTACGAAACCATACTTTATGAAGAACAGGGTCCCATCGGCTGGCTGACGTTGAACCGCCCGGACGACGGCAACATGTTCACCGCGCAGATGTGCCACGAGATCCGTGACTGCATCGACGACATGCGCCGCGAGACGCGAACCCGCGTGCTGGTGATCACGGGGGCAGGCGATCGATTCTTCTGCATCGGCGGCCGCAAGGAAGGAATGGAAGACACGACCCTCTACGCCGGAATGCTGCCGACGCTGGAGATCTACGAAAGCATCGAGCGGCTGCAGAAGCCTGTCATTGCCTCGGTCAACGGCTTCGCGGTCGGTGGCGGCCAGGTGCTGCAGGTGATGTGCGACATTACCATCGCCAAGGAAAGCGCCGTCTTCCGGCAGGTCGGGCCGATGATGGGCAGCTTCGACGCGGGGTACGGAACGTGGTATCTCGAAGACCTCGTCGGCAAGAAGAAGGCCAAGGAGATGTGGTTCACCAACCCCAGGCTGTCGGCCCATGAAGCGCTCGCGCTGGGCCTGATCAACAAGGTCGTCCCGGACGACCAGCTGCGCGAGGAAACCACGCGCATGGCCATGGAGATGTGCGAACGCGGCGCGTTCGCGCTGGCAGCGGTCAAGGCCGCCTTCACCGCAAGGCATGGCGGGGTCGGCGGGCTTGCACGGGTGAGCCACGATCTGCTGCTGAGGCTCTACCTCGAGACGGACGAATCGAAGGAACTGGGCGAAGCGTTCCGCGGCAAGCGCAAGCCCGATCCGGACAAGATGGGCCACTGACGCAACGCATCATGACCACGCTGCTGACCCTGCACGATCCTGCCGTTGCGCGCGCGTACTACGAAGCGGGCCACTGGCGCGACGACACGCTCTATTCGCTGCTGGAAAAGCATGCGCTCGAACGCCCCGACGCCTTCGCACTGCGCGACAGCCGCGTCCGCCTCACATGGCGCACGCTGCTGGCTCAGGTCGACCGCCTGGCGGCCGACCTGCACGGCGCGGGCTTGCGCCGCGGCGACCGGGTGGCCATCTGGTTGCCCAACCGGGCCGAATGCGTCGTCATCATGCTCGCCTGCTCGCGCAACGGATATGTGTGCAATCCGTCGCTGCACCAGAACTACACCGGCGCCGACGTGATGTCGCTGCTCGAACGCACGGGCTGCGCGGCCCTGTTTGCGCAGTCCGAGTACGGGGCCGATGGCGAGCGCTTCGACATCTTCGCAGCCGTCGAGGGCCTGCCGAAGATGAAGCGGTTCTACCGCTTCTCGAAAGACCGGGATGCAGAGACGCCACTGCCATCGACCGGCGGCGACCACGCCGTCGATGCGCCGCCCGTGGACACCAACCCGGACAAGGTCTGCTACCTCGCGTTCACCTCGGGAACTACCGGTGCCCCGAAGGGTGTGATGCACTCGGATAACACGCTTCTGGCCAATGCCCGCGCGATGGTCCACGACTGGGGCCACGACCCTTCCACGATCCTGTGCTCGCTGAGCCCGCTGTCGCACCATATCGCCACGGTCGCCGTACTGCAGTCGCTGGTGGCCGGTTTCGAGCTGGTGATCAACGATCCGCCCGCGGGCGTCAAGCCACTCGACTGGATCCTGCAAACCGGCTCGACCTACGTGATGGGCGTGCCGACCCACGGCATCGACATCCTGGCCGAAGCGCGCCGCAGGGGCCTGCAAGACCTGGGTGCGGTACGCATCTTCTACATGGCAGGCGCGCCCATTGCGCCGGAGCTTTGCCATGGCTTCCTCGACATGGGCATTTCCACCCTGAACGTGTACGGCATGACCGAGAACGGCTCGCACCAGTACACGCTGCCCGACGACCCGGTCGAAGTCGTTACCGGTACCTGCGGACGGGCCTGCGCGGGGTACGAGACGCGGCTGTGGAATGCCGAGAACCCCGACCTCGAAGCCGCCCCCGGCGAGATCGGCGAAATCGGCACGCGCGGCGCGCTGCTCACGCTCGGCTATTTCGACAACCAGTTCGCCACCGAGTCTTCGTTCAACGCGAGCGGCTGGTTCATGAGTGGCGATCTCGGCCGGCTCGACGCGCATGGCAACCTGCAGATCGTCGGCCGCAAGAAAGACCTGATCATTCGCGGTGGCCACAACATCCACCCCGCGCACATCGAGAACCTCGCCATGAAGCACCCCGACGTGCTGAAGGCGGCGGCGTTTCCGATCGCCGATGCCCGGCTGGGTGAGCGTGTCTGCCTCGCAGTGATTCCATGCAACGGGGCGCAGATCGACGCCCAGGCGATGCTCGAACACCTCGATGCCGCCGGCCTGTCGCGCTACGACATGCCGGAGTACTGGGTGACCCTTGAAGCCTTTCCGCTGACCGCCAGTGGCAAGGTGCTCAAGCGCGAACTCATCGAGATGACCCGCACAGGTGCCATCGTCGCGCAGGCGATCCGGCGCGCTGCTGTCCGTGCTGCTACCGAGGCCTGATGCCATGTCGATCGAACTGACGCGCATTGAAGAGTTCGCCCTGATCACGATCAATCGTCCGCAGGCGCTCAACGCGCTGTCGTTCGCGCTGATCGCCGACCTTGGCGCTGCGATCGACAAGGTCGCTGTCACCGATGCCCGTGCGCTTCTCATCACCGGCAGCGGCCCGAAGGCGTTCTGTGCGGGTGCCGACATCAAAGAGCTCACCGGGCGGTCGATGCAGGCCCAGTATGACGGTGCGGTCTTCGGCCAGACGACATTCGCCAGGCTCGATCGCCTTCCGATGCCATCGATCGCGGTCATCAACGGGTTTGCCTTCGGTGGCGGCCTGGAACTGGCGATGGCATGCACGTTCCGGCTTGCAACGGCCAACGCGAAGATGGGGCTGCCCGAAGTGCGGCTCGGTCTCATCCCCGGCTATGGCGGCACGCAGCGACTGTCGCGCCTGATCGGCGAGTCGCGCGCGATGGAGATGATCCTCACCGCGCGCACGCTCACCGCCAGCGACGCGCTGCAGGTCGGTCTTGTGAACCGCCTCATCGGCGCCGATCCGCTCGCCGAGGGCATTGCCTTCGCACGCGAGTTTTCCGGCTTCAGCCTGCCGGTACTCGCGCTCGCCCGGTCGGCGATCTCCCGAGGAATGGACCTGCCGCTTCAGGACGGCTTGAGGCTGGAGGCCGATCTGTCGACGCTGGCTTTCCAGACGCAGGATGCGGCCGAGGGAATGGATGCATTCAGCGCGAAACGCAAGCCCGAGTTCAAGGACCGATAGCCGTGCATATGCCGACGCATGAACGGGTGGTTGCAGTGACCGGCGCGAGCCGTGGCATCGGCGCAGCGATCGCCGTCGAACTGGCGCGCCGCGGTTTCACGGTCGCCTGCCTCACGCGCAAGGGGATGGGCGTGGAAACGCCGGTGCCGGCGGGGTTGGCCGGACGCCTGCTCAGCGTGCAATGCGACGTGACCGATGAGCAAAGCCTCGCCGCAGCATTCGAGCGCGTCGCCCGTGAGGCCGGGGGGCTGCATGCACTGGTCAACAATGCGGGCATCCATGTCGAGTCGCCCAGCAACCAGATGACTTCGGAAAGCTTCGAGCAGGTGATGGCCACCAACACCACTGCGGTGTTCGCTGCCTGCCGGCTGGCCTATCCGCACCTGCTGAAGGCCGGCTCAGGCATGATCGTCAACATCGGGTCCTTCTTCGACCGGATCGGTGTCAAGCGCAACCTTGCCTACTGCGCGTCGAAGGCAGCGGTTGGTGCCATCACCCGCTGCCTGGCCGTCGAGTGGGCCAGCAAGGGTATCCGTGTGATCGACATCGCGCCCGGCTACATCCAGACCGACCTCAACCGGGCAGCGCTCGAGAGCGGTCCGCTCCACGAATACCTGAAGCGGCGCATCCCCGCGGGGGCGTCCGGTACCGCAGAAGACGTGGCACGGCTGATCGGTGCGCTCCTGGCCGAAGACATTCCCTTCCTGACGGGCGAGACGATCTATCTCGACGGCGCACAAGGCATCGCGCACTGACATGAACGCGCTGACCCGGCTCGATCGCACGATCAATCTCTCCGAAGACGAGCAGATGCTGCTCGAAAGCGTGCGCGCGCTCGCACGCGATCTGATCGCACCGAACGCGCAGCAGATCGACCGAACGGGCGTCTTTCCCCAGGACAACGTCGACGCGATCAACGCGCTGGGCCTGAACGCCATGTTCATCCCCGAGGCCTATGGCGGTGCGCCGATGTCGTATACCGCCTATCTCGAGTGCGTGCGAGAACTGTCCAGAGCCTGTGCGTCCACGGGCGTGATCTGGGCGACCAACTTCCACGCGATCAAGCCATTGATCGACTTCGGAACCGAAGAGCAGAAGCAGCGGCTGCTGCCCGTGATGGTCGAGGGTGGCCTTGCTTCCCTTACGATCACCGAGCCATCGGCGGGCTCCGACGCCACCGGCATGCGCACGTCGTTCACGCCAGATGGCGACGAGATCGTGGTCGACGGTTCCAAGATCTTCATCACGAACGGCGCCCATGCCGACCTCTATCTGGTCTTCGGCAAATGGAGCACGATCGAAGACGGCAAGGCAGCCATCTCCGCGTTGATCGTCGAGAAAGGTACGCCAGGGCTGTCGGTGGTCCGCGAGGAAGACAAGATGGGCCTGCGCGCCTCGAGCACCGCCGCCCTCAGCTTCGAGTCGTGCCGCGTGCCGAAGGCAAACCTGCTGGGTGCGCCCGGTGACGGCCTGCGCATCCTGCTGGCCTCGCTCAACAAGTCGCGCCCGAGCGTGGCGGCCCATGCCCTGGGCATCGCGCGCGCCGCCTTCGAGGACGCAGTCGCCTACATCAACGAGCGGCGGCAGTCCGGGCGCCGTATCGTCGAATTCCAGGGTATCCAGTTCATGCTGGCCGACATGGCCACCGACCTGGCCATGTGCGAGCGCTGGCTGTGGCATGTCGCGGCGCTGGTCGACGCCGAAGCGACCGACTTCGGCATCGAAGCGTCGATGCTCAAGTTGCGGGCGTCCGACCTGGCCATGCGTATCACGACCGATGCAGTGCAACTGTTCGGTGGCTACGGATACATCCGCGACTATCGCGTGGAACGCTTGATGCGCGATGCAAAGATCACCCAGATCTGGGAAGGAACCAACCAGGTCCACCGCCAGCTGATCGGGCGGAGTTTCATGCAGAAGTAGCTGCAGGTCGACGCCGGCCCAGAAAGCATCCACGGGAGCAACAGACTCCTGGCCGGTCCACGCGAACGCTGGAGGAGATCACAGATGGATCATCTGAAGACATCATTGCTGTTTGCAGGGCTTATCGCTTCGACCGGTTGTCTGGCCCAGGCGCCCGCATTCCCTTCAAAACCGGTGCGGATCATCGTACCGTACGCCCCCGGCGGTTCGACCGACGTCGTCATGCGAACCATCGCGCCGCGGCTGGCGGACGACTTCGGACAGCAGGTGGTGGTCGACAACCGGCCGGGCGCATCCTCGACCATCGGTCTTGACCTTGCGGCAAAGTCCGCGCCGGACGGGTTGACCTGGGGCGTGCCGAACATCGCGTTCGGTGCCAACCCCAGCATGATCAAGAAGATGCCGTTCGATTCCGAGAAAGACCTGATCCCGGTCACGCAGGTGTCCGTGGTGAGCATGGTCCTGGTGGTCAACTCGGCGCTGCCGGTACGCTCGGTGAAGGAACTGCTGGCCCTGGCCAAGGCGCGCCCCGCGCAACTGACGTTCGGGTCTGCGGGAAACGCCACGGCAAACCACCTCGCGGCTGGCCTGTTCATGCAGCGGACCGGCGCCGACATGGTCCATGTGCCCTACAAGGGTGGCGGACCGGCCGTGGTGTCGCTGCTCGCGGGAGAGACTTCGCTGCTGTTTGCCACGATCCCCGCAGCCCTCCAGCACATTCAGAGCGGCCGGCTGCGCGCGCTCGGCGTGACCCGTGCGCGCCGCGCGGCCATGCTGCCGGATGTCGCGACCGTCGCCGAGTCGGGTGTGCCCGGTTACGAAGCCATCGAGTGGAATGGCGTGATGGTGCCGGCCGGCACGCCGATGCCGGTCGTTCGGCGTATTCGTGACGCGGTCGCGAAAGTCCTGGCTCCCCCGGAAATGAGGGAGCGCCTGCTGGCCGTCGGCGCCGAGGGCGTCGGCAGCACACCCGAGGAGTTCGCCGCCTTCATCCGCACCGAACTTGCAACCTGGTCGAAAGTCGTCCGCGAGCTTCAGCTGAGCGCGGACTGACCGAGCCGCAGAAAGAGGAAAGGACGCAGCAATGAGCGACATCCGGACCGTCGGCATCGCCGGCAGCGGAACGATGGGTGCCGGCATCGCCATCGTCGCCGCCCGTGCAGGCTTTCGCACGATCGTCTACGACACCCGCCAGGCGGCGCTGGACCGCGCTCGCAAGCAGACCGAAGGCTTCTTCGCGAAATCGGTCCAGCGGGGCAAGCTGACCCAGGCAGAGGTCGACGCCATCCTTGCCCGCCTGGAAGGCACCACCGAGATCGGTGCCATGGCCGAATGCGATATCGTCATCGAGGCCGTGTTCGAAGACCTGCAGACCAAGCACGCGGTGCTGCAACAGCTCGATTCGGTATGTCCGGCCAGCACGCTGTTCGCGTCGAACACGTCGACCCTCGCGATCACCGAGATCGCGGCAGGTTCAGGCCGCGCCGATCGCGTCGTCGGCATGCACTTCTGCCTGCCAGCGCAACTGATGAAGCTGGTCGAGATGTCGCCCGGCATCCGCACCAGCAGCGACACGTTCGACGCCGCCTGGGCGTTCTGCAAGGCGATGGGACAGACCCCGGTCAGGACCCGAGACAACCCCGGGTTCATCCTCAACTACTTCCTGGTGCCGTTCAACAACGATGCGATACGCCTGGTCGAATCGGGGGTGGCGCAGCCGCGCGACATCGACCTCGCCATCAAGCGTGCACTGGGCTACCCGATGGGCCCGCTGGAACTGCTCGACCTGGTCGGGCTCGACACGCATCTGCTGGTTGCCGAAGCGCTGTTCGCATCGACCCATGAACCGCGCGCCGCGGTGCCTGCACTGGTGCGCAGGATGATCGCGGCCGGGCACCTCGGGCGCAAGACCGGCCAGGGGTTCTACACCTACGAGACCAACGCGATGTTCGGAGGCTGAACCGATATGCCCTACACCATCCTGTCCACCGGACCCAGCCCCGCGTTCGCGGCCGACCACCCACTGCTGACCGGCGGCGCTGCACAAGGCGAGGTGGTTGTCATTCTCGGGCCTGGCGCGGGCGCGGCGGCCATGGCCCTTGCCCCAGCCAGCGACCGCGTCGCGGTGCTGGTCGAACTCTGCACCGAATGCCTGGGCGAGTACACCGGCGAGTCGCGTGGGCAGGAGGGATCCTGCGTCGTGGGCTTCTCCCGCTTCCGGCTTGGCGACCTGCCGCCGAGCAACCTGGTCGAACTGGTGCGCCAGCCGGCCACGCCTGACGCAGTCATCGAGGCTGCACGCAGCGTGCTCGAATCGGCCGGGCTCGAAGTCGCCGTGTGCGGCGATTTCGTCGGTCGTATCGTCGACCGCCTCGTACGTCCCTATTACAACGCTGCGCTGCGCCGGCTCGATGAAGGCCTGGCCACGGCCGACGACCTCGACACCACGCTGCGGCTCGGGCTGGGCTATCCGCAGGGTCCGATCAAGTTGCTGGAAGACAGCGGGCTGGCTGCGCACTGGCAGGTCTCGCAGGCCCTGTTCGAGCAGACGGGCGACACCGGCTACGCGCCGGCGCGCCGTGCGACGGTCGCCCACCGCCGCCGTGCCGGCTCGACGCAGGACGGGCCCGCATGACGCACTCGAGACCCCTCCGATGAGCCAGCCACTGAAAGGCCTGCGCGTGCTCGACTTCAGCACGCTGCTTCCGGGACCACTCGCCAGCCTCATCCTCGCCGAGGCTGGCGCCGAGGTGATCAAGATCGAGCGTCCGGGCCGCGGCGACGAGATGCGCTCGTATGTGCCGCGCTTCGGCGATGACAGCGTCAACTTCGCGCTGCTCAACCGCGGCAAGCGCAGCGTCGCCATCGATCTCAAGGCCGCCGGTGCGGTCGATCGGCTGGCACCGCTGATCGCCTCGGCCGATGTCGTGCTCGAGCAGTTCCGTCCCGGCGTGATGGATCGCCTGGGCCTGGGCTACAGCGCCCTGAGCGCCGTCAATCCGCGCCTGATCTACTGCGCGATCACCGGCTACGGCCAGCACGGACCGCGGGTGGATGTGGCAGCGCACGACCTGAACTTCATCGCCGAGGCAGGCATGCTCGGACTGTCGGCCGGTGCCGACGGTGCGCCGATCCTCCCTCCAGCGCTGATCGCGGACATCGCGGGAGGGACTTATCCCGCCGTGCTCAACATCCTCCTCGCGCTGCGGGAACGTGACCGCACCGGCAAGGGAAGCCGGCTGGACATCGCCATGGCCGACAATGTCTTCACGTTCATGTACTGGGCGCTGGGCAATGCGCATGCCGCCGGCCAGTGGCCGCAGCCGGGCGGCGAGCTCGTGACTGGCGGCAGCCCCCGCTACAACATCTACCGCACACGCGACGATCGATTCATCGGGGCCGCGCCCCTGGAAGACAAGTTCTGGGCGACGTTCTGCGAGGTCGTCGGCGTTCCGACCGAGGCCCGCGATGACGCACGCGATCCGGCGGCGACGCGCGCCTGCGTGGCCGCGCTGATCGCGCTCGACACGGCCGACGGCTGGCGTGCGCGGTTCGAGGGGCGCGAAGTGTGCTGCTCGGTGGTGGCGACGCTGGCCGAGGCCCTCGCTTCTTCGCACTTCGCCGCGCGCGGCATCTTCTCGCGTTCACTGCAAGGCGATGGGCGTGCCATTGCCGCCCTGCCGGTACCCGTCGACGAGGCGTTCCGTGCCCCGGTGCTCGACGCCGGTTACCCGGCCCTGGGTGAAGGCAATTACCTGCTTGCCCCCGGGCATGGTTCCCCATGAGGGCGTCGCGATGCTAGCCCTGGTCGTCGAGAGCCACGGGCCCGTCGACACCCTGCAGTTGCGCGACCGGGCGCAGCCACCTGCGCCTGGCCCGGGCGAAGTGCTTGTAGAGGTGCATGCCGCAAGCATCAACTTCCCCGACCTTATGGTGATCGGGGGAACCTATCAGAACCTGCCGCAGTGCCCGTTCGTGCCAGGCAAGGACCTCGCGGGGCGGGTAGTGGCCACCGGGCCTGGCGTACGTCGACTGCGATCCGGTGACCGCATCATGGCGCATGTGGAGCATGGAGCGTTCGCCCAGCGCGTGCTGGTACCCGAACGCCAGTGCCACCCGCTGCCTGCCAGCATGAGCTACCGGCAAGGCGCCGCGATGGGCCTGACCTACCTGACTGCCCACTTCGCGCTGGTCGAGCGCGCGCGGACGCAGCCGGGCGAGATCGTGATGGTGACCGGCGCAGCCGGCGGCGTGGGGCTCGCAGCGGTGCAGGTGGCACGTGTGCTCGGTGCGACCGTGGTTGCCGCAGTCGGATCCGAGGCCAAGGCCAGGTTCGTCGCCGCGCAGGGCGCGCATCACGTCGTGCGTACCGACCGACCCTCGCTGCGGGACGCGCTGCGCGAGCAGGTGTACGCCGCCGTCGGCAAGCGCGGGGTCGACGTGGTCATCGACCCGGTAGGCGGCGATGTGTTCGATGCGAGCCTGCGCACGCTGGCCTGGTGCGGCAGGCTGGTGATCGTCGGCTTCGCAGAGGGCCGGATCCCCGAGGTGAAGGCGGGACTGCTGCTGGTCAAGAACATCTCGCTGATCGGGCTGCAGGTCAGCGACTACCGAGACCGGGCGCCGGACAGGGTGGATCAGGTGCAGGACGAACTGTATCGATTGTTCGAGCGTGGCAGCCTGAGCCCGTCGATCATGGCCAGTTTCCCGCTGCAGGATTATCGCGCCGCACTGCGCACGGTACAGGACCGCAGCGTCCTCGGAAAGGTCGTGCTCGACCTGTGCGGGCCGGCGGCAGATTGAGTCACCGGCCCGCTCCCCGGCACAGGTGAAGCGGGCCCATCCCAATTCGAAGGAGTACTTCCAGATGGCACGACTCGGGCTTCTTGTTCCCTCTTCGAACACCTCGGTAGAGACCGAGTTCCATCGCACGCTTCCCGACGCGGTGACGCTGCACGTGGGACGACTGTTCCTCACCCAGGTCACGCCGGAATCGGTGCGCCGGATCGTCGCCGACATGGAGGGGCAGGCGAAGCTGCTGGCCTCGGCCGATGTCGACCTGATCGTGCTCGGGGCGACCCTGCCCAGCCTGCTCAACGGCCTGGGCTACGACCAGCAGTTGATCGGCACGATCGAGGCGGCCACCGGCAAGCCTGCGACCACGACCACCACGGCGCTGGTCAAGGCCTTGCACCGCATGGACGTCCGGCGTGTGGTGATGGGTGCGGCCTACGACGACACGATGAACGGCGTGGCATGCAATTTCCTGCAGGCGAGCGGTTTCGAGGTCCTGCAAACCGCTTCGCTCGGCTACGTAGACAACCTGCAGATCGGCCGGCTGTCGTCGGAGACGGCCTACGAACTGGGCTGCAGGATCGCCCGGCCCGACGCCGATGCGATCGTGCTCGCGTGCACCAACTGGATGACGCTCGATGTCATCGAGCGCATCGAGGCCACCACGGGCAAGCCTGTGATCACGACGACGCAGGCGACGCTGTGGGCGGCACTCGGCCTGCTGGGCGTGGAGCCACGCGCCGGATTCGGTCGCCTGATGAACATGAGTGCCGAACGCGCTGCCTCGACGCCGGCCGCGTGATGGATGCGCACACCGATGTCCTGGTGATCGGCGGTGGCGGCGCCGGCCTTGCGGCAGCGGCCGAGGCCGCAGCTGCCGGCCGCAGGGTCATCCTGCTGGAAAAGAATGCCGCGCCCGGGGGCTCGACATCATGGTCCGTGGGTTCCGTCACGGCTACCTCCACGGCGCTGCAGCGGCGTGCCGGCATCGAGGATTCTGCGCAGGCCCACTTCGAGGACCTCGGCCTCCATGCCGGGGCGCTCGCGCCGCGCGACAACCTCGCCCTGCGGCGCCTCTTGGCAGACAACACGACCGAGATGCTCGAGTGGCTCATTTCGCTCGGCGTGGTCTTCGTCGGCCCCATGCCGGAGCCGCCGCACCGCGTCGCCCGCATGCACAACGTGGTGCCGAACTCGAAGTCCTTTGCGTATCACCTCTCACGCCACTGCAAGCGCCTCGGCGTCGATATTCGCTGCTCGATGAAGACCGAGCGTCTGATCACCGATGATGGTGCAGTCCTCGGCGTGGAGGCGCGCGCCGCCGACGGCACCCTGCATCGGTTCCTGGCCCGGGGCGGCGTGGTGCTGGCGAGCGGCGACTACAGCGGCGCAACCGACCTCAAGGCGCGCTTCGCCTCGGAGGCAGTCGCCGACGTCGATGCCGTGAATGCAACGAGCACCGGTGATGGTCACCGGATGGCCATGGCCGTGGGCGCGCGGGTGATCAATGGCGACATCGTTCGCGGCCCGATCATGCGCTTCATACCGCCGACGCGGCCGAACCTGATCCAGCGCCTGCCGCCGGCCCGGCCGATCGCCCGGCTCATCGCGTGGTCGATGGACGTGCTGCCGCAATGGATCCTGCGCCCCTTCCTGATGAGCTTCCTCACCACCGCGCTCGGTCCGTCGACTGATCTGTTCACGGAAGGAGCGATCCTCGTCAACGATGCCGGCCGCCGCTTCACCGATGAACTCGGCAAGCCCGCCCAGGACATCGTCCACCAGGGCGAGCGCAAGGCGTGGATCGTCTTCGACCAGGCGCTCGCGCAGCGCTTCACCGCCTGGCCCTTCTTCGTGTCGACGGCGCCCGGGGTTGCCTACGCCTACCTCGACGACTACCGGCGCAATCGCGCGGATATCTTCCATCGTGCAGATACGGTCGAGCAACTCGCCCGCTCGATGGGGATCGACGGCGATGGCCTCGTCGAGACGCTCGCGCAATACAACGGGGGCGAGCGCGGCAGCCGCCCGGCCCTGGTGCAGCCGCCGTTCCATGCCCTCGGTCCGGTGAAGGGTTACGTGGTGTTCACCGACGGTGGCCTGCAGGTCTCCGAGCAGTTGGAGGTGGTCGGGGCCTCGGGGCAGCCGATCCCCGGCCTGTACGCGGCCGGCTCTACCGGACAGGGCGGACTGCTGCTCGAGGGGCATGGACACCACCTGGGCTGGGCCTTCATTTCCGGACGTATTGCAGGGCGCAATGCGGGACAGAGAGCGGAGCAGTCACGATGATCTTCATGAGTCAGAGCGGGCTGGTCGACGCCAGCCGCCAGGCCGAGTGGGATGCGTGGTATCTCGACCACCTGGCGATCATGGCCACTGTGCCCGGCGTCCTTTCCGCCCAGCGGTTTACTACCAGCAGCGCGGGCCATCCGCCTTCGCTGGGGCTCTACACGATCACGTCGCCAGACGTATTCAACGGCACCTACTACCAGAGCGTGCGCGGCATGGGGCCCTGGTTGCCGCTGATCGCCCGCGAACACTACCGGCGCAATCTGTTCGAAGGACTCGATTGCGCGCCTGAAGTCGAGGCAGGGCAGGTGCTGCTGCTCGAAGACCTGAATGCGGTGCCCGCCGGTGATGCCAGCGCGACCTCGTACCGCGGCCACTGCCTGCGCTCGGTGGGGCTCGATCGATCGACACCCTGCCGCTTCGTGCAGGTGGTGCCCGACGCGGCCGAGCACCTGCCGCACCGCGCCGAGGTGGCGGTTTACCGTCCGGTCAGTGCGCGCCTTGCGGGGAAGCCGGCATGAAGCACGGCGTGGCAGTGATCGTCGGCGCGACCGGCCTGATCGGGCAGCGTCTGGCGCACCACCTGCAGGGTACCGGTTCGTGGGACCTCATCGGACTTTGCCGCAACGCAGCCCGGCCGAGCCCGATACCCCTGCTGTCGGTGGACCTGGTCGATGCCGCAAGCTGCCGGCAGGCCTTGGCGGGCCTCGATGAGGTCACGCATGTGTTCTATACGGCACGTTTCGACCATCCCGAAGGCGTCCATGAGTCGGTCGAAACCAACGCGACCATGCTGCGCAACGTGGTCGATGCAATCGATGACGCCTCGCCCCGCCTCGTCCATGTGCACGCCGTGCACGGAACCAAGTATTACGGCCACAACCTCGGGCCGATTCCGGTGCCGGCCAGCGAAGACAGCGCCCGGGCCTCGAGGGTCAACTTCTACTTCCCGCAAGAGGACTACCTGCGCGAGCGCAGCAAGGTGCGTCCCTGGACGTGGAGTACCTCGCGCCCGCACATCTTCTGCGACGACTCACCCGGGACACCCCGAAACCTTCCGCTGCTGATCGCGGTCTACGCATCCGTCCTGCGCGAAGCCGGGGAGCCCCTGTACTTTCCCGGCACCGAGGCCAGTTACCGCGCGCGTACGCAGTTCACCGATCTTTCGATGCTGTCCCGGATGATCGAATGGATGGCGATCACGCCAGCCTGCGCGAACCAGGCGTTCAATGTCGTGAATGGCGACTGCCCGCGCTGGTGCGACCTGTGGCCGGTGTTTGCCGCCTGCTTCGACATGCAGCCCGGGCCGGTCCGTCCCGCCCGGCTGCGCGACATGATGGCGCCTCGGGCTGCGCAATGGGACGCCATCGTCACTCGCCATGCCCTCGAGCCCTCGAGCCTTGGCGATGCGGTGTTGTGGGAGTACGGCGATTATGTGTTCTGGCCGGAGTGGGACATCGTTTCAGACATGAAAAAAGCCCGCCAGCACGGCTTCACGGAGCAACTCGACAGTGCCCGGCAGCTCGTCGCGCTGTTCGACCGGATGCGTGCGCAGCGGATCATTCCGTAGGAGGAGACTTCGAATGAAGAGCATCTGCCGCGCATTGATCATCGCATCGCTGTCGGTTGCCGCGACTGCCCATGCACAGACCTATCCGGACAAGCCCATTCGCTGGATCGTGCCGTGGCCACCAGGTGGCGGTGCCGATGTGCTGTCGCGCATGCTGAGCGGGCGCCTGGCCGAGCTGATGGGACAGCCGGTGATCATCGACAACCGCGGTGGCGCGGCGGGCAACATCGGCGCGGAGGTCGCCGCACGCTCGACCCCCGACGGCTACACCATTGCCTTCGCCTACTCCGGCACGCACTCGATCAATCCACACATCTATTCGAAGATGCCGTTCCGCGACAGCGATTTTGCGCCGGTGATCTGGTTGTCGATGGTGCCCCAGGTACTGGTGGTCAATCCGGCCGTCCCGGCCAAGACGGTGAAGGAACTGATCACGCTTGCCCGCGCGCGCCCCGGTGAGCTGACCTTCGGTTCCAGCGGCAACGGCGCCATCAACCACCTGACCGGTGAGCTGTTCAACATGCGCGCTGGCACGAAGATCCTGCATGTTCCCTACAAAGGGGGTGGCCCGGCCTCGATCGCGCTGATCTCGGGCGAGATCAGCATGATCTTCGGTGAGCCGGCGACCATCGTGCAACAGGTCAGGTCGGGCAAGCTGCGCGCGATCGCAGTGACCAGCGCGGCGCGCGCCAAGGCCATGCCCGAGTTGCCGACGCTGGCCGAGTCCGGTATTGCAGATTACGAGGTCACTTCCTGGAACGGCGTGCTGGCTCCGGCGGCGACCCCGCGTGAAATCATCAACCGGCTGAATACCGAATTCAACCGGATGATCGCGGCACCGAGCATGCAGGCAAGGATGCTCGAATTCGGATTCGAGCCTACTGGCGGAACGCCGGAGCGGTTCGGGAGCCTGATCCGCGATGAGCTTGCCAAATGGGCGCCGGTCGTCAAGGCGGCCAGCATCAAGATCGATTGACGAGACACTGAAGGGAAGAATCTCCGATGGATCAGTATCCAACCTTGAACCTGATCGTGCGGCATGGTGAGGCCCTGGCCGTCGTCTCCGGGCTTCTGCCGCTCCTGGGCGCGATTGCCGCGTTCGTGCTCGGTACGCACTGGGTCGTGGTTGTGGCAGGAGCGGTTGCCGGCGGATTCCTTTACCTGCTGATGCGCAGTTACGTCGAGCTGGTGCGCGTGATGGCCGACATGCTGATTCCCAAGTGAGGCAGAGCAGATGAACAACGAAGATATCCGTGATGTAGTCGTCGTCGGTGGCGGCCTGGGCGGGTTGAGTACGGCCGTGCGCGCGGCCCAGCTCGGCCTGCGCGTGACCGTGCTGGAACGCGGCGAGGAAGAGCTGTACCTCTGCAACTCGCGTTTCTCGGGGGGCATACTGCATATCGCCCAGCACAACGTGCTCGAGCCGGCGGAACAGCTTGAACAGGTCATCCTCGAAGCCACCCTGGGCGAGGCGGATCCAGCGCTCGCCCGCACGCTTGCGCTCGATGCCCGCCGTGCCGTAGGCTGGCTCGCCGAAGCGGGCACACGGTTCATCAAGGTCGGACAGATCGTGTGGCAGCAGCATGTCCTTGCGCCACCGCGACCGATCACCCCCGGCCTGGATTGGAAGGGGCGCGGACCGGATGTAACGCTCCGGGTGCTCGAAGCGCAGTTGACCAAGGCGGGGGGCTCGATACTGCGCGGCACCGCCGCCTGCAGCCTGATGGAAAGCGGCGGCAGGTGCATCGGGGTCGAAGCGCAGTCGCGGGACGGCAAGGCCCTGCAGTTTCCCGCGCGTGCGGTCGTACTCGCCGATGGCGGCTTCCAGGCGAACCTGCAGATGATCGGCGAACACATCACCCCTGCACCGGCCAGGCTCAAGCAGCGTGGCGCTGCAACCGGTGTCGGCGATGGCATGCGCATGGCCCGCGCGCTCGGCGCCGAAGTCAGTCCGCTGAACGCCTTCTATGGCCACATGCTGTCGCGCGACTCGTTCACCAACGACAAGGTCTGGCCTTATCCGCAGCTTGACGAACTCGGCACCGCCGGTATCGTCGTCAACGCGGACGGTGAGCGTTTCGTGGATGAAGGCATGGGTGGCGTCTACGTGGCCAACATGATCGCCCGGCTCGCCGACCCGCTCTCGACCTGGGCCGTTTTCGACGAGGCGATCTGGAACGGCCCGGGCAAGGACGCCCGGATTCCAGCCAATCCGCATCTGGTCAGGGGCGGGGGTACGGTGCTGCAGGCAGCCACCCTGACCGACCTGGCCGCGCAGATGCACGTTCCCGCCGAGCGGTTGATGCTGACTGCAGAGCGGTACAACGACGCCATCGCACAAGGCAGCGGCGAGCAGCTCAGCCCGCGCAGGACGTCCACCCGGATCTCCGCCCGGCCCCTGCGGGAAGGCCCGTTCTATGCCGTGCCCCTGTGTGCAGGCATCACCTACACGATGGGCGGCATCTGCATCAGCGCCGATGCCCGCGTGGTTCGCGGCGGCGGCGAGTCGATCAGCGGCCTGTACGCCGTCGGCGCGACGACCGGTGGGCTGGAAGGCGGCAGCGGTGCCGGTTATGTCGGTGGACTGATCAAGGCGGCCACCTTCGGCATTCGTGCAGCCGAAGACATCGCGCGAACGATCCGATGATCGCGCGCTGGCTGGCCCAGGCCTGCCTGCACCAGCGGAGCAGCCCGCGTTGAAGGTGAGCGGACGGTGTCAATGCGGGCAGATCACCTATGAGGCGACGGTTGATCCGGAGCAGGTCGGAATCTGCCACTGCACCGATTGCCGAAGGTTGTCGGGCGCACCGTACCGCGTGCGCCTGCCGGTACCGATCGAGGATTTCAAGCTGCTGAGCGGCAGCCCGAAGACATACCTCAAGACGGGCGACAGCGGTGCGCGCCGGATGCATGCGTTCTGCGCCGAGTGCGGAAGCCCGGTCTACGCCAGCGCGCCGGAAAGCCCGACCTCGATCACGCTGCGCGTGTGCTGCCTCGATCACGCAAACGACCTGCCGCCGAAGAGACAGATCTGGTGCCGCTCGGCACTGTCCTGGGCTGGGCCGCTCGAGGGATTGCCTGGCCTCGACCGACAGTGACGACCCGGCCTCGCCAAACGGCAAGCCCGCAGCCCATGGGGGTGGGGGTCAGGTCTTGAATTTTGCAGAATACGAAACGGGATTGCTCTCGGCATTCGAGCACGCTGCACTAAAGCCACCTTCGATTCATGCCCATCGATGATCCACACCCGTAACGGCAGCGAAGTCCTCGACGCCCTGCGCCCGGTCGCTTCGCGCGGCACCGGCGTATAGCACTGGGGCGCGTCCTGCTTCGGCCCGCGCTGCAGCAGCGAGGGGCTCGCGCCGGGGCTCGACCCGAAGGCGGGCAATGGCTGCTACCTGTTCGTTGCCAACGGCAGTCTGCTCCTCGGCGGGCAGTCGCTGCCGGAGTGGTCGATGGTGTTCGTCGACCCCGGCGAGGCGGGGTCGACGAACACCGCCGGGCCACTCGGAGCCGAGGTGCTGGTGATGCAGTTCCTGAGGCCAGCGGTGACCCTGGGCGTCCGGACCAGCTCTATGGCGCTTGTACCTCGCTGCTGCGCAGGCACGCGACGAGCTTGTCCACTTCTCCTTCGGCGTCGCGCCACCAGTCGGTCGACCACACCCGCGCGATCTTCCAGCCGAGGTTCTCCAGCACGAACTGACGCAACCGGTCGCGATCGCGTGCCGTCGCCCCGGAGTGGTACGTCCGGCCGTCGCACTCGATGCCGAGCAGGTAGCGCCCTGGTGCGTTCGGGTCGACCACCGCCAGGTCGATGCGGTAGCCCGAGCAGCCTACCTGCGCATGCACATCCCAGCCGCGTTCGCGCAGCGCCTGCATCACCGCCTGCTCGAACGGGCTCTCCGGTTCGCGTCCGGTCGGCGTGGACTGCGCGATGAGTGCGCGCGGACCCTTGATCGCGAAGTCGAGGTAGTGCTTGAGGTCGCGCACGCCCGCGGCGCGTACCTTCGAGGTGTCGATCTGCCCGGGGTCCAGCGAACTGAAGATACGCACGGCTTCGCGCGCGCGGGTGATCGCCACGTTCAGGCGTCGATGACCGCCTTCGCCGTTGAGCGGGCCGAAGTTCATCGTCATGCGCCCCGCGGCGTCCAGGCCGAAGGTGGTCGAGAAGCAGATCACGTCGCGCTCGTCGCCCTGCACGTTCTCGAGGTTCTTGATGAACAGCGGCTCGTTGCTGGCAGCCGAGATCGCGCGGTCGAGTTCGGCGTTCGTGCTGCGCCGCTGGTCGAGCAGCGTCTCGATCAGCGCCTGCTGCGGCTGGTTGAAGGTGACCACGCCGATCGAGCGGGGCTTGCGGTCGATCGGCGTGCCGTCGGCTGCAGCCGGTGCGTCGAGGTAGTGCCGCTCGATCGCCGCGACGACCGCCTCGGCCTCGATGCGGTTGGTGCGCGAGCCACCGCGGTCGTACACGCCTTCGACCCGCTCGTAGCGTACTGCGGTGTCGTTGGTGACCGGTGACGGGAAAGTGATCAGGCTCGACTCGTAGTACGTCACGTTGCTGAACGCGATCAGGCTCTCGTGCCGGCTGCGGTAGTGCCATTGCAGGCTGCTGCGGTTCATGCCGGCGCCAAGGCACTCGTCGAGGATGCTCTCCAGGTCTTCGATCTGTTCCTCGTCGGTCGTCGCGCCGTCGTTGTCGGTGGACTTGTTGAAGAAGTTGGTCGGCGGCAGCTGCTTCGGATCGCCGACCACCACCAGTTGCCGGCCGCGCGCGATGGTGCCCACGGCGTCCCAGACGGTGATCTGCGAGGCCTCGTCGAACACCACCAGGTCGAACGGTGCATAGCCGGCATCGAGGTACTGCGCGACCGACAGTGGCGACATCAGCAGGCAGGGCTTGAGCCGCGGCAGCAACGTCGGCAGCGCCTGCACCAGCTGGCGGATCGGCAGGTGCCGGCGCTGCTTCTGCAGCTCGCGGCGCAGCCGGCCGAGCTCGGCGTCCGCGCCCGGCAGCGACAGGCCGGACCAAGGCACGCCGGCGGCGAGCTTCGCGGCGATGTAGGCCTGGGTGAGCGCCTGGAAGCGCGCGTCGGCATCGCGGAACTCGAGGATGCAGCGCGTATGATCGGCGCTCGAGAAGCCACGCAGCAACGGTTCGCCGTCGATGGTCTTCTTCACCCACCAGTGGCGATAGCTGTATTCGAAGTGGCTGGCGATCGCGGCGAGCGGCACGGTGCGGCTGGATCCGGCATTCTCCAGCGTGGCCACGATGCCTTGCAGCCCGTGCGCGATCGCCTGTTCGCGCACCTTGCGCCACAGGCACCACGGCTGCAGCCGGCGGTGTGCAGCGGCCCATCCGGCGAGGGTACTGCGAATGCGTTCGAGTGCGCCACCGGCGGCGGTTGCGCCCTGTACCGGCGCAGGTGCGGACGCAGTTACAGACGCAGCTGCCGGCGCCGTCACGTGTTCGAGCGCGGTCTTCGCCAGCGCTTCGACCGCCTGCAGCGCGGTGTTCAGCGCGCGCCAGGCATCGCGCTGCTCGACCAGCGCCCGGCCCACCGGGCCGTCGGGCCGCAGCAGCGCGCGGTCCTCGGCTACCAGCGGTTGCAGCGTGGCGCGCAACGCGTGCGTCCGCGCCGGATCGCTGCCCGCGACCCGGGTGACGCTGTCGGCGAACTGCTTCGCCCATCGCTCATGGCCGGCCACAGCGGCCCAGTCGGTGGCGATGCCGTCGAACTGCTCCTGCAGCAGTGCCTGGGCATCGTCCTGCATCGAGCGCAGCAGCTGGTCTTCTTCGTTCACCGCGGCCAGCGGTTCGAACAGCATGGGGATGGCGTCGGCGGCCGGCGGTGCGCCGTCGTCGCGAAAGGCAGCCAGCCGCTTGCGCATCGAGCGTTTGTCCAGTGCCGACTTCGGCCACCAGGTTGCGCTCGCCTGCGACCACTCGGCCTGCAGCTCGATGGCGTTCAGTTTCGCCAGCAGCGGTGTCCAGCCAGGGCCGATGGCCTGCCAGTGAGCGTTGCGCGCCCTGCCGCACCTGGACAGCACCTGGATGCGGGCGCGCGCACGCGCATCGTGGGCCGCACGGGCGAGGCCGGCCGGCACCGTCGGGGCCGCGAGCAGCAGGTCGGCGAGCTGGTCGAGGCAGCGCCAGCCGTCCATCGACAGCCCGCTGCACGGAAGTTTCAGGTGGGCACCGACGGCCTGTGCGGCCTGCTGGAACGCCGCGATCGCGGTATCGAGCGTGCGCGCCGCGGCAAGCAGGTCGTCCTGCCAGCTCGGACTCCACTCGGTGTGGCCGATCGCGGCGAGCGGATGGCCCTCGATGCGGCCGACCGGGTCGGCGAGCGAGGCCATCCGCCGCGACAGTTCGCGCAGCGCGTCGAGCGCTTCCCGGTCGTGCACCTGCGGGTCTGGCCAGGGCATCGGCGAGGCAGGCGCAGCGTCGTCGCGCCCTTGTGCCGCGATGCAGGTGCCGATCGCGTCGAATACAGTGAGCCCGTTCGGATACGCCCGGTGCAGCGCATCGACCAGCCCGTTGAGCGACTGCCGCAGCGCGCCGAGGCGATCGGCCTCGCGCTGCCATTCACCGGATGGCTTCCGTGCGGCGATATCGAGTGTCGCCCCGAGCGCGCGTACGATCTCGGCCTTCTTCGCCTTCGCCGAATGCAGCTCGAGGCAGAACGGGCCGAGGCCGATCTGCTCCAGCCGCCGGTGCACCACTTCGAGCGCGGCCAGCTTCTCGGAGACGAACAGAACGGTGCGGCCCTTCGCCAGCAGGTGCGCGATCAGGTTGGTGATCGTCTGGCTCTTGCCGGTGCCGGGCGGGCCCTCGAGCACCAGGTCGCGGCCGGCGTCGATCGCGCAGATGGCTTTCAGCTGCGACGAGTCGGCGATCAGTGGCGCCAGGATGTCTTGCGGCGCATAGGTGTCGTCGAGGCGGTCCAGGCCGGGCAGTGGCTCGTCACGCACGAACGCTTCGCCCGGGCGGTCGATCAGGTGCTGCACCACGCGGTTGGCCTTGAGCTGCGCGGTGCGGTCCTGCAGGTCCTTCCACATCAGGTATTTGGTGAACGAGAACAGGCCGAGGTGCGCTTCATCGAGCACCTCCCATTGCTTGAGGTCGGTGACCGCGAGGCGGAACGCCTGCAGCAGGCGGGCGACATCGATGCCCTTGTCGTCGGTGGGCAGGGCTTCCGCGGCAGCGCCGGCACTGGCGGTGCTGCCGAGGCTGCCCAGGTCGCCGATGCGGATCTCTTCGCGCAGCCGCATCATCTGCAGCAGCGTCGGGTTGACGATCGCGTCGTCGTCGTGGCGCACCAGCCGGAAGCCGGAGCGTACCGACTGGCGCAGCAGCGTCACCGGCACGAGCAGGATCGGCGCCAGGTGCGAGGCCTCGGCCCGTTCGGTGTCGGTCCAGCGCAGCAGGCCGAACGCGATGAACAGCGTGTTCGCACCGCCTTCCTCCAGCCCCTCGCGTGCCTTGCGGAACAGGTTGGTCAGCGTCGCGCTCAGGTCCTCGGGCGAGAGCCTGACCAGCAGTTCGCGGTCGGCGAGCGCGTTGCGTGCCATCTCGTCCCACGGCGTCTGGCCGGTGCGGTTGCGATGGACCTCGGACGAGCGGGGGTCCTTCCCGTCCATGATCTCTGGTTCGGCGCGCAGGCGGAACTCGCCGCCGTCGGACAGCGCATCTTCCAGCGCGGCGAGGTCGGGCGCGGCGATACGCAGCGTCGACTTCGATGGCTTGAAGTTGAGCAGCCGGTTGCGCAGGGTCAGGTCGAGCAGCTTCGACTTCCACTTCGACAGCCGGCCCTCGGGCGTGTCGTCTGGGCCGGCGTCGACGATCCTGAGCAGCGCCGGGTCGAGCGGCGGCAGGTCGGGCATGGGCTCGATGGGGGCGGCCGCGGCCGCCGGAGTGCCGCCCGCCGCGCCTTTGTCTGTGTCTGCGCCGGGGCCGTCCACCGCCATCGACCGCGACGGCAGCGGCCGGATGTGCACCGCGCGCGCGCGCCGGATGTCGATCGCATAGAGGAACTGTCCGCCATCGGCGAGGTAGCCCTGCCCCTGCTCGAGCGCGATGCGCAGCGACGGCCGCTGCGTCGGATGCTGCGCGACGCCGGTGGTCTCGAACACCAGCAGCTCGCCGCTCGCCACCCGCTTGCGCACCGACTGCACGTCATCGACCAGCGGATCCGGGAATGCGGCGTCGTGCAGCCAGGCGCCGATCCATGCATGGCCTTCCTTCAGCAGCACCACGGCCCCGAGACCGGCCTGTTCCAGGCAGGAGGCGAACAGCATCGCGAGATCCAGGCAACTGCCCACCCGGTGCTCGAGGATGCGGCCCGGCGTGCGTACCTTCTGCCCGTCGGTGCCGAACGAGGCCGGCGGCTCGACATACTGCAGCCCCTCGTTGCACACGGCGGTGTAGAGCGCCGACACCTGCTGCCACACTGCTTCGCGGCGCTTCGACTGGTAGCCGTCCATCGACAGCCCTGGCTGCGCCACCTTCAGCAACTGCGACGCCTTGCCCACCAGCGAATCGACTGCCGGGTCGTTCGGCATGGAGAACGCCGCCAGCAGTTCCGGCAGTGACCGTGTGCCGGCCCACTGGTCGTAGGCGAGCACTTCCACTGCCTGGGTGGCGCGGGCGAGTTCACGGTCTCCGGTGCGCACGGCAACCGTGATGCTGGCCTGCACCGCCTCGGCCAGGTTGGCCAGGAAGGCGTGGTCCGGCGGCAGGTCGAGCGGTGCGACATGCCGGCGCTCGCCCGGCTGCAGGCGGTCGAAGCGCAGCATGACCCCGCGCGCGAACGGTGGGTTGCAGGCGACCTCGACCTGCAGGTCTTCCAGCGGCGCGTCGCCGGCATGGACCAGCACGAGGGATCGCACCACCGGCACCCCACACTGGATCGATGCGTAGCCGAGGATGGCATCGGCGTCGAGGGTGATCTCGAGGAGGGGCGCGGCGGCGGCAGTGGGCGCAGGGGTGTTCAGGGTCGGTCCGTTTCGGTGGCGCTGGGGTGCGGTGGGACTTCTGGACTTCTGGACTTCGGGACGGCGGGACGGCGGATCGGGAGGGACCATGCAATGTAGCCGTTTCGACGGGGTCTGCTCAATGCCGGGGGGCCGTCGTCATGCATGCGGTACATTCGCGAGCGGGGCCTCCCGCGCCCCGCGAGGGATACGCTGCCGGCAACGTTCCGGCTACACGGAGGAGGTCATCATGTCAGTCGGCCAACATGTCGGGATGGTTTCCGGTTTCCTGGGCCTTGCACTGTCCGGCATCGCGCTCCAGGGCGCGGCCCAGCAGGATTTCCCGGTGAAGCCGATCCGGCTCATCGTGCCCTCTGGCGCGGGGGGTGGTACCGACGGCACCACGCGCCTGGTGGCGCCGAAACTCGATGAATTCTTCGGCCAGCGCGTGCTGGTCGAGAACCGGCCGGGTGCCGGCTCCATCGTCGGCACCGAGTTCGTGGCCCGTTCCGCGCCCGATGGTTACACGCTGCTCACCGCGATCAGCAGCATGACCATCCAGCCGTCGATCACGAAGAACCTGCCGTTCGATCCGGTGCGCGACTTCGCGCCGGTGAGCCAGTACGTGTCGCTGCCGAACATCCTGCTCGGCAACCTGTCCCTGCCGCCGCGCAACGTCAAGGAACTGATCGCCTTCGCCCGCGCACGGCCCGGCACGCTCGAATTCGCCTCGGCGGGCACTGGCTCCAGCCTGCACATGAGCATGGAACTGTTCCTCAGCATGGCCGGGCTGAAGATGGTGCACGTGCCATACAAGAGCGCGACCACCGGCATCGGCGACGTGGTCGCCGGCCACCTGCCGCTGATGGTGAACAACATGATCGTCGGCACGTCGTACGTGAAGTCCGGTCGCCTGCGCGCCTACGGCGTGACCAGCGCCACGCGGTCGAAGAGTGCCCCCGAGATCCCGACCATCGCCGAGCAGGGCGTGCCGGGCTACGAGGCGGTGCAGTGGTACGGCATGATCGCCCCCGCCGGCACGCCGAAGGAAGTGATCGCGCGCCTGCACAAGGGCGTGGTGTTCGCGCTGCAGGATCCGGGCACGCGCGAGCGGCTGGTCTCCAGCGGCGCCGAACCGGTGGCCAGCACGCCGGAGGAGTTCGCGGCGCTGATGCGCGCCGAGGTGGTGAAGTGGGCGAAGGTGGTGAAGGCCGCGGGGATACGGCAGGAGTAGGCGGCGGGCGTTCCGCGCACGCTGTGGCTGCGATGTCCACGTTGGCAAGGTTCACAGCCCACGGGCCCCTGTTCTTCATCATTCGTGAGGATATGCTCGGAGAATCACGCACCTAACCGCGCTCCTGCCCAGTGAGCGTGCAGCCGTCCATGGGGACGGTCGGCACGCCGCAGACAGGAGCCACCATGACGACGCCGGCCTCGAGAACCCGTCGGGCCTGCAACCGCGCGCGCATGACCCTGGCTTGAGGGGTCCGGTGGGTGGCGTCGGCATCGAGTCCAACGACGTTGTCTCCATGACCGACACGATGGTGCGCGACATGATGGCGATGCCCGAGATCGTCGGGCGATCGGTCGCACCGCGGGTGATCAGCGATGCCGAGTACTTCGTGAACGATTCGGCGCAGCCGATCAACCGGAACCTCATCACCGACCGCCTGCGCCTGAACCTGAATCGCGCAGCCCGGAACCGGCTGGTGTTCGTGGGCCGCAACCACTCGCAGGCGGTGGCCCTTGAGCGGGACCTCAAGCGGTCGGGTGCCGTCGATGTCGGCACCACGGGCCTCACCAAGGCGCAGGCAGGAGCCGACTTTCGCCTGGGCGGACGCATCTCTTCCCTCGATGCTCGCAACCCCAGGACTGGCGTGATGCAGCGCTACAAACAGATCGTGTTCGAACTGTTCGACCTTGAGACGGGCGTGATCGTGTGGACGAACATGTCAGCGGTCGGCGCAACAGCCCGCTTCGGGAGGCGGACGAATGGACCCTCGTGTCAGCGTTCGAGGCTGGCCTGCGCGACGCCGGGTGCTGGGCTGGTTCCTGTCGCGCGACGTGACAGATGCCGCAGGCCAGGCCCGTCCTTCCGCCCGTCGCCGTCCGGCTTCGAACGTATCGAGTCGGCAAAGGGGCCGGAGTCCGCCGGCCGCAGCGCCACGGCCACCGGACACGCCCGCCTCGCCCTCACCATGCCAATGCACTGTCGGGCCGGGCAAGGCCTGCGCCTTTCTCCGCGCTGCGTTCGGTGTTCGGGATCGCAGGTCCAACCCCGGCCTCCGGTGCGAGGTCCCTGATGCGCGCCTGTAGTGCGGACATCGGCGGCAGTGTCGATGCCTTCCGTACGACGTGCGTGATGGTCCGCACGCCCACCTTCCCCCGGATCGCTCCGATCTGCGTGCGGATGGTGTGCAGGCTCACGGAGCGCTGATCTGCGATGTCCTGGGGAAGAAGGCCATCGCACAGGGCCACCAGCACCTCCCGTTCGCTCGGCGTGAGCCCGAAGGCCTTTGCGAACAGGGTGAGTACGATGGGTTCGAGTGGCTCGAAGTGGCCGGACAGCAGCACGACCATCGGCTCTGCGCCTTCGAACTCGCCCACGAGCGGGATGATTGCGTACAGTCGGCCGTCCGCCGCGTCTCCGAGTTCCACCAGCGATCGCATGCCGCGGACGGCTCCGGCGAGGGCCTGTTCGAAGCACGCCTGCTGCGCACTCGAGGCAGCCCTGACCTGTCCGCTGCGCAGATCCAGGCCGCCGCCTGCCTCCAGCGAGGCATGCCCAGCGAGGTTTGCGTATAGCAGCGTGGCGCGCGCATCGAGCAGCAGCACGCGAAGCGAGATTGCATTCAGGACCTCGCTGAGCCGCTGGCCCAGGTCGACGGAAGATGGCACGGACGGAATAGGACTTGGCATGGGGGCTCGATGGCATCTCGCCGAGGGAGTCGGCGGCTCCTGCTTGATCGAGGCGGACTTTGCGGGATGCTGTCAGCGATGCCAACCTACGTTTCCTAATGGACGCGATTACCGCGAAGGCATCCACGATTACTAATGATCGTCATTAGGAGTGGGCAGGAGCGTGACCTTGGCAGCGCGCGCGCAATCCGATAAAGAAGAGGCTTCGATGACAAGAGGAGTGCTCGCGATTGGACGGTCTTCCGCTGCGCTGGGTCGATGAATTCAGGGGGCAGGTGCTGGATGCACGCTGGGTCGGTGGTCACACGAACGATAGCCGTGAAGCCAGCGTGGAAATCTCGAACGGCTTCCGGGTCACGCTGGCCCAAGGCACGCAGTACGCATCGGCCGGCATCGCGCTGCGCACGCCGGTCGTCGGCGACTTCGACGTGCGGGTCGCGTTCCATGTCTCCGCTCCCGCGAAGGGAACGACCTTCGAGGTGGCGGCGGTCACGGTGGATCCCCCCCGGGAGTCGGCGCTGGACAACACGAACGAAGCGTTGACCGCCTACGGCCGTAGCCGCATCTACGACGTACACGGAGCGCCGCCCTATGTGAGCAGCGAATTCGACGAGAACGACGGCTGGCGCATCGGCTGGAACCGTGCGGCGGGACAGACCCGGCCCGGTCCGACGGGTGTGCTCATCGCGGACAATCACTTCAACCGTTACGGTCACACCTCGGGCCCGAAGCCCACCGGTGAGACAAGCGGCTGGCTCCGGCTCGTGCGCACCGGCGACGACTGGACGAGCTATCGCAGTGGCGAGGGTGCGGCCTGGGTGCCGACCGGCATGGTTCGCTGGATGAACATGCCGCTGGCGGTGTTCATCCGGCTGGCCGCGAAGCACTGGCCCAAGGTCGAGGGACGCGCACCAGCCAACGCGGTCACCTTCACGCGGGTCGAGTTGCGTTCGGCCGTACCACCCGACGTCGCGTACGCGACCGCGTCCCATGAACTGTCCCGGGCGCCGGTCTCGCTTCTGGCGACGCAGCCGTCCGCGATGGTCGACCGCGTGCGCGCCGTGCGAGCGTGCCAACGCTGTGGACCGTTCTGGAAGGACACGGTCTATGGGCCCATCATCCAGGTGCAGCCCGCCAAGCCTGGAAAGGCCACGATCAAGGCATTCGCCCAGCCCGAGCCGGCGACCCTGTACGGTTGCCGCAAGGCGCCGGTGATGCTGGTAGGGATCAACCCGAACCTGCCGTCGCACTTTCCGGGGCGCTCCGGCTTCGTCACGCCCTTCTTCGATTCCGACGCGGCATACGCTGAGCATTACCGCAAGGCACCGGGGCCGCGGCTCGCGATCGAGCCCGAAGCGATGGCGTCGCTGCTTGAGAATGATGGAAGGATCGTCGCCAGCAAGGACGGCCGGCTCGTGGTGGACCGTGAAAGTGCGTCCGCCTCGGCTCGCATTCCCGGGCAACGGAAGGCGAGGCTGGTGGTCGATTACGACGGCGAGGACCCGCCCGTCCAGCATGACATCACCTGGCAGCGCGGCCAGTCCTTCGCCATGTTTCGTCCCTCGTTCAAGGCTGGCGAGGTGGTTGCAGGCATCCTGACCGAAAGGGTGGTTGGGCACGACGTGCCCGTCGTGACGGATTCCAGGCGCGGTGCCTACTACGAACATGCCGAACAGCTGGTCAAGCTGTTCGCCGAGCGGCGTGGCGGGCCAGGGCTGGAGCTGGGCGAAGACATGTCCTTGCACGACGCCGTCGCCTGCGCGAGCCCGAACTGGAACAACGACGAGTTTTCGACCAGCGCGGTGGAACAGGCCTGCGTGCGCGAGCAGCGCTGGATGCACCGCGACCTGGCGGAGTGTGCGCCGGCGGTGGTGGTCCTGGCCGGTCGCGTTGCCCTGGGCCTGTTCGCGCAGCCGTCGGAAGGGCGCTTGTCCCATCCACTGGATACCCTTCCGCAACGCGCTGGCGGTGTCGATGGCCTGTTCGACGTGGTCGCACGGAAGGGGCTGTGGTGGAACTACCGCGTCGGCGGCGACGAGCGGACCGTCCGCCTCGTGGTGGGTCCGCATTTCTCGTATCCGGACAACATGCGCCCGCAGTGCTACTTCCCGGAGGAGGACTGGCGGCAGTTCGAGGCCCAGCATCCAGCGCTGGTGGCAGACCTCACGCGCCGGCGCATGAAGGACGGACCCGTGGTGCGAAAGGCCCACGGTACCGCCGACACGCAGGTGTTCATCGACAAGGAAGATCCACTGTGGGCTGAGACCGAACGCATCGATCGGGACGCCGTGGCGACGATGCGTTCGTGGTGGATCCATCCCCTGGACCGGATCGCCGAAGCCGTCGTGGCAGGGCTGGACGAACGCGGCGTCGCCCGGATCGGTAGTGGACACCTCGGGCGTGAGAAAGGCAGCTGCGACTACTGCGACAACGCAGCCTGGAAGATCGGACAGGGTTGCGCATATGTCAGAAATGCTCCATGATTTCGATCTTTATGGTCGGGCAATCGGCTCTCTGGCCGGCCTCTGTACTCAGGAATCGCGCTCCGGGGATCGAATGGGCTGGACGGCAAGCGACTTCGAACGGCTGGATCCGCGGCTGATCCGGTCTTTCCTGGCGGTCGCTAGGGCGCAGAGCTTCTCTGCAGGCGCCGTCGCAGCCTCCCTCACTCAGGGCGCGGTCAGCCAGCAGATCGCCAAGCTCGAGGAGCGGCTCAACGCACAGTTGTTCGTGCGCTCCGGGACCCGGGTGGTCACCACCGAGGCCGGGCAGATGCTTGCGGAGTACGCGCAGGCCTACATGGATCACGCGACCCAGTTCCTCGAGAAGCTGAACGCGGAGTTCGAGTCGCTGCGCGGTGAAGTGCGCTACGCGATGCCCGAGAGCTGCATCCATGCGCCACACTTCGGCTGGCTGCTCGAGCGTCGGCGCGAGCATCCGCACATCACGCTGAAGATCGACCTGCTGCCGGTCGACGACGTATTGAAGTGCCTGCTGGCGGGGGACATCGATTTCGGTTTCGTGAACCAGGACATCGAACTGCCGGCAGTGAAGCGCTATCCGTTCTGCTTCGAACAGTATTCACTGGTTGCCTCGGCAGGATCGGCGCCCGGGATGCCCGGCAGCCTCGACGAACTCCTGAAGCTGCCGATGGTCGTCTATCCCGGCATGACGCACTGCCTCAACCAGTGGATTGCCGCGCATTACCAGGAAGACGACCCGATCTCTACCGTGGCGCTCAAGGTGGTCGGCGAGTTCAACGACATGCGGGGCGCGCTGGCGATGGTCGAGGGCGCGCTCGGCTGCACGATCATGCCGGACCATGTTGCGCAGGCTTCGCTCGACCGCGGTTCGATTGCTGCCGTGCGCTCCGCGCAGGGCGGGGTCATGGCGAGCCAGCAGATCTCGATCGTGCGCCTGAGAGAGCGCCGAATGCCCGCCAGGGTCAGGCGGGTGATCCACTGGTTCCTGGACATGCACACCGAGCTCCAGCCGGTACCCGAGGAGTTCTTCGCATGAGCGAGCCGCAGTTCCGGGTGTGGGTGGGATGGCGCGTGCCATCGCTGCGAAACCCGGGCGGCTGGAGCAGGTTCCTCGAGGCGCTCTCGAAGACCTTCATCCCCGCCACTTGGATGGTCATGCGCCGTTACGGGCTGAAATCCTATGTGCCGAGCGTGACGCGGCCGGATCTTCCGCACGGCTGCCCGGAGGAAACGGCGCTCCTGGTCTATGAATCGCGTGAGGCCTACGAAGTGAGCCGTACCACGGTGGGCGGCCGCAGCTACGGGCTGATGCATGGCGCGGTATTCGAGATGCCGTCTCCGTCGAGGTCGACGTGGGCCGAGCAGTGGACGGGTACCGGACCGGGGCGCAAGCTGGACGCATGGGTCTGGCCCGCCACGGGTGGCGCCCGCTGGTCACTGGCCGACCGGTCCGCGCAGGTCGTGTTCGTGCTCGTTGGGCATGCCGCGGATGGGCGCCCGGCGGCCGATGTGCTGTACCAGTCGCTGAACTACGCCGACGGACAGGTCGTGCTTTGCCCCACGGAGACGTTCACGGCCGCGTGGATCGCGACCGGCGAGGGCGTCACTCCCGTCGTCTTCGGGTCCGCGCTCGCGTCCCGACTAACGGTCGCGCAGGTGCTTGTCGCCCATGTCGCACGGGCCGTCGATACGAATGGCGACTACTTCGAGGGGCCTGACGGCAGCGTGCCGGTAGGGGACGACGAGACACTTCGGTTCATATCGTAGGTGCACCCGCAGGCGGCTTCTTCGGTCTGGCCTTGCAAGGATCGGCCGCCCGCAGGCTGCCGGGCAGGGCGTCGTAGCCCGCTTCGGACAGGCCGTTGCCCTGCGCGGCGTTGCCCGGCGCCCGGTGCGTGTCGGTTTCATGCATGATCCGGTCGAACGCGAGGCCAGTGTGGTTCGCGATCCACCGCAGCGAACGCTGGTCCGGGCGCATCAGTGCATCGAGCTGCAGTTCCTCGAGCACGAGGTGCTGGCGCAGCAGCGCTTCCTGCGACAGTTCCCAAGCCGTCGTCCGAAGCCTGCCACCCTGCTCGTACCAGACAACGATCTTGAAGAAGCTGACCGCAAGCTTCACGCCGCTGCGGACGGGATCGCTGTCCCGGAAGACGGGGCCGCTGAAGATGCAGATGCGGGCGGTCTTTCCGCCTTCTTTCAGGACGCCGCGCTCGAGGATCCACCGTTCCAGGCACGACCACGTGTCGGTGTCGCTTGTGCTCCGCTGATTGAACCCGGGATGCTGGGGTGCTGCATTGGTGTAGAAGTGCGTCAATGCAGAGGCCTGATGCGCCAGTGACCGTGTGGTGCCCCACTCTGCATCTTCGCGGCGCGACAGGTGCCCTTTGTCCAGCCCGCTGCCCGCGGACCAGCTCATGGCCAGCTGGTGTTGCAGCGGGATCCGGCAGTCGCGTACCCAGAGAGCGGGCTTCGTGGTCAGCGAGGCCATCCACCTCGACCGTGCCCACTACGTGGCCATCGATTTGTCGCTGATCCATCCAGTTCCACACGCCAAACACGCAGTTCGTTAATTCCATCCTGTCGACGCTTGTGAACACGGCATCGTGGTGCACGAATCCGGTTGCAGCACCGTTGATCGGAGCCTTGAGCCTCTGCATCGCCATTACGGATGCCGCCAGCGGCGCTCGTACCGCCGGGTGCCGGATGGGCTTCCTGTCGGGCGGCGCCGAGAGCAAAAGGATTCGGCAGCCAAGGCTGCGCACAGGCCACCGGAATGGCAGCTGTGCTCCGGCGACCATCGCCGGGCCGTAGGCCTGGTCGGTGATCTCGAGAGCGAAGCCAGGCCCGGCATGAAGGAACTGCTGCAACGGCGTTTCGGCGCCCTTCTGGTGTGCCTTTCGGTCCCCGCCGACGTGACAGCCTGCAAGGAGTGCCAGGTGTCCTCGCTGCGGCGGCTGGTGAAGGCGTCTGACTGCATGGGGGTCTGGTCGAAGGCTGCGGGCACGCGTACGCCGTGCAGCGATGCTGCACCTGCCGGCGCCTCTGCGCCCGAACCGTCCCCCGTGCCGGAACCGGCCTCCTGATTCCGGCCATCGACGTTGGCGCGCACGACGCGCGCAGTTGACGCAACGCACGGCAGACTTCATGCTGATGCCGTTGTCTGTCAGCATCGATCGATGGCGCGAGCGGGGATACATCCGCCGCGTCGACGGAGGAGGGCGGCTTGTTCGCTCGCTGCACCCGTATCCACGCCAGCTGCCTCCTGCGCCGCTGGGTGCGCGCGTCATCCATGGTGGCCGGCCTGGCAGGGGGCGGCATGTTCGTGGCCGCAGGTACAGCCTTGCCCCAGGGGAGTGCGCCCGATCGTCCGGTCCGGTTGATCGTGCCCTTCGCACCCGGCGGGATCAACGATACCGTTGCGCGGCCACTGGCCGAACGCATGCGGACATCGCTCGGCAATGTCGTGGTCGAGAACCGTGCCGGCGCCGGCGGCACGATCGGCGCTGCGGTCGTGGCGCGCGCCGAACCGGACGGCAACACCCTGCTGCTGGGCAGCGCAGCCACCCACATCGTCGGGCCGCTGGTGACGACCGCGCCCGGCTACGACCCGGTGAAGGACTTCGCGCCGGTCGGCATCATCGCGGTGAGCGGGCTGGCGATTGCCGTCCATCCCTCCTTGCCGGTGAAGACACTGCAGACGTTCATCGCGTTCGCCCGTGACCGTCCGAACCAGCTTTCCTATGCATCGGCTGGCGCCGGCTCGGCGACACACCTGGGCGGCGAGTTGTTCAAGTCGCTCGCGAGGCTGCCGTCGCTGTCGCACGTGCCCTATCGCGGCGGCGGTCCGGCGACCGCCGACCTGCTGGGCGGACATGTTCCGGTCGGCGTGCTCAACATCAGCGGCCAGATGATCGAATACCACCGGGCGGGCCGGCTGCGCATCCTCGCGGTAACGACCACGAAGCGAGCCGGCAGCGCCTCCGAGATTCCGACCGCGATCGAGTCCGGGTTGCGGGACATGGTCGCCCTCAATTTCGCCGGGCTGCTGTTGCCGGCGGCAACGCCAGCCGCCACGGTCGAGCGCATCTCGAATGCGCTGCGGGCCGCCATCGCCGACAAGGCCCTGGTAAAGCTGTTCTTGAACGCGGGCCTCGAAATGTCCGCGGACGATACACCGGAGCGCGCCCAGCGCTTCATCGAATCCGAGATCGGCCGCTGGTCGCCAGTGATCCGGTCCATCGGACTCAAACCGGGCTGACCTGACGGTCGAGCCCGTCCTTGCTGCATTTGACCCCCCGAGTCGATAGACAGGAGACCCTGACGATGTCCACACCGCTGAAGCACACCCGCATCGAACTCAACAACGCCGTGTTCTCGCTGCCCGACATCGTGGCCAAGGCAGAGGGCTATTTCCTCGACGAGGGCGTCGACGTCGAGCTGGTCCTGCCCGAGAAGCGCAAGGCCATGATCGCGGCCGCGGATGCGCCGATCAAGCAGCACTCGGCCATCCAGTCGTTCCTCTGGCACGAGGGTATCGAGAAGGGCGAGTTCTCGGTCTATCACGCGTGCGAATGGGGACAGATGCGCCGCACCCAGGACACCTGCGCCGGCGTGAAGGTGATCACCAAGCGCGCGGCCGTGTCGACACAGGCCATCATCGTGCGCGGCGATTCACCGTACAACGTGCCGCAGGACCTCGCGAATGTCGAGGTCGCCGTCAACTACCATGCCGGCTCGCACTACATCACGCTCGGCATGCTGGCCGGTTTCATGAAACAGGACCAGGTGAAGACCGTTCACATCGGCGTCCCCAACCAGCGCTTCAAGGCCGTGATGGAAGGCCGCATCCAGGCCGCCGCGCTGATGGAGCCGTGGATCTCGGTCGCCGAGAAACTCGGCTTCAAGGTGATCTGCGAGTCGTTTTACAACGGACTCGAAGTGGCCGACCCGTCGGTGGACACCGAACTGTTCGATGCGCTGCGCCGCGCCCACATCCGCGCGGTCGACAAGATCAACCAGGACATCCGGCCCTGGCTGCACCACCTCACCGCCGAGGTGCCGGCCGACATCGTGAAGCTGGAGACCTCCGACCTGCACCTGCCGCGGCTGCGCTACAACTATCCGGAGTTCTATTCGCCGGCGGAGTTCCAGCGCACCTACGACTTCATGGTCGAGCGGGGTCTGATCAATCCGGAAAGCACCTTCGACAAGCTGGTCGGCGGGCGGGCCGCCGAGCTGGGCAGGGGGGGCGCGCCGCTGGCGTCCTGAGTCGTAGTCGATCGTATCGGTGTCGGCTGCGGCCGATGCCGATGCGGCCGATGCGCGTAACCCTGGATTCATCGTTCGCGCAGGCTACAGTCGAATCTCCTGAAGTCCTGACCGATGCAACACCCCGAGCTATTTCGCGGAGCCCATCGGGAAAGCTCACGTGGTGAGCCATGCGTCGGGCATCGTAAGCCGACGCCCACCCGCGAACGTCATCGCATCCGGGACGGCTCAAACACACAGGAGAAGACATGAAACGCGCAGTCCTGATGGCCGGAATCCTTGCCGCTGCAAGCAGCGGATCTTTCGCACAGCCCTCTACCTACATCGCGGTCGGCTTCGGTACCGCGAAGGTGAGCAGCGACATTGCCACCTATTCGCAAACGTCCGGTGGCCTCAGATTCACCCAGAGCGCCGACACCAACGGTACCGCTTCCGGCCTGCTGCTCGGTCGCAGCTTCAACAGCCAGTGGTCCCTCGAAGGCGGCTACCTGAACATTCGAAGCCTGTCCGCGAACGCGTCCCTCGTCGCGACCAACGCGGTGGTTGGTGGCAATACCTACAACGGCTCCATCACTGCCAGGCAGGATATCTCGGGCTACGCATTCACCCTCGCGCCACGCTTCACCCATCGCATCGGTTCGGTCGACCTGTTCGCGAAGGCCGGGCTTGCGCATGTCAAGGTCGAAAACGAAGTGATCCTGACCGGCAGCGGCACGGTCAACGGCACCGCCGTGGCAGCCGGCTTCAGGCAGACCTTCAGCGACCGGAGCACCGTCCCCATGATCGGCATCGGCGCGCAGTTCTTCGCCACGCCGAGCATCGGCGTCCGGGGCGACTATACCTACATCAGCAAGGTCGGTGACCGGGCGACCACCGGAGAGTCCTCGATCAAGGTGCTGATGATCTCGGGCGTATATCAGTTCTGAGCCGGAATGGCCCGGGCGGCTCCGGTAGTGCACAAGGCGGTAGAAGCCGTAGCGTAAGCTTCCCATCAGGCGGTAAGGCGCTGGCTCACGTGGTGAGCCAGCGAGTCCGTAAGCTGCGCAGCTACCAGCGGTAAACGGGCGAGCCTTGAATCCCATCGAACGCTTCTATCGTATCGACCAGCTGCTCACCGAACACGGCAGCCTGTCGATGCAGTCGCTGTGCGCGGCACTCGAGGTCTCGCGCGCGACCGCCAAGCGCGACCTGACCTACATGCGCGATCGCCTCAATGCGCCGATCGTGTTCGACCGGTTCATCGGCGGCTATCGGTTCGAGAAGTCGAAGAGCCGCTCAGGGCCGCGGTATGCGCTGCCGGGCCTGTGGTTCTCTTCCGACGAGATCCACGCGCTGATGACCATGAACGCCCTGTTGAAGGAACTCGATCCGGATGGTTTCATCGGTGCCGAGGTGCGCCCGCTGATCGACCGGCTCGAAGGGCTGCTCGGGCGGGCGAACGCGCCGGCGCGGGCGGTGATGCTGCGGGTGAAGCTGGTACGCAGTCTCGGCCGCCCGGTGCCCTTGAAGTGGTTCCAGATGGTCGGTGCGGCGGTCATGGCCGGCCGGCGGCTGCAGATCGCCTACCTCGGGCGTCACCGGAACGAGCGCTCCACGCGCGAGGTGTCGCCCCTGCGGCTCGTGTTCCATCGAAACTCCTGGTATCTGGACGCCTGGTGCCACCAGGTGGACGACTTCCGCACCTTCGCGATCGACGCGATCGAGCAGGCCGTTCCCCTCGACGCACGGGCACGCCGCGTGTCTCTGGCGGAGGTCGACGCGCGGCTGGGCGGTGGCTACGGCATCTACAAGGGCGAGCAGTTGCAATGGGCAAGGCTGCGCTTCGAAGCGCAGGCCGCCGTCTGGGTGCGTTCCGAGCAATGGCATCCGCAGCAGAAGGCGCGGGTGCTGCCCGATGGCAAGTACGAGTTGCGCCTGCCCTATGCCAAGCCACACGAACTGGTGATGGACATCCTGCGCCACGGCGAGCAGGTCGAGGTGATCGAGCCCGCCGAGCTGCGCGCCGAGGTCGCCCGGAGAGTACGACTGGCGGCGGAGCGATACGCCGTGTGAGCGCCAGCCGCACAGGTGCCGGATTCGCGATGGGACGACACGGGAAGAGGCGCGGGGAAGGGACACCGCTTGACGCCTTGCCCCCGTGATTCCTACACTGCGTACCTGCATGTGATCATGAAGCCACGCGACAGACGGGGCCACGATCCGGAGGAGAACCCGATGTCCCAGCCCCGTCCGCTCTGCGGGCAGCAGCGCCGCTCGCGCCTGCTGCCTGTTGTCATGGCCACCCTGGCGCTGTCCTGCGCGCTACCCGCGGCAGCGCAGCCCCAGGAGTTTCCCGCGCGTCCCATCCGTCTGATCGAAGGCTTCGGTGCCGGTGGCGTCGTCGACCTGGTGGCGCGGTTGGTGATGCCGAAGATGTCCGCAGCGCTCGGCCAGCCGATCATCCTCGAGAATCGCGTTGGCGCAGCCGGGGTGATCGCGAGCAGCCTGGTGGCGAAGGCTGCGCCCGACGGCCATACCTGGCTGATCACCACTGGCTCGCATACGTCGAACACGGCCTTCAACCCGTCTGGCGTACCGTACGACCCCGTCAAGGACTTTGCGCCGGTCACGCAGATCGCGCGCACCTACGGCATGGTGCACCTGGTGCATCCGTCGATCCCGGCGCGCAGCGTCAAGGAGTTCGTCACGCTCGCGCGCAAGCATCCGGGCAAGCTCACCTACGGCGCGGCGGGGGTCGGCAACATCCTTTACATCGGCGCAGAGATGCTCAAGGCGGTATCGGGCACCGATATCCGATACGTGCAATACAAGGGTGCGGCACAGGCCACCAACGATCTGATGGGCGGTCATATCGACACGCTGTTCCTGACCACCCCGGTGGCGATGCCGCTGATCAAGGGTGGCAAGGCGCGGCCGCTGGCGATCACCGGTCCGGTGCGCTGGAAGGGGCTGCCCGACGTGCCGACGATGCGCGAGGCTGGCTATCCCGACTTCGACCTGATCGGCTGGTTCGGGCTGTGGCTGCCCGCCAACACGCGTCCGGAAATCATCGCCCGCCTGCACGCCGAGGTCGACCGCGCGGTTGCCGATCCGGAAATCCGCAACCGGTTCGATGAACTCGGACTGCTGCCCGGCGGCATGAGTACCGCCGATTTCGCGCGTTACGTCGCGCAGGACCTCGCGCAGATGCGCGACCTCGCAGCCCGCATCGCGAAGGCTGGCGGCCACAAGACCGACTGAGGGTCCTCCTGCGACCCGCCCTGGTTGTCCACCGTTTCTGCTTCCATCCACCGGCCTGCACATGAGCACAACCCCGATCTCCGACGACCCCTATCGCCACGCCCGCCGCAGCGAGGTACGCGACGGCATGCAGATCGACTGGGATATGCCGATCCTGATGGACGACGGCGTGGTGCTTCGCGCCGACGTGTTCCGGCCGCTGGGCGAAGGCCGCCATCCGGTGATCCTGTCGAGCGGGCCGTACGCGAAGGGGCTCGATTTCCAGGAGGGCTACCCGAGCCACTGGGCGCGACTGGTGAAGGCGGCCCCCGAGATCCTCGAAGGATCGTCGAACAAGTACCAGAACTGGGAGCTGGTCGACCCGGAAAAGTGGGTGCCCGACGGCTATGCCTGCGTGCGCGTCGATTCGCGCGGTGCGGGCCGCTCCCCCGGTGTGATCGACTGCTGGTCGCCGCGTGAGACGCTCGACATGAAGCTGTGCATCGAGTGGGCGGGCGAGCAGCCGTGGAGCAGCGGAAAGGTCGGGCTGAACGGCATCTCGTACTACGCGATGAACCAGTGGCAGGTCGGTGCACTCAAGCCGAAACACCTGGCCGCGATGTGCATCTGGGAGGGGTCGTCCGACTACTACCGCGAACTCTCGCGCCATGGCGGCATCCTGTGCGGTTTCCTCGACGGCTGGTACCGGCGGCAGGTGAAGTCGGTGCAGCACGGCCTGGGCGCGCGCGGACCGAAGAGCAAGGTGACCGGCGAGCCAGTCGCCGGTCCGCTCGAACTCGGCGAGGCGGAACTCGAAGCCAACCGGGTCGATCTTGGTGGCGAGGCGCTGGCGCGGCCGCTGATCGACGACTACTACCGCGCGCGCATGCCGCGCTTCGAGGATATCGAGGTGCCACTGGTGTCGTGTTCGAACTGGGGCGGCATGGGGCTGCATCCACGCGGTAACTTCGAGGGTTTCCTGCGCGCGGGTTCGAGACAGAAGTGGCTCGAGATCCATGGCGATACCCACTTCACGCATTTCTACACGAGCTATGGCATCGCCCTGCAGAAGCGGTTCTTCGGCCACTTCCTCAAGGGCGAGGACACCGGCTGGGCGAAGCAGCCGCGGGTGTCGGTCAACGTGCGCCATCCGGGCGAACGTTTCGAACTGCGCGATGAACAGGAATGGCCGCTGGCCGGCACCCGCTTCACGCCGTTCTACCTCGACCCGGCCAGCCGTACGCTCACCACCACGCGTCCGTCTGTCAGCACCACGCTCGATTACGAAGCGATGGGCGAAGGGCTGACCTTCAGCACGCCGCCGCTGACCACGCCGATGGAAATCACAGGCCCGGTGGCGGCGAAGCTCTGGCTGTCGTCGCGCACCCGCGATGCAGACGTATTCTTCGTCGTGCGCGTATACGACCCGCAGGGCAGGGAAGTCACCTTCATCGGTGCCAACGATCCGCGCGTGCCGGTGGCCATCGGCTGGCTGCGTGCATCCCAGCGCAAGCTCGACCCGGGCGAGAGCCGGCCGTGGCGGCCGTGGCACCCCCATGACGAAGCCTGGCCGCTGCAGCCCGGTGTGCCGGTCGAACTCGATGTCGAAGTCTGGCCGACCTCGATCGTGGTGCCGGTGGGCTATCGCCTCGCGGTCACCGTACTCGGGCGCGACTACGAGTTCGACGGTACCGATGCATCGCCGCCGAACGGGCCGTATCCGATGAAGGGCGTGGGCCCGTTCCTGCACAACGACCCGGTCGACCGTCCGCCCGAGGTGTTCGGCGGCGTGAATACGCTGCACTTCGACCGGGAGCGGGCGTCGTATGTGCTGTTGCCGGTGATCGGGGCGCCCTGAAGGCGCGCGGCTGCGCTGGCTTCGTTATTGCTTCCGGTGGATCGGTCGCGGCCCCACACGCCGCACCGCTCTCCGTGATGAAAGGGTCCCTCGTGTACGCCAGCCCGCACCGCACCGCCACATCGGCGCGCCTGTATCTGGTCGCAGCCGCTGCAACCATGGCCGCCTCCAGCGGCGCGTCCGCCCAGTCCTGGCCCGTGTCACCCGTGCGCATGATCGTGCCGTTCACCGTCGGTGGTGCATCGGACACCGCCGGCCGTATCCTGGCCCAACAGTTCAGCGAGCGCTGGGGGCAGAAGGTGTTCGTCGAGAACCGACCGGGCGCCGGCGGCACCATCGGCACCGAAATCGCCGCGCGGGCGAAGCCCGATGGCTACACGCTCCTGCTCGGTTCGTCGACCGAACTCGCGGTGAACCCGAACCTGTACCCCAGGCTCGCGTACGACACGCTGCGCGACTTCGCGCCGATCGGGCTGATCTCCTCGACGCCGATGCTGCTGCTGGTGCATCCGTCGCTGCCGGTGAAGACGGTGGCCGACCTGGTGAAGCTCGCAAAGGCGCGGCCGGGCGAGCTGATCTATGCCTCGTCCGGCAATGGCGCCAGTACCCATCTCGCACCGGAGATGTTCAAGCGCGCAGCGGGCATCGATCTGCTGCACCTGCCACATACCGGCGCGGCCCCGGCCGTCGTGAGCATCATGAACGGACAGGCTCAGGCAGGCATCCATGCGGTGCCGGCCGTACTCGGCCAGGTGCGCAGCGGCAAGCTGCGCGCACTCGCGGTCACCAGCGCAAGGCCGATCGACCCGTTGCCGGGCGTGCCGACGCTGGTGCAGTCGGGCTATCCCTCGATGGACGTGGTGATCTGGAACGGCCTGCTGGCTCCTTCGGGTACGCCGGCCGAGGTACTGTCTCGCATCGAGTCGGACCTGCTCGTGGTGCTGAAGGATGCGCAGGTGCAGGAGAGCTTCGCCAACCAGGGCGCCGAGATGACTCCCGGCGATGGCAAGGTGCTCGGGCAGCTGATCCGCTCCGAGCTCGCACGCTTCGGGCAGGTGATACAACAGGCGAAGATCCGGCTTGACTGATCCGGCTCGACTGACCCGCAGGAGGAAGGCAATGGCACTTGATCACGCGCACTTCATGGACATCGCGCTGGAACTGTCGCGCGAAGCGTGGGTGCAGGGCAACCGGCCGCTCGGCTCGCTGATCGTCGATCGCGACGGCAACATACTGGCGCGCGGTGGAAACCGGGTGTATTCCGATTCAGACCCGACCGCGCATGGCGAGATGGTGGTGATCCGCGAGGTCTGCCATGCGCAGCAGCGCGTGGAACTGTCCGACTGCACGCTGTACACCGCGATGGAGCCTTGCCCGATGTGCTGCTGGGCGATTCTAGAAGCCCAGGTGGGCTGCCTGGTGATCGGTGGCCGCCACGCCGGCATCGGCCGCAAGGATATCGGTCGCTACAGCGTCGAGACGCTGCTCGACCTCACCGGCCGCAAGCTGGATTTCGTCACCGGCGTGCGCACGAAGGAGTGTGAGGAACTGCGCCTGAAATGGATCGCCGAGCGCGCGGCGCGCGGGCTCGGGCCAAGGTAGGGGCGCATGATGCATCCGGCGATGCGCGTCACACAAGATCCGTTGCAGGATTGATTTTTTCGGCAAGCTGCCAGAGAGTGGGATGACCATGCAATCGATCAAGCACACCATCGATCCGGCCTGTGCCGGGGTTCCGTTGCAGGACCTGATCGACACTCGCGTCGCCCGCTTCACCGCGATACCGGGTGACTGGGACGCCTTCGCCGACTCGCAGGTCGAAGGCCGGCGGCGCGCCCAGCACCGTTTCATCGGCGCTGGCGGGTCGGGCAAGCATGATCCGCACGCGATCCCCGCGGGCGGCTTCACGCTCAGCATCATGCAGGTGCCACCGGGCCAGGGTGGCTCCGCCCATACGCACGAGGTCGAGGAAGCGTTCTTCGTGCTCGAGGGCGTACTCACCGTCTTCATGGAAGATGGCCATGGCAACCGGGTCTCGACCCGGCTCAACCGCTGGGAGGCTATCTCGTGCCCGGCAGGCGTGCTGCACGGCTTCGAGAACGAGGGTGACGTGGACGTCTACATGCAGACCTTCATCGGCTCCGGCAAGCCGGGGCCCGTCGGCTACGCCGACGACGCGATCTACTCGGAAGAAACGACGCGGCTGGCCGCGCGCCAGTCTGCGACCTGATTGTCGGACAGGGACACCAGGGGGGGCGGCGCATCGTTGACCTGCAGGTGGAACACGTCCGGCCGGTTGTAGTGCCCGCCGAAGTCGTGCACCAGCCGCGCGCGAACGGTGAGCTCGAGGTCGATGTCCGCATGCAGGATGCCTTCGCGATCGCCGTGCCAGGTCTCGGTGATCGCGACCCCGCGCGGATCGATGATGACCGAGCCACCGCTGTGGGCGGGCTCGCGCAGCCAGGCGCGGTCCGCATCCGTCGCGGGCAACCGCTCGGCCATCTCGGCAGTGACGATGCCGCAGGCGCTGATCACGAAGCACTTGCAGGTATAGGCGACGTTGCGCGCGACGAGCAGACTCATCTCTGGCATGTCGGGGAAGCCTGGCGTGGGCTTGAAGTGGTTCGGCCATGACGCCACATGGATGCGCGAATACTGCGAGGCGATGACGGCCTGCGCCAGCGGGTTCGAGTTCTCGCCACAGATCAGCCCGCTCACTGGCCCGAACTCGGAGGGCCAGGTGCGCTGGCTGTCGCCCCCACCGCCGGTGTGTACCAGGCGCTCGCTCATGGTGGGCATCAGCTTCTGGTGCCGGCCGACGATCGTCCCCGTTCGATCGATGAACAACTGGGTGTTGTAGAGCGTGCCGGTGGTCGACGCGCGCCGCTCCGTCACGCCGATCACGACGAACACCCGGGCAGCGGCAGCTGCCGCGCAGAGTGCATCGACCTGGGGCCCCGGAATCTCCACCGAATTGGCGAACAGGGCGGTCGCCATGTCCATGCTTCTCGGGCTGAAGGCCGGATGGAAGTAGTACCAGACCGGATGGCCAGGGATGAAATTCTCGGCGAAGCCGAGCATGTCCACGCCGAGCGTGCCCGCTTCGGCGATGAGCTCGCAGGCGCGCGCGACCGCAGCTTCCCGGTCCAGGAAGGCCGTGCCGGCCTGTGCTGCGGCTACACGAAGCTTCGGCCAGCTATCACCCATCGGTCGTCCCCTTGTCCAGTGACGGTCACTGCAGCGAGATCTTCGCCTCGCGGATGATCGGTCCCAGCCGGCGCAGGTCATCCGCGATGGCCTGTCCCAGCTGCTCCGGCGTGGAGGTGGCGTTCACGAGCCCCATGCCGTTGACCCGCTCCATCACCCCTGGCTGGCGCATGATGCGAACGATCTCGGTGTTGAGGCGGGACACCACGTCCGGTGGCGTGCCTGCGGTGGCCATGACGGCATAGAAGCCGTTCACCGCCGTCATGTCGGCGAAGCCCAGCTCCGACAGCGCGGGGACCGTCGGCAGCGAAGGCAGTCGTGCCGGACCCACCACGGCCAGTGCCTTGACCTTGCCGGCCTGCACGTGCGGGATCGAGGTCGCCGAGTCGAACATGTAGTCGACCTGTCCTCCCAGCAGGGCATTGAGCGCAGGTGCGATGCCGCCGAACGGCACGTGCAGCGAACTCGTGCCGGTCTGCATCCCGAACAGGATGCCACCCAGTTGCGGGTTGGTGCCGTTGCCCGACGAAGCGTATGTGAGCTTGCCCGGCTGCGCCTTCAGCAGCTCGACGAACTCCTTCACCGTGTTCACTGCATGGCGCGGATGCACGGCAAGGATGAGGTTCAGGCGTGCCGGCATCACGATCGGCGCGAAGCTCTTGATCGAATCGAAAGGCATGTTCTTGTACACATGCGGGTTCACGGTCAGCGTACTCGAACTGCTGATCATCAGCGTGTGGCCATCGGGTGCCGCGCGCGCGACGGACTCACCAGCCAGATTGCCGCCCGCGCCGGGGCGATTGACGACCAGCACCGGCTGGCCCAGCACCGGGGAGAGGTCGGCTGCGATCAGCCTGGCCACGGCGTCGATCGAACCGCCCGCGGGAACCGTGACGACCAGGTTGACCGGCTTCGAGGGAAATCCCTGCGCGGCGGCGGGCGCTGCAAGCAGCAACGCTGAAATCGCGATGGCGTCTGCAAACGATGAGTGGGGCCGGTTCATGGTTGGCGCTCTCCTGATGGCTTATCGGATGCTACGTACCTGACGCAAGCTTCGTACCACGAAGAAAGCTGCCGTCTGCGGGTCGCCAGCGATCTTCTTGCCGGATCGACGGGAAGACCGAGGTTCGATGATTATCGGCCAAAGCCATACACGACAGATATCGATCTGCCTGAATGCAGGCTTCGCAGTCAGTGATGCTCAGGCTATCCGCCTGGTCATTTCTTCGAGCACGGTGTGCAGGACAACCCGGAGGCAGCGCGATTCACCGGCCATCGTCGCGGACAGTTCAGGGCGTGCATGGGCGATCCGGGCATTCTCGGCTTCGACCTCGGCGTACAGCGCTTCCGCTTCCCGGATAGCGCGGCTGCGGAGGCTTTCCAGCAGGCGCTCGGCTGTACCTCTGGCTAGATTCAGCGATGCGCCTGCCTCCAGCAACAGGCCATGGCTGATATCCGAGAAGTGCTGAAAGCCCAGAATCGGCCACGCCAGCCGGGTGTGAGCGGGCCATCCTTTCTTGTCGAAGGCGGGTGTGTCATAGGCGGCGACGCTGAGCATGTCGTAGAACGGTGCCAGCTGAACGCCCTCGTGCGAGACCAGAAAACTCAGGTTTTTCAGGTGGGCATCGCCATTGCCGACGAGCACGTTGAACACCAACCAGCAAAAAAGCCGGGAACGCGCGACTGCCGGGCTGCGACAGGCATTGGCCAGTGCCGCGAGGTTTTCCATGCTGCCCTGGCTGTATTTGAAGCTGCGATCCAGCCCGAGCAACTGGCATGCGTCGATCACGTGTCTGCGTTGCCAGCCTCGACCCTCTCGAACGCGGTCAAAGCGATCGATCAGGTACACCGGTGACGGTACGTATCGACGATGCACGTCGGGTACATCGAGTCCCAGTCGCTTTGCCAGCCGCATCACGAACCATTCATTGATCACGGAATGGGGGTAGTCCTCATCCGGGTGATCGGGCTTCAGGATATGGGTCGAAGGCGTCGCGCCAGCGGGTTCAAACAGTGCGCCATCTTGCAGGACGACCGCCAACTTGTGCTGGGCCCCCGCCAGCGACATGCGCTTGATGGCGGCATGCGTCAGCGGTGCCCTGGGCAACTGACGAATGCGGTTCTCCATTGCATCGTCCGGTAACGGTTGCAGGGGCTCTGTTGTTTGCGGCGCAGCGTCCGGGGGCAGCAAAGTCAGCGACCCAGCTGATTCCGCGCCGTACCAGGCCAACAACCCGAACGCGTCTGCCGCATCCAGCCCGGCATCGCCGGCCAGCAGAACACGTTGGCTTTCTTCGGGGAGCAGGTTGTCGAAGTACCATTGCACGGGGCGCTTGCTGGCGCCGTCCAGTAACGATCCTGCTGTCAGTGGAAGGTGCGCGCTGAGCGCGAAGCCCCTCGGGCTGCCCAGCCAGTCTGCGGAGTACTGAAAACTCCACAGGCCAGCCACTTCCTGCAACGTGCCAACTTCCGTCTGATTGATCGAGGCGCGCAAGGCCCGGCCGTTCACGGCTTGTCTCTGCTGTTCGCTGGGTCGTTCAAGTACGCGGCCACGCGCTCGGGCACATCCACCATGACACGGACGCCCAGACCTTCGAGCACCTGAAAGAGCTTGCCCCACTGCACGGATCCACTGCCGCGTTCGATCTTGCCCAGAAAATTCTCGCTGACGCCGATGCTGCCTGCGGCATCATCCTGACGGATCTTCTGTGCCTTGCGGCTGGCGCGTACGACCCTGCCGATGGATGCTGCGTTTTCGATAGGTATCTTCATGAAAGAATCCTCACGCAAGTAAGGATTCTGCGCCAAGTGGACGCATTTGGCACAAAATCCTTTTGATCGTGTGGATTGTTTGTGTCCGCGAGCTTCATCACCTGAAATCCTCTTGATCACAAGGACTTTAGCGAGAGGCACGCTCCACTCCAGTCAGGACATGACGAACCTGGCTACCTTTCGCGCTGACGACTGGGCTGGCTGCGCTGCATTGGATCTCGCAAGGCCGCGGCCATGAGAGCACCGGGGTTGGCGGCACGGACTGATCTGTTCGACCTGCCTCGAAAGGTTTCTCAACCCACGAATGCGTCGTAGAGTCGGCCGGTGGCAGCAACGTTCAGGAGCCATGATCATGATCGAGTTGCAGCACGACGAGCTGGTTTTTCAGTTTCCCGAGGTACACGCGGATGCGGCTTGCCGAGTGGACTTTCAGCGGACGCTGCGCATCCCTGACGACAACCGGGAATATCCACTGCCGCCGGGGTTAGGCCGTTTTCCATTGGCGCATGTTGAAGAACATTGTTCACGATTGCCCGCTGGATGGATCGAGCGTTCCGGCGTCATGCTGCCGATGTACCAGGCCGAGGCGTTGTGGATCAGTTTTTCCAGCGAGTCCGGTTCGCAAACGGGGGTGAGTTATCCGTTCGCAGTCAAGATCGCGGCAGGCAGGATCAATGCGGTGACGGGGGACGAATGGAGCAACGCCCTCGTCAAGGACCCGCAGGACTATCTCGTGGTGCCCGATCAGCCCTGGCTCGACGGTTTCTGCGTGCAGAAGGGACTGATCAGGCAGTTTGTCGCGATGCCGCTCGGGCAGGGTTACACAGCCGAGGAGCAGATTTCTGGTGCCGCAGAACATGGCGGCATCCAGATCATCGTCTACCCGATGAAACGAGAGCGCTACGAAGAGATATTGGAGCGGAGCACTCGCGCTTTCGGTGCAGACGTCTGCTACAGCGTTGCCGAACCATGCATGTCGGCAGCGATGGGGTTGGCGCCTGGTGGGCTGATGCGGCAGGAGATCTACGAAGACGAGTATGGATACGACGCATGGGACATGTCCAGGTCCAGCCGGTGCTTCGTTCACATCCTCAACAGCGCCCAGTGGACAATCGCGACCGGCAAGCCTGTGCCGGGGCAGCAACCTTCGGCGGCCGACTACACGAAAGCAGGTTTGCCCTGGTTCGAGTACTACGATGACAGGCTTGGTGCGCTGGGTGGCGCGAAGAAACTTGCAGGCCTGGACAGCGTCGCCGCCAAAGGCGTGAAGCTCGGCGAGAAGCCGATCGTGGAGAATGACGCGGTCAAGCCGCAGAAGATCGTGCCGCTCGGGTCAGGGGCCGCGAAGGTGAGTGAGGGGAAGTGGTGAAGTCATGACCATACGCACCAGCATCACCCATCCGCTCTGCCTCGACCCGCTGCCGGTGGGGACGCAGGGTGGAGTACTCGGCATCACCCTCTGTCCCGGCAAGCATGCGCCGAGCTACAACGGCCCGGCCTGGGCGCGCGACCTGGAACTCGACCTCGACCACATCCGGCGCTGGGGTGCGCTGGCCGTGCTTACGCTGATCGAAGACCACGAATTCGATGCGCTGCATGTCACGGGCCTGGGTGCCGGCGTCACGGCCAGGGGCATCGACTGGCATCACCTGCCCATCACGGATGGCAGCACGCCGGATGACCGGTTCGAGGCCGGATGGTCTCGCATCGGGCCGGGGCTGCGCGACCTCCTGGTCGGCGGTGGTCGCGCGGTCGTGCACTGCAAGGGCGGCCTCGGTCGTGCGGGCACCATCGCCGCCCGCATCCTCATCGAGACCGGTACCGCGCCGGCGGAGGCGATCCGCCAGGTGAGGGGCGCGCGCGGCAAGGACGCGATCGAGAACGCGCGCCAGGAGCGATATGTCCTGGGTCTCGCCCCGGGTACCCATCGCTGAGCCCTTCGCGGGAGGGCACGCCCTCAGTCGAATGCCGCGACCATTTCGATCAGCTTCTGCGAAGGCGGGCCGTAGCTGACCACCCGCACGTCGAGTGCGCGATCTTCGAGCCGCCGAAGCGCCCGTTGCATCGCCGAGAGGATCCACGCCTCGTCGTTCCGGAACACGCCGCCGCCGAGGCTGGTCAGCAGTACCTTGCACGAGCCGCCGGCCTGCGCCCGCGCGAGCGCCGCGCACAGCGTCGCTTCGTAGGCGGCTTCGAGCACCAGCGTCGCGAACGACCGCCAGAGGCTCGGCGCCTGGTCTTTGCAATAACCGACCGGCAGTGCCGAACAGAACGCCTGCGATACCACGGGCCGTGTGCCCGCTGCCGGTGCGCCTGGCGGTGCGTCGGTCACTTCGACATCGTGGTGCACGCCGATGCACAGCGCGCTGCGCAACCGGTCGATCGCCGCCTCGTCGAGCGTGCCCAGGCAGGTCGCGATCGCCTCGAGGCCCTCGCGCGTGCAGAGCGCGTAGCCGTTGCGCATCTTCCAGAGCGCATCGATCGGCAGACCGGTCGCATCCGCCAGTGCGGCGCCCAGCGGCGCCAGTCCGTCGAGCTGCCGGTGCCGGGTCTGCCCGACCTGAGTCCCGACCGGTGCGAAGTAGTTGCGGTAGATCGTGGCTGCCCCGGCAGCGATCGCGCAGGCCGGCCCCTGGGTGAGGTCGCCCGCGTACCGCGTGACGCCGGCGTCGGGCGTGACATCCGGACCCACCATCTCGAGCAGGTTGAACTGCGACGCCACCTGGAACAGCGCGCCGGCGTTCTCCGGTGCCTGATGCAGGTCGCGGACGTTGCCGCGGACGATGCCGACCTTCAGGCGACCTTGCAGCGCGGCCTGGCTCGCGGTGCGTTCGCGCAGCGCCTGCAGCGATACGAGTTCGAGCGTGCCGATGTCGTAGGCCGCACCGTTGATGCGCGAGCGCAGGGTCGTGCCGACCACTTCGAGGTTGGCCTGCGTCTGCGCGTAGGTCGATTCGCGGAAGCCGGTGAGGCGTTCGAACCAGTCCATGTGAGGTCGCTTTCCGGTGAATGGTCGTGCGCGGCGAGGGTGGTGAATGACACGATGCGCTTCGATGGCAGACACGATACCGAAAGCCTCCGCTGGTTCATACCGGAAGAGCACCCCGCTCACGACGACGAGTCGCGCGGTTTTGCCAGTCGAAGCCGCGTGCGGTAACCTGAACCCCTGGTTGCAGAAGGCAGCCGACGGCGCACAGACGCCGACGAAGGAGGAGACGTGATGCATTTCCGGAGCTGCATTGCGCTGGCTTGCGTACTGCCGGCGTGCGCGTTGGCGCAGGTCCAGCCTTCGGCATTCCCGTCGAAGCCGATCCGCCTGATCGTGGGCTTTTCGCCCGGCAGCAACAGCGATTCGCTCGCGCGGCCCATGGCGCAACGCCTCACCGAGGTCGTCGGTCAACCGGTGCTGGTCGACAATCGCCCCGGCGCCTCGGGAAACATCGCGATGGAGATGGTGGCCAAGGCCCCCCCCGATGGCCACACGCTGTTCAGCGGACCCGGCTCGTCGATCACGACCAACCCGCACATCCAGGCGAAGATGCCGATCGACGTGCTGCGCGACCTGCTGCCGATCGTGCCGATGGGACAGTTCTCGGCGCTGCTGGTCGTCCATCCATCGCTGCCGGTGAAGTCGGTCGGCGACCTCGTCGCGCTGGCGAAGCGGAAGCCCGGCGCGATCAGCTTCGGCTCGCCCGGCCAGGGTACCGGTTTCCACCTCGCGACCGAACTGTTCAAGGTTCGCGCCGGCATCCAGGCCATCCATGTGCCGTATGCGAATTCGAGCGCGATGCTGTCCGACCTGCTGGCGGGCCGCGTCGAGATGATGATCTTTTCGGCGATCGTGATGCAGCCGCACGTGAAGACCGGCAAGCTGCGCGCGCTGGCGACGACTGGCCGGGAGCGAGCCAGCGTGATGCCGGAACTGCCGACCATTGCCCAGGCTGGCATTGCCGATTACGAATACACAGGCTTCCACGGCATCTTCGGCCCGGGTACGCTGCCGCGCGAGCTGGCCGATCGGCTGAACATGCTGGTCTCGAAGGTCCTGGCGATGCCCGACGTGCGTGAGTTCTATGCCACGCAGAACGTCGATCCGATGGTGATGAACCCGGCTGATTTCGCTGCGAAGGTACGCCTGGAGCACGACAAGTGGGGCAAGCTCATCCGCGATGCCGGACTGAAAGGTGGGCAATGATCATGGCTATCGAGGACGGGGTAGCCGTCCGATTCATCCGCGGGCTCCTCGGCCCGAAATGCGCCGCTGCGCTGCTCGCGCTCGGGGCGTTGGGCGTGTCCATCCTGGCACCGCTGCCGGCCTCGGCGCAGGCATGGCCCGCCAAGCCGATCAGGCTCGTCGTGCCGTATCCGCCGGGCGGTGGCACCGACCTGCTCGGCCGCATGGTTGCGCGGCGCCTGTCGGAAACGCTGGGTGTGCCGATACTGATCGACAATCGTCCGGGCGCCGATGGCAGCATCGGCACGGACATCGTCGCGAAAGCCGCCGGCGACGGCTACACGCTGCTGATCGACGGCACGAGTCAGGCCTACAACGTGGCGTTCAAGAAGAAACTGCCGTACGACTCGGCGCGCGACCTCGCGCCGATCGTCCAGACGGCGAACCAGCAGGTGCTGCTGGTGGCCAGCATGCGCCTGCCGATCCGCAACCTGCTCGAACTGATCGAGCATGCGAAGGCGAACCCGGGCAAGCTCACCTACGGCTCCAGCTCGAACGCGAACACGCTGCCGATGGAACTGCTGAAGACGATGACGGGTACGAACATCATCTACGTTCCCTATCGCGGGTCCGCCCCGATGCTGACCGATCTGCTGGGCGGGCAGGTCGACATTGCGATGAGTGGCGCGGCTGCGCCGCTGCCCCATGTGCGGGCCGGAAAGCTTCGCCTTCTGGGTATCGGTGACAGCCAGCGCTCGCCGTCGATGCCCGACTTCCCGACGATCGCCGAGGCGGGCATCCCGGGCTTCCAGACGCTGCAGTGGAGCGGCCTGTACGCGCCTCGCCCGACGCCGCGCGCGATCATCGAACGGATCAACCGCGACGTGGTGGCGATCCTGCAGGATCCGGCGATGCGCAAGCAGATGATCGACGCCGGATTCGACCCGGTGAACGGACCGAACACGCCCGAGCGGTGGGGGGCGCTGGTAGCCGCGGAGGTGGTCAAGTGGAGCCGCATCGCTACGCAGACGGGCCTGAAGTCGGATTGATCTCCGCCCGTCCAGTATTCCATCCAGGAATGCAGGCATAGCGCGAAAGTCTGGCAGGGGGTGCGAGTCCGCAGTCTAATGTGGCCCATGCGTCCCGGATCCGATCCGGGCAGGACAAGCCAGGAGGAAGCGTCATGAGCGAACGATTCGCCGTCATCAGCCCGCAAGGTGTGCCGCCTTCCTCGACGGGCAGGATCAGCCCCCACCTCGATACGCTCGAGGGCAAGGTCATCTGCGAGGTGTACAACAACCACTTCAAGGGCGAGCTGATGTTCCGCACCTATCGCCGCCTGTTCACGGACAGGTATCCCGGCGTCAAGGTGATCCCCTACGACGAGCTGCCGATCGTCTACGTCGGTGGCGACCCGGCCACGCAGAAGCAGGTTGCGAAGCAGGTCGCCGCGCTGGCGAAGGAACGGGGGGCGGACGCCCTGATCACCGGCAACGGTGGTTGAGGGACCTGCACACCGGCCTCGGTGAGGCCGGCCATCGAAGCGGAAAAGCTCGGCATCCCGAGTGTCGTCATCACCACCACCGGATTCACCGCGATCGCGCGTGCGGTAGCGAAGGCGGAAGGGCTCGCCGACCTGCGGATCGGGGAGTACCCGGGCGCTGTCGGCGTGCATGAGGACGAGAGGGTCGTTCGCAACGTCGAGGACGTGCTGTTCGGCCGGATCGTCAAGCTGCTCACCGAGCCGGCGGCCTCCGTCGCCGGCGCGAGCGCCGTGGCCGGCCCGCGCGGCGACGCCATCGTGTTCGAGGGCGACTTCGACGAGGTCAACGCGCACTTCCGCAGCCGCCTGTGGACCGATGAACTGCCGATCGTCCCGCCTACCCTCGACCGCGTCAACGCGTTCCTGGCGCATACCGATCGTGCGCCGCACGAGCCGATCGCCGTGCTGCCGCAGGCGAACCTGCAGGCGACTCCCTGGAACATCGCCGCCAATGGCGTGATGGCCGGATGCCGGCCGGATGCGATGCCGCTGCTCATCGCGGCGGTCGAGGCGCTGGCGGACAACACGTACAACCTCAGCAACATCGGCAGCACCTGGGGGGTGCTGCCCTACCTCCTGGTGAACGGGCCCGCCGTGCAGTCGCTGGGGCTGGAGAACGGCGGCCAGATGATCTCGAAGGGATCGAACCCGGCGATCGGCCGTGCGCTCGGGCTGATCATCCGCAATCTCTCCGGGTACCAGTTGGGCCGCAACTACATGGGTACCTTCGGCTACCCGATGAATTTCACGATCGCCGAGAACGAGGCGGAGTCGCCATGGGAGCCTTACCACGTCGAACACGGGTTCCAGCCCGGGGACAGCACCGTGACCGCCTGCGCCACGGTCACCTGGGGCTGGCCGCCCGCCATCTACGGTACGGCGGACAAGAGCGCTGCGCAGAGCGCCCTGGAGTTTCTCGCGATCGAGCTCACCAAGAAGCCCTGCCTGGCGCGCCTTGCCGAGCGTGGGCCGCACGGCTTCCGCGACATGATCATGATCATGATTGCACCGCCGATCGCCCGGTCGCTTGCCGAGGCCGGCTATTCGAAGCAGACGATCCGGGAATATCTGTATGAACACGCACGGGTGCCGTTCCGCGAACTCGAGTTCCTGCTCAAGTACGGGCATTCCGAAGCGTTCACGATCCGCGACGCGGTCGACCGGGGACTCTATCCGCCGGAGTACCTCGTCGGCCCCGACGATCCCGTGCGGGTGCTGCCGGGGCCGGAGGTCATCAACATCGTCGTCTGCGGCGATCCGAATCGCAACCGGGCGATGGTGCTCTGGGGTGGCTACGTCAATCCCGTGACCCGCAGGATGGACTTGCCTGCACGCTGACGGCAGGCGAGGGGAGAACCGGGCGAACCACGGCGGTGCGACGATGAAGCTGTCCCAGATCAGGTGCGTGGTCGAAGTCCATCGGTGCGGCAACCACATCTCGGCCGCTGCCGAGGCGCTGCACACCTCGCAGCCGGGCATCAGCAAGCAGATCCAGGGGCTCGAAGCCGAGATCGGGTTCCCGATCTTCCAGCGCAACCGCAACCGGGTGGTGGGGCTGACCGAACCGGGCGAACACGTGCTGCAGATCGCCCAGCGCATCCTCAACGACGTCGAGAGCCTGGCGACGCTGCGCGATGCCTTCACGGACGTCGAGTCCGGCGTGCTCACCATCGCGACCACCCACACCTATGCGCGCTACGTCCTGCCGAAGGTGATCGGACGCTTCATCGAACGCTATCCCGACGTGCGCCTGGGCCTGCAGCAAGGCAACCCGACCCAGATCTGCGAGGCAGTCGAGGCAGGCGAGGCGCACATTGCAATCGGCACCGAGGCGATGCGGCCGTTCCCCGGGCTGGTCATGCTGCCGTGCTTTCCGATCGCCCGCAGCCTGGTCGCCAGGCGCGGCCATCCGATCCTGCGCTGCCGGCCGCTGACGCTCGAGGCCATCGCACGCTACCCGATCATCGCGCACGACCGCGCGCGCAGCGGTCGGTGGAAGGTGATGGAGGCCTTCCGCCGCGAGGGCATCGAGCCGAACGTCACCTTCGGCGCGGTGGATGCCGATGTCTGCAAGACCTATGTCGAGATGGGGATGGGCATCGCCATCCTCGCGACCGTGGCGGTCGATCCCCAGCATGACGGCAACGTGCGTGCGCGCGACGTCAGCCACCTCTTCGAGTCGAGCTCGACCTATGTCTCGTTCCGCCGGAACACCTTCCTTCGGAAGTACATCACCCATTTCATCAACCTGCTCGCACCGGAGCTCACGCCCGAGGTGACGATGCAGGCCTTCGGCGGGAAGAGCGCCCGCACGGCTGCGAAGAACCCTGCAAGATCGTCCAGAGGTTGACGCAACAAAGGAGGAGGAATCATGAAGCAGATCGGAAGCGGCAAGCAGCCGGCGCCCCAGGCCGAACGCCGGACGCTGGCGGTCACGCTGTGCGCCGCATCGCTCGTCCTGCTTGGGCATCAGGCGGCTGCACAGGACGCGGCCTATCCGTCCAAGCCGGTTCGCATCGTGTATCCGTTCGCTGCAGGCGGCGGCGGGGACCTGATGGCGCGAACCCTGGCCGCGGAACTCACGCGTGAGTTGAAGGAAAGCTTCATCGTCGACAACCGGACCGGCGGCAACGGCAACATCGGCACCGAGATCGTCGCCCGAGCCCCGGCGGACGGCCATACGCTGTTGATGACGACCAATGCGACGATCGCGATCAACCCGCAGCTGTTCAAGAAGGTGGTGACCTATGATCCGGTGAAGGACTTCGCGCCGATCAGCCTGGTCGCGTCGCAGCCGTTCGCGCTGGTGCTGCATCCCGCGGTGCCGGCGAAGAACGTCGCCGAGCTGATCACGCTCGCGCGTGCGAAGCCCGGGACGCTCAACTACGCGTCCTCCGGTTCAGGTGGTGGCGCCCACCTTGCCGGCGAGATGCTCAAGACCTTCGCCGGCATCGACATCACGCACATTCCGTACAAGGGAAGCAATCCCGCGCTGGGTGCGCTGACCGGAGGGCAGGTGCAGTTCATGTTCGTCGCCATCCTCGCCGCCATGCCGTTCGTGGAACAGGGCAAGCTGCGCGCGATCGCTGTCAGCACCTCCCGGCGCAACCCTGCAGTACCGAACCTGCCTGCCGTGTCCGAGACTGCGGGACTGGAGAAGTTCGAGTCCGACCTCTGGTACGGCTTCCTCGCGCCTGCGAGGACGCCTGCCGCCATCATCGAACGCCTGAATGCCGCCACTCGTGCAGCGCTCGCGCGGCCTGAAGTCAAGGCACGGTTCGAACCCAGCGGGACGGTACTTGTCGGCAGCACCCCGTCCGAGTTCGCGGCCGCGATCCGTGCGGACATCGTGCGCTGGGGCACGGTCATTTCCACCGCGAAGATCACGCCGGAGTACTGATGGCAGGCAGCCAGGGTCGAGCAGGGTGGGACGCGACCATCGAGCAGTTGATCGCGTACGCCGACCGCGCACGGTATGGATCGCTGTCGCCGGTCGTGGTCCATGAGGTGAGGCGCCGGCTGGTCGATACCTTCGCCAGCGCGCTGGGTGCCTGGGACGAGCCGGTAAGCGGCATGGCGCGGTCGTTCGCGAGCCGCTACCGTGGCGATGACGTGGCGCGTATCTGGGGCAGCGATCGTGTGACGACGCCGGAACTTGCGGCGTTCGCAAATGGCGTGATGACGCGTGCGCTGGATGTGAGCGATACCTACCTTGGACTGAGCCGCGGCCATCCGAGCGACATGACATCCGGTCTGGTCGCGGTGGCCGAGATCGTGAAGGCCGACGGCAAGTCACTGGTGGCGGCGATATCGCTGGCTTATGACCTCTACTGCAGCTTCTGCCGGACAGTAGACCTGAACGCGAAGGGCTGGGACCAGCCGGTCTACAGCATCCTCGGCACCGTCGCAGGCTGCGCTCGCCTGCTCGATCTCACGCCGGACCAGACAGGGCATGCGATTGCGCTCGCGCTCGTCCCGAACATGGCGCTCGCGCAGTCGCGCAGGGGAGACCTCTCCAGCTGGAAGGGGTGCGCCGGCGCGAACGCGTCGCGCAATGCGGTTTTCGCGGCGCTGCTTGCGCGGGAGGGCTTTACCGGACCGGCTGCGGCATTCGACGGCTCGGGCGGGCTGCGCGAAGTCCTCGGCGGCTTCGACTGGACGCTGCCGGACGCGCCGATGATCGGCCAGACCCATACCAAGAGCCTGCCGGTCTGCTACCACGGACAGTCGGCGGTGCTGGCTGCGATCGAACTCAGGTCCCGGGTCGATCTCGCGCGGATCGTATCGATCGAGGTCGACGCCTACGGTACGGCTGTCTTCATGATGGGCGCGGATGCCTCGCGCTGGGCACCCACGACCCGCGAGACGGCCGACCACAGCCTGCCCTACTGCGTGGCCGTCGCCCTGCTCGACGGGCAACTCGATGCCTCGTCGTTCGACGAACGCCGGCTTGCCGATCCGGTCATCTGCGCGCTGATGCGCAAGGTCAAGGTCGCCGAAGATCCCGTACTCTCCAGCCAGTACCCGGAAGGTGCACCCGGCCGAGTGACGCTGCACATGGACGGGGGCGAAGCCCTGTCGGTCGAGATACGCTATCCGAAGGGCCACTGGAAGGCGCCGATGTCCGATGACGAGCTCGTGCGCAAGTTCAGGCAGCTGGCCGGTGACCGGCTGGGTGGCGAGGGCTGCGACCGCGCGCTCGAGGCACTCTGGACGGTGGAATCGATCGCCGATGTGAACCGCCTCACCCGGCTGATGTGCGGACAATGATGGAGGACTGCCATGTCGAATGAAGCTTCCCTGCTGCCGGGTGCCACGCGCGACCTCGCTGCGTTCGCCGCCGGGCTGACCTATGAATCGATCCCTGGCGAGGCGGTCGAGCGCATCAAGTCGAGCGTGCTCGACAGCATCGGATGTTTTCTGTTCGGATCCACGCTGCCATGGACGCGCAAGGTGTTGGCGCTCGCGCGTGCCGAGGGTGGCACGCCAGTCGCGTCGGTGTATGGAACCGGCGAGCGCACCTCGCTGTCGCTGGCGGCGCTGGTCAACGGAACGTCGGGTCATGCCTTCGAACTCGACGATATCCACAAGGAATCGATCGTGCATGCGGGTTCCATCGCCACGCCGATCGCCCTGTCGTTCGCGGAGAAGCAGGGTGGTGGCTCGGGACGGTCGGTGATCACCGCGATGGTGGCAGGCTACGAGGTCGGGCATCGGGTGGGCAGTGCAGCGACGATGAGCCTGTTCTTCCGCGGGTTCCATCCGCAGGGCACCTCCGGCGCGTTCGTCGCGGCCGCAACGGCGGCGCGTGCGATGAACCTGGATGCACATCGGTTCCAGCATGCGCTGGGCATCGTCGGCTCCCAGGCCGGAGGGCTGATGGCCGCCCAGGAAGGGGCGATGGTCAAGCGCTTCCACAGTGGCCGCGCTGCGCAGAGCGGCATCTATGCAGCCACGCTCGCTGCCGACGACTTCACCGGGATCACGGACGTCCTTGAGGCGGGTTATGGCGGCTACCTGAGCTCGTATTCGGACAAGCCCGCGCCAGCGCGGCTGACCGACGGCCTGGGCTCGAAGTGGGAGACCCTGGCGGTCGGATACAAGCCGCATGCCAGCGTCACGAGCATCCACACGGCGCTGGACGGCCTGGCCGACATCCTGAAGGAGCAATCGCTGCATGCGGACGACGTACTGCACGTGGACGCAGGACTGAGCCCGATGACGCACGTGCACTGTGCCTGGGAGTACAAGGCGCAGGGCGTGACGGCCGCACAGATGAACCTGTACTACGGACTGGCCGTGATCGCGGTCGATGGCATGGCGTTCACCGAGCAGTACCGCGAGGATCGGCTCGAGGATCCCAGGCTGCTCGACTTCATCTCCCGGGTGTCGGCCACCGTCGATCCGGAGATCGAGGCGATGGGCGCTCCGTTCCGGCACGCGGCGCGCATCAGGGTGACGACGCGCGACGGCAGGGTGATCGAGAAGATGATCCTGCATCGCCGTGGCAGTCCCGAAGCCCCGCTCAAACCCGAGGACATCGAATACAAGTACCGGCATGTCGTCCGCTCGTGCATCCCCGAGGCACGCATGGAGCGCATCCTCGAACTCGTGCGCAGGCTGGAACGGCTCGATTCGACCGACGAACTGATCGCACTGCTTGCCGCACCCACCCACTGAACCGGACGATAGATCCCATGCAGAAGAAGAAACCCGTGCAGCGCACCCTTGCCCGCCAGCTTGCCGAGCATCACGGCAGGCTTTCCTGGAACGACGTACCCGAGGCCGGACGGCAGGCGATGAAGCGCCTGCTTCTCGATTACCTGGGTGTCGCGATCGCAGGCAGCCAGACGGAGAGCGGCGTGATCGCGCGTACCTACGCCGGGCTGCAGGGCAAGGGGCCAGAGGCGACGCTGATCGGCGGGCGCACCCGGGTGCCGGTGGCCGCGGCGAGCTTCGCCAACGCGATCTCCTGCCACAGCATCGAGCTCGACGATATCGACGTGCTGGCACTGTTCCACTTCAGTCCGCCGGTGTTCTCGCCCGCGCTCGCGGTAGCCGAGTCGGTCGGCGCGAACGGCAAGGCGCTGATCGCCGCGCTGGCGGCCGGTTGCGAGGTGATGGAGCGGGTGTCCACCGCCGCCAACAACGATCTGCGCAACCGCGCGTTCCACACCACGCCCACCTGCGGCGTGTTCGGCGCGACCGTCGCTGCCGGCAAACTGATGAAGCTCACCGCCGACCAGTTGACTTCCGCCTTCGGCCTCGCGGGTGCACAGGCGTCAGGGCTGATGGAGATGTACGGCCCGTCGATGCAGAAACGGTTCAATCCAGGCCCGGCCGCACGCAATGGCGTGGTCGCCGCGTCGATGGCGAAGCTCGGCTTCACCGGCGCCGACACCATCTTCGAAGGCGAACGGGGTTTCCTGCATGCGTTCGCGGGCCGGGACGAGGCCGCGACCCTGGTCAGTGGCCTCGGTCGCCCCTACGCGCTGGAGATCGAATTCAAGCCGTATTCCTGTGCGCGGCCGATCCACAACGCGATCGATTGCGCGCTCGAGATCCGGCGTGCGCATGCACCGGCGCTGGCGAAGATCCGCAGCATCGTGGTCCGGCGGCATCCGGACTGGTCCGAGTACCACCGCAACCCCGCGCCGCGTACGTACCACGAGGCGCAGGTCAGCTTGCCGTACTCCATCGCGATCGCACTGCTGGAAGGCAACGCGCTGCTGGATCAGTACACCGATCGCAAACTGGCCAACGCGGCGGTGCGCCGCCTGATGGGGCTGACGCGCATCGAAACCGATCCGAAGCTGCCGCGCGGTGTGTCCTGCCATACGACGATGACGATGGCGTCCGGCGAGGCTTACGTATCGCAGGTCGACTTTCCGAAGGGTTCGGTCCAGAACCCGATGTCCGATGACGAACTGCGTGCGAAGTTCGAAAGCCTTTCGGTGCCGGTCGTCGGGCGCGTCCGTGCGGCCAGGATCGCCGATACCGTGGCGGCGATCGAAAAGTGCCCCGACGTCGGGCAACTGATGCGCCTGACCGTGGCCCGCGCGCGCTGAGGCGACGTTTCGTGCCTGCCGACCGGCGGCATCGCGCGTGCTAGTCTTCGTTCGGGCGGCAGGATCGCTCCCGCCCTGTGGTTCGACCCCGACCGTACTCTGAAGCGGCGGGGATCGGAACGTCGAGGAGGAGACCGCTCGAATGATGAAGCCTGTCGTCTTGCTCGCCTGTGCATGCTTCGGGCTGTACGGGTCCGCGCCAGCATCGGCACAGTCGTATCCGTCGAAACCGATCCGCATGATCGTCCCCTTTGCCGCTGGTGCACCGGACGCGGCGGCGCGCATCCTCGCCCAGCAACTGCAGGTGCAGATGGGACAGCCGGTGCTGGTCGAGAACCGTCCGGGCGCCAACGGCCTGCCGGGTACCGAGGCGGTGGCCAGGGCAGACCCCGATGGCTACACCCTGCTGATGGTCTCGACATCCATCGCGATCAATCCCAGCCTGTATCGCAAGATGCCGTTCGACGTGCAGAAGGACCTGGAGCCAGTGACCGCCGTGGTCACAGGCCCGGGCTACATCCTGGTGGTTAACCCGGCGTTGCCGGTGAAGACGGTGAAGGAACTGGTGGCGCTGGCGAAGACCCCCGGCAGGCAGCTCACCTACGGCACGCCCGGCTTCGGCAACGCGCTGCACCTGGCGACCGAGATGTTCACCACGCGCGCCGGCATCAGCGTCACGCATGCGCCGTACAAGGGTGCAGGGCCTGCGATCGCCGACCTGATCGGCGGTCATATCCAGATGATGTTCGTGACGCCGCCGCTGTCGATGCCGCACATCCGCTCGGGCAAGTTGCGTCCGATCGGCTTTGCCGGCCCGAAGCGCTGGTCCGAGCTGCCGGAGGTGCCGGTGATGGCCGAAGCGGGCATCGAGGGCGTAGTGCTCGACGGCGGCTGGTACGGGCTGTTCGCGCCGGCGCGCACGCCGGCCGTGATCGTGAACCGGCTGTACTCGGAAGTGCAGAAGGCGCTTGGCGTCGCGGACGTGCGCGAGCGCTATGCGAAGATGATGCTCGATCCGGTGGGCAACACACCGGCCGAATTCAGGGTGGAACTGGCAGACCAGATCCGGAAGTACGCCGAGCTGGTGAAGGCGGCGAAGATCGAGCCGCAGTGACCCGCAGTGTCCATGACCAGGGAGGGGGGAGCGCATGAAGATGAAGGTACGCCGGGTCGTCACCGGCCATGATGCACAGGGCAAGGCAGTGGTTTGCATCGACGAGATCGCGAAGAACGTGCTGTCGCGGCGACAGGGCATCGAGGCTGCCGTGGTCTGGTCGACCGACACCTTCCCGGTCGACAACGACGACGACGAGGACGGCAGCCTGCGTCCGATGGACACCACGCTCGACAACGGCACCGTGTTCCGCATCGTGCGCTACGAGCCGGGCGTCGTGCCGCGCCGGCATCGCACCGACTCGGTCGACTACGCGGTGGTGATGTCCGGGTCGATCGACATGGAACTCGACGGGCAGACGGTGACGCTGAACGCCGGCGACGTGCTGATCCAGCGCGGTACGATCCACAACTGGGTGAACCGCGGTACCGAGCCGTGCATGATCGCCTTCGTGCTGGTGTCGGCGAAGCCAGTCACCGTGGGCGGCAAGCCGCTCGAGGCGCACGGCTGACCGCACACGCCGCACCCTGCATCGCATCCCAGTCACAAACCGGAGAAACACGAATGCCCGAGGCCCTTGTCCGCGGCGTCATCCTCAACTACGAAGTCATCGGCAGCGAAGGTCCGTGGATTGCGCTGACCCCGGGCAGCCGTCGCTCGTACCATGAACTGATCCCGCTGTCGAAACAGCTGGCGAAGGACGGCTACCGGCTGCTGCTGCACGACCGCCGCAACTGCGGAGCCTCCGAGGTCGGCATCGAGGGCATCGGTTCGGAGCACGAGATCTGGGCCGACGACCTGCATGCGCTGGCTGGCCAGCTCGGCGCACTGCCGCTGTTCGTCGGCGGTTCCTCGGCCGGTGCGCGGCTGGCGATCCTGTTCGCCCTGCGTCACCCGGAAGCGGTCAGCGGGTTGCTGCTATGGCGCCTGACCGGCGGCCAGCATGCGGTGCAGAAGCTTGCGCGCCAGTACTATGAGCAGTTTGCCGAGATGGCCAAGGCTGGCGGCATGGCTGCGGTCTGCGAGTCGGAGCACTTCAAGGCGTGCATTGCTGCACGAGCCTCGAACCGTGAGCGCCTGATGGCGATGGACCCGGCCGAGTTCATCCGCGTGATGGACCTCTGGCGCGACAACTTCCTGGCCGCGGCCACGCTGCCGATCGTCGGTGCGACCGAGGAACAGCTGCGCAACCTGAAGATGCCGGTCTGCCTGATCGCCGGCAACGACAAGGTGCATACGCCGGTGACCGCGCGCAAGGCCGCCAGCCTGCTGCCCAACGCGGTGTTCCACGACGACGTGGTCGAGAAGCATCCGGACGACAACCTGCTGAACGACTGGAACCCGGCCGAGTGGCGCAGCAGGGAACCCCGCATCGCCGAACTGTTCCTGGCGCTGATGGCCAAGGCGACCGGACGGTCCTGACACGCCGGGGCGAGGATCGCCTCGGACGCGCTGCCGGGGCGCTCGCCTATACTCGAAATCCGCACACGACCGCGATCGCCCCATGGACCACGCACCCGCCTCTCCCTCGTCCGACGAAACCCGCATGCTGCAGGACCTGGTCGCGAAGTTCGTCGACCACGACCTGATCCCGCTCGAACCGGCCGTCCTGAAGCGGGAGGCGCAGGGCGAGGGCTACCGGCTGACCGAGGACGAGGAAAAGACGCTGCATGCGCGCTGTCGCGAGCTCGGCCTGTGGGGGCTCGACGTGCCGGAGGAGTTCGGCGGCGCCAACCTGCCGCTGCTGTCGCTGGCAGCTGCGGAGGAAGAGATGGGCCGTGCCTGCGTGCCGTTCCTGATCCCGCCCGACAGCCCCAACCTGCACATGATGCTGGCGGTCGCCTCGCCGATGCAGCGCGAGAAATACCTCGCGCCCTACGCGAAGGGCGAGCTGAGATCTGCGGTCGCGATCTCCGAGCCGGGCGCCGGCGGCGATCCGGCGGGCATGATCACGCGTGCAGTACGCGAGGGCGACCAGTGGGTGATCAACGGCCGCAAGATCTGGGTGTCGGGCATCCCGCGCGCCGACTTCATCATCCTGATGGCGCGCACCGGCGAGGGCAGGCGCCAGGACGGCATCTCGGCGTTCATCGTCGAGAAGGGCACGAAGGGCTACATCATCGAGCGCGAGATCCCGATGATCGGTGGCCGCAGGACCTACGAGCTGGTGTTCGACGATTGCCGCATCCCGGCAGGCAACCTGCTCGGCGAACTCGACCGGGGATACGCCCCGATGCAGTTGCGGCTGAACGTGCGCCGCATGCAGATGGGTGCGCGCTGCGTCGGCATGGCACGCCGCGCGCTGGAGATGATGGGCGAGCATGCCCGCCAGCGCGTGACCTGGGGCGTACGCCTGGCCGACCGGCAGGCGATCCAGTGGTTCGCGGCCGATGCCGCGATGGAAATCCACGCCTGCCGGCTGATGGTCAACGACCTCGCGGTGAAGCTCGGTGCGGGTATCGACGTGCGCAGCGAGGCATCCATCCTGAAGGTGCGTGCGACCGAAATGGCGCAGACGGTGCTGGACAACGCGATGCAGACACTCGGCGCGATGGGCATGACGAAGGAACTGCCGCTGCAGCTGATGCACCAGCAGGTGCGCGTGATGCGCATCTACGAAGGGCCTTCGGAAGTACATCGCAGCGCGATCGGCCGACGGGTGCTGGGGTCGAAGGTCTGACGGCGGCCCGCCCGGCCCGGTGGATCCCGATACCGCACGCTACTACCGGCTGAACGCCAGCGACGTCGCCGGCCGCTATGAGGCGGTGGCGAGCCCGGTCGCCCGCTATTTCAGGCTCGCGTTCCCGGAAGGCGGGCGCGTGCTGGACGTGGGCGCGGGTTCCGGTCGAGACCTCGCCGAACTGCTCGCGCTCGGCTACGACGCCTGGGGGACCGAACCGGTGGACGCGATGGCAGAGGCCGCACGAGCCGCCCATCCGCAACTGGCTGGCCGCCTTGCCGACGTTGCTTTGCCAGCCCTCGGCCAGCCGTTCGGCGGGCAGTTCGACGGCATCCTGTGCAGCGCGGTGATGATGCACCTGCCCGAGGCAGACCTGTTCGACGCGGCATTCGCGCTGCGCAACCTGTTGCGCCCGCATGGCCGGCTGCTGCTGTCGCTGCCGCTGTCGCGCGGCGACGTGGCTGGAGGCGAACGCGGCGCCGATGGGCGGCTGTTCAAGTCGTACGCACCGGAGTACCTCCAGCTGCTGTTCGAGCGCATCGGGTTCCAGCAGGTCGGCCGCTGGGACAGCGACGACGCGATGGCGCGTGCCGGGACGCGCTGGTACATGCTGCTGCTCGAACTGCGCATCGGCGGGCCGATCCACGCGCCTCGGCCTGGAGTACAGTAATGCCCGACCGACCCGGCACAGACCGGGCGGCCCACACCGAGGAGGAGCGTCATGCCAGGACCGCACCGTTCAACGGCTGCCGTGGTGCCAGCCGCTGCCATCGTACTTGCCGCCGCATGCCTGCCTGCAATCGCCCAGGACTATCCGGCGAAACCGATCCGCATGGTCGTGCCGTTCGCGCCCGGCGGCAACACCGACATCATCGCGCGAGCGATCGCACCGGGCATGGCCCAGGACCTCGGCCAGCCGGTGATCATCGAGAACCGCGGTGGCGCCGGCAGCACCCTGGGCACTGCGATCGGTGCGAAGGCACCACCGGACGGCTATACGCTGCTGATGGTTTCCAGCGCGCACGTGATCAACCCGGCGGTTCGCAAGAGCCTGCCCTACGACTCGGTGAAGGACTTCGCGCCGGTGACGCTCGTGGCCGACGTGCCGAACGCCCTCGCGGTGCACCCGTCGGTGCCGGTGAAGGACGTGCGCGGGCTGATCGCGTTCGCCCGCAAGCGCCCGGGTGAGCTCACGTATGCGACGCCGGGCGCCGGCACCTCCTCCCACCTGGCGGTCGAGATGCTCGCTGCCGCCGAGAAGCTCAACCTTGTCCAGGTCCCCTACAAGGGGGTCGGCCCGGCCACCGCGGATGTCGTCGGTGGCCATGTACACATGATCTTCTCGAGCATGCCGGCGTTGATCGAGCACGTCAGGGCGGGCCGGTTGCGAATGCTGGCCCAGGCTGGCATGAAACGGACATCGGCCGCGTCCGACGTGCCGACCATGATCGAGGCCGGCTACAAGGACTTCTTCGTATCCAGCGGTTTCGGCATGTTCGCGCCCGCCGGCACGCCGCGGCCGATCATCGATCGCATCAACGCATCGGTGCGCAAGGTGCTCTCCGACCCGACCGTGCGCAAGCAACTGGACGGGCAGGGTGCCGAGCCGGTCGGTAACTCGCCGGACGAATACGGCCGCTACAACCGCGCCGAGATCGAGCGCTGGGCGGCGGTGGCTCGGCAGGCGAATGTGCCGATGGAGTGACCGATCACTACCTTGCCCGCAGATGGCCCTGAAATCGGGTCGCTTGCCACGCTACTTGCGATGGCTGCAGCTGACGGATGTACGTACCATGCACGCATAGGTGTGCACACCAAGGAGCGATTCATGGGTGCAGTGGTCAGCAGGGTGTTCCGCAACGGGAACGGTCAGGCGGTACGGATTCCGCAGGAGTTCCGCCTTGATGCGACCCGTGTCGAGATCAGTCGCAATGGTGAAGGCGACCTCGTCCTGAAGCCGCTGGCGGAAGATCGTGGCCAGGCGCTGCTGGATGCGCTCGGGGCGTTCGATGACGACATGACGGCAGAGTTCACCGCGCTCGTGTCTGCGGATCGCAAGGAACAGGTGCCGGTCCAGGAGCGTGATGCGCCTTGAATTACATGCTGCATACGGACACGCTGATCTATTTCATCAGGAACAAGCCGCGCGCCTGAAGGCCGATGGGAGGCTCATCGGTGGCAACGACCTGTGGATCGCGAGTCATTCTCTCGCGGAGGAGGCGACGCTGGTCACCAGCAATGTCGGCGAATTTCGCCGGATCCAGGGACTGCAGGTGGAGGACTGGGCTGGCAGGTGAACCAGCGGCTGTGAGCCAGCCCAGCGGGGCATGGACTTGGTCAGCAGAACCTTGGCGCCAGCTTCAGGTTGTGGCCTGGATAGGCGCGTGCGGTCTGCAGCAGTTTCATGTTGGCCATCGCGAGCGCCATCTCGATGCCGGCGGGCAGCGTGCGGATGATCGGGATTTCGCCGTATCCCTTGTCATCGAGCCGCTGGCGGATGCCGTCGGCCATCGCCTGCAGGTGTTCGCACGACAGGATGACCGAATCGGCGCGGTTCTCGTCGACCGCCGCGATGCATTCGGCTGCGAGGTCGTCCATGATCTTCATCAGGCCGGGATCCTGCAGACGTCCAGCCCAGTTCTCCTTGTACTTCGCGAGCAGCAGGTAGGACTCCGTCGACGTGTGCATAGGGATGCGCACGCTGACCAGCTTGTCGCCGAAGCCGTACTTCCGGGCGAGGTGGCGCACGATCAGCGAGGAAGACGGCACGGTGTGGATCTCGCTCGTTCGTTCGCCGATCAGCGAGGCCACATGCAGCGCCGCGTGGATCGCTCCGGTCACGGCCACCTTGTCCTGCATCACCACGCGCGCCGCGATGAAACCCGGATCGATCCCGCCCGTAAGGACGATGCCGTCGTACTTGCCGCTGAGCCCGTAATGCTTGACGCGGTTCACGATGCCGACATTGATGACCGCCAGGACTTCTTCGTCGCGCGTCTCGGAGGCGCTGTCGACCATGTAGCCTTCGTCCACGTCGACCTCGACACCCTGCAATGCGCCGGTGCTGCGATAGTCCTCGATGAGGTAACGCAACACCCATCCCCATTCGACCGCGGGGTTCCGGTACGGTGGTATGGCAACCAGCCTCATCTTCCAGCTCCTTTCGTGCGTCGGGATTCTTCTAACGACCTGTCACTCGGCCTGGGCGATGCCTTCGGCCTTGATCACCCGGATCCATTTGTCGATCTCGGTGCGGATGAACGCTGCGAATTCCTCGGGCGCGCTGACGACGGGCGTATTGCCTGTCCTCACCAGGCGCGAGGCGGTGTCGGTCTGGGTCAATGCACGGCGCGATTCCGCATGCAGCCGCTGCACGATCTCGACCGGTACGCCGGCGGGGCCGTACAGTCCGTACCAGCCGGACACGTTGTAGCCGGGTACGCCCGACTCGGCGATCGTCGGTACATCGGGCAGTTCACTGAACCGGCCCAAGCCAGTCAGCGCAATGCCGCGCAATCGGCCGGCTCGGACGGGCTCCAGCAAGCCCGTGGTACTTGCGATCACGAATTCGATCTCGCCGCCGAGCAGCGCAGCGGTGGACGGGCCTGCGCCCTTGAACGGCACGTGTGTCCAGCGGATGCCCGCCATGGACTGGAACAAAGCGCCGGCCAGGTGGTTTATTCCGCCCGTCCCGGAGGACCCGTAGTTGAGCTTTCCCGGGTGCTGTTTCGCCAGCGTAATCAACTGTCCGACGGTCTTCACGGGCACCGACGGGTGCGCCGCCAGCATGAACTGTCCTTCGGTCAGCTGCGACACGAAGGTGAAATCCTTGATGGGATCGTACGGCAGCTTCGCTCGCATTCCGGGGTTGATCGAGAACTCCGGCGCCGAGACGAGCAGGGTGTAGCCGTCGCCCGCGGTCTTGGCGACGAGGGTGGTGCCCGCGACTCCACCGCCTCCCGGGCGGTTGTCGACGATGAATGGAACACCCGTCTGCTCGCCGAGCTTCTGTGCGAGCAGGCGCGCCACGGTGTCCACGCCTCCGCCAGGTGCGAAAGGGACGATGATGCGGACGGGTCGTACGGGCCATCCTTGAGCCCAGGCCGGGAGGGCCAGCAGGCAGGCAAGGACCAGCCCCGCGCCGGACAACAATCGACGTCGGGTCATCGTAAGCCTCCTTGGGTGCTCCCCGCCTTCGTCGTTGGCTCTGCTGGCCGCGAGGCAGTGGACGCAGGAGAAGTCTAGACTTCGTCATGGCAGGTCCGCCATGCACTGCACTCGATACCCACTATTCATTTGAAAGAATGAACATGCAGGCGATGGATCGCAGCGAATTGCGTCTGCTCCGCGTCTTCCGCATCCTGATGACGGAACGCAGCGTTTCGCGTGCGGCCGAGCGACTGGGCTTGAGCCAGCCGGCGATGAGCCACGCGCTGCAACGACTGCGCGTGATGTTCGACGACCCGCTGCTCCTGCGATCGAGCAAGGGTATGGTGCCGACGGAACGCGCCAGCCAGATCATCGGCGTCGTCGATGGCCTGCTGGCAGACTACGACCGCCTCGTTTCGCCGCAGGGGCTGTTCGATCCCGCGCTTTCGCAGCGACGTTTCGTGCTGACCGCACCCGAGTATGCAGAGCACCTGCTGCTGCCACTATTGTTCAAGCACCTGCGTGAAAATGCACCGGGCATCAGCGTGGAGGTGCGCACCCCCGACCGCGATCGGGGTCCGATGTGGCTCGAGCGGGGCGAGGTCGACCTGCGCATCGCCTGGATCCTGAAGCCGCCACCCTCGCTACGCTCGACGCCGCTGTTTCAGGACCGCATCGTCTGCATTGCCGATCGCGATCATCCGACCGTGCACGGCGCGCTGTCGCTGGCGCAGTACCTTGCGCTGCCACATATCCGGTTGCTCGGCGGCGGGCGAACGACGGCAGGCCAGGTGATTGACGGGGCGATCGAGAAGGCCGGTGGCGGCTCGCGGCCGATGTTCCTCGTGCAGAATGTGTTGACCATACCGCTGATGGTCGTCGGCACCGACATGATCGCCACGCTGCCCCAGGCGCTTGCGGCACGCTTCAGGCAGCAGCATCCTGTGCAGGTGCTTGATGTGCCATTGCCATTGCCGCGGGTACGGTACGCGGCGTACTGGCATGAACGCAGCCATCGCGACGCCGGACACCGGTGGCTGCGCAGTGCAGTGGCGCTGGCTGCAAAAGGATGCATCGAGGCGCCGATGGACCCTGCCGGCGCGAGGACATAGACTCCAGCGACCGAGTTTGTCGTGTCGAAGCAAACTGCGATGTCCCTGTCCAGATCCCTTGCCGTACTGCTGACGCTGCCCTGTGCCGCCTTCTTTCAGGCGCAGGCGCAGACGCAGACTTTGAGCCCCGCTACCTGGCCCGACCGCCCGCTCCGCCTGATCGCCCCGGTCTCCCCCGGCGGCGGCGGCGACTTCTCCGCGCGGCTGCTGGCGAAGTCGCTGGCCGCGTCGCTGCGCCAGCCGGTGGTGGTCGACAACCGCCCCGGCGGTGGCGGCGTGCTGGGTACGGCACTGGCCGCGCAGGCCCCGGCCGACGGTTACACGGTGCTCTGGGTGTCCGGCTCGCATGCGATCAGTGCCGCGTTCGAGCGCAACCTTCCCTACGATCCGGTGAAGTCGTTCGATCCGGTCGCGCTGTTCGCGAAGCTGCCGTTCATCCTGGTGGTGAGCCCGACGCTGAACGTCTCCACGCTGCCGGAACTGCTTGCCCGGCTGCGAGCGAACCCGGGCAAGCTCAACTATGCCAGCAGCGGCATCGGCAGCATCTCGCACGTCGGGCTCGAGATGCTCAAGCTGATGGCGAAGGTCGACATGGTCAACGTGAACTTCAAGGGCGCGGCCCCGTCGATCGCGGCGCTGTTGTCCGGGGAGGTCCAGATGGCGATGCTCGGCCCGCTGTCGGTGAAGCCGCAGATCGCCAACGGCCGGCTGCGGGCGCTGGCGGTGAGCACTGCGAAGCGCTCACCCGCATTGCCTGGCGTGCCGACCTTCGCGGAATCCGGCGTGCCGGGCTACGAGATCGCATCCTGGTACGGCATGGTCGCACCGCGCGGTACGCCCCGGGCTGCGATCGAACGGCTCAACGCGGCGATCAACGCGGCCGCGGACGAGCCCGTGGTGCGCGAGGCGCTCGCCGAGGAGGGCGCCGAACTGGTGAAGGGCACGCCGCAGGCGTTCGACGCCTTCCTGCGCGCGCAGGTCGCGCAGTTCGTCGCGCTGCGTGGCAAGGTCGACCTCCAGCTGCGCTGACGCGATTGCGGCAAAGGCTGTACCGTAGCGATGGAACGCATCCCGGAGCCCCAGCATGACCCGTGAATCCGCCGTCTCGCGCGCCACGCGCCACTTCGATGAAGGCCGCTTCATCGAGGACCTCGCGCGCCGTGTCGCAATCCGCACCGAGAGCCAGGTGCCAGAGAGCCGTCCCCACCTCGATGCCTACCTGCGCGACGAGATGACCGGTGCCTTCGAGGCGATGGGCTTCCGTGTCGACATCCTGCCGAACCCGGTGGAAAGTGCCGGGCCGATCCTGCTCGCCGAGCGCATCGAGGGTGAATCGCTGCCGACCATGCTCTGCTACGGCCATGGTGACGTGATCCGCGGCCTGGAGGGGCAATGGCGCGACGGACTGTCCCCCTGGGTGCTGAAGCAGGAGGGCGAGCGCTGGTACGGGCGCGGTTCCGCGGACAACAAGGCGCAGCACTCGATCAACATGGCCGCGCTCGCGATGGTGATCGCCGAGCGCGGCCGGCTCGGCTTCAATGCGCGCTTCATGCTCGAGACCGGCGAGGAGATGGGCTCGCCCGGCCTGCGCGAGTTCTGCGACCGGCATCGCGACCGGCTGCGCGCCGACGTGCTGATCGCCTCCGACGGACCCAGGCTGTCGGCGCACAGGCCGACGCTCTACCTCGGTTCGCGGGGTGTGATGAACATCGACTTTGCGATCGACCTGCGCGAGGGCGCGCACCACTCGGGCAACTGGGGCGGGCTGCTGGCCAACCCGGGCATCGTGCTGGCGCATGCGCTGGCGAGCATCGTGACGCGCGATGGCAAGGTGCTGGTGCCGGGGTTGCTGCCAGACGGTATCCCGGACAGCATCCGCGAAGTCCTGGTCGACTGCGCACCGCGGCCCGAGCCAGGCGAGCCGACGATCGACGAAGGCTGGGGCGAGCCGGGCCTGACCACCGCGGAGAAGCTCTACGCCTGGAACACCTTCGAGATCCTCGCCTGCCGAACCGGCAACCCGGACAACCCGGTCAACGCGATCCCCGGCCGTGCGACGGCCACCTGCCAGGTGCGCTTCGTGGCCGGCTGCGATCCCAGGACCTTCGTGCCGATCCTGCGCAGCCACCTCGATGCCGCGGGATTCCCGATGGTCCGGGTGAGCCCGGCGCGCTCGAGCTTCATGGAGGCTACGCGCATGGATCCGAAGGATCCGTGGGTGCAGTGGGCCGCCGAGTCGATGGAGCGCACCATCGGCGAGCGCCCGGCGATCCTGCCGAACATCGGCGGCTCGCTGCCGAACGACTGCTTCGCGCACGTGCTGGGCCTGCCGACGTTGTGGGTGCCGCACTCCTATGCCGGCTGCTCGCAGCACGCGCCGGACGAGCATGTGCTCGCGCCGGTCCTGCGCGAAGGACTGCAGCTGATGACCGGGCTGTTCTGGGACCTGGGCGAGAAGGACGCTGCTCGCCCTTGATGCCGGCCGCCGCCCAGTGAACGTCCCCAAGGATGCATCGCCGATGTACCACCCTCTGCCCCCTTCCTTGATGTGCACCGCGCTGCTCGCGATACCGGCCCTCGCGTCCCCGGCTTTCGGCCAGGCCTGGCCGGCGAAGCCCATCCGCATGATCGTGCCGGTGGCACCGGGTGGCGGCGCGGACATCACCTCCCGGCTGGTCGCGGCGAAGCTGTCCGAGCGCTTCGGCCAGCAGGTGATCGTCGACAACCGTTCCGGGGCGGGCGGCATCGTCGGCCTGGAGATGCTCGCGCGGTCCAACCCGGACGGCTATACGATCTCGCAGGGCGGGGTAGGTCCGCTCGCGGTGAACCCGAGCCTCTACGCGAAGCTGCCCTACGATCCGCTGAAGGATTTCGCGCCGATCCTGCGCGCGGTGTCGGCGCTCAACGTGCTGGTGGTGCATCCGTCGGTGCCGGTGCAGTCGGTGAAGGACCTCATCGCATTTGCGCGCGCCAACCCGGGCAAGCTCAACTACGGCTCCTCGGGCGCGGGCCGCGCCGACCATCTTGCCGGTGAACTGTTCTCGATGATGGCCGGGGTGCGGATGCAGCACGTGCCATACAAGGGTGGCGGCCCGGCGATGACCGACCTGGTCGGTGGCAACCTGCAGCTGATCTTCGCCACCGTGTCCACCGCGGCGAGCCACATGAAGAGCGGCAAGGTACGCACCCTCGCCAACACCTCGGCCGTGCGCTCCGACCTGTTTCCCGACCTGCCGACGATCGGCGAATCCGGCGTGCCCGGCTTCGCGATCGACAACTGGTACTCGTTCATCGCACCGGCCGGCACGCCTGCGCCCATCGTCGACATGCTCAACGTCGAGATCGCCCGTACGCTGTCGCTGCCGGACGTGAAGGAGCGGCTGCACGTGCTGGGCATCGTGCCGTTCACCACGGCGCGGCCCGCCGAGTTCGCGCAGTACCTGCGCGCCGAGATCGCGAAGTACGCGAAGCTCGTGAAGGCCGTCGGCATCACGCCGGAGTAGCCCGATGCCACGCTTCCTGCACACTGCCGACTGGCAGATCGGCCGCCAGTACAGCCAGTTCCCGCCGGACGATGGCGTGCCGCTGGCCGAGGCGCGGCTCGAGGCGGTCGCGACGATCGCCCGGCTGGCCACCGAGCATGCGGTCGACGCCGTGCTGGTGGCCGGCGACGTGTTCGATGCGCAGGCAGTCTCCGAGCGCACGATCCGCCGGCTGTTCGCGCAGCTCGCCGGCTTCGTGGGTCCCTGGCTGATGATTCCCGGCAACCACGATGCCGCGCTCGCCGAGAGCGTCTGGACCTGCGCGCGGCGCATCGGTGCGGTACCGCCCAACGTCCACCTGGCCCTAGAACCGGGCGTGCTCGACTTCGCGGCGCTCGGCTTCGTGGCGCTCGCGGCACCGCTGACCCAGCGCCATACCTACAACGACCTCACCGAGTGGTTCGACACCGCAACGACGCCGCCGGGCCTGCTGCGCATCGGCCTGGCGCACGGCTGCGTGCAGGGCCAGCTGGCCGAGGACATCGATTCGCCGAATCCGATCGGCGCCGATCGGGCGCGCCGGTCGCGGCTCGACTACCTGGCGCTCGGCGACTGGCATGGTTGCCGGCAGATGGACGAGCGCACCTGGTACAGCGGCACGCCCGAGCCGGACCGCTTCCGCGACAACGATCCCGGCCATGTGCTGCGGGTGGAGATAGAGGCGCCCGGGACGCTGCCGGTGGTGACGCGCATCGCGACCGGCCGCTACCGCTGGCGCACGCTGGAGGCCAGCCTGTCGGTGGCGAGCGACGTGGAGCAGCTGGCCAGGACGCTCGCCGCGGCACAGGCGGCCGACGTCCTTTCGCTGCAGGTGACGGGACAGGTCGACCTGCCGGGGCTGGTCCGGCTGCGCGAGGCGATCGGGCTGGCCGAGGCCGCCATGCGCCATCTGCAATCTGATCTCGCGCCGCTGCGGCTGGTGCCGACCGCCGAGGACATTGCCGCGCTGGATGCGGACGGCTACCTCGGCGACCTGATCGCCGAGCTGCGCGACGCGCAATCCGGTGGCGCCGATCCCGAGGCGGCAGCCGTCGCCGGCCATGCCCTCGGGCTCCTCGCCACCTTCCTGCTCGAAGGCCGCGATGCGGTGGCGCCGGCATGAGGCTGCAGCGGCTGAAGGTCGAGCAGCTGCGCCAGTTCCGCGCGCCGTTCGAGCTCGATGGCATCGAGCCGGGGCTGAACCTGTTCGTCGGCGAGAACGAGGCGGGCAAGAGCACGCTGGTGCGGGCGATCCGCGCCGCCTTCTTCGAGCGGCATCGGTCATCCACGGTCGAAGACCTTCGGCCGTGGGGCGAGGCCACTGCGACACCGACCATCGAGCTCGACTTCACGGTGGGCGACACCGCCTTCCATCTGCGCAAGTCATTTCTGCAGCGCAAGCGTTGCGAGCTGAAGTACGGGGCCCGCACGCTCGATGGCGAGGATGCGGAGCAGTATCTCGCCGAGCTGCTCGGTTTCAGCTTCGCCGGCAAGGGTGCCAGCCGTCCCGAGCACTGGGGTATCCCCGGGCTGCTCTGGATCGAGCAGGGGCAGGGACACCTCATCAAGTCCTCGGTCGAGAACGCGGCCGACCACCTGCGCAAGGCACTGGACGTGTCGGTCGGCGAAGTCGCGAGCACCCAGGGCGACGCGTTGATCGCGAAGGTACGCGCCGAGCGCGACCTGCTGCTTACTCCGAAGGACGACAAGCCGCGCGGCGAACTGAAGCGTGCGCTCGATGAGTGCGACGAGCTGCAGGCACAGCTCGCCGAGCAGGATGCGCGGATCGAGGCCTACCGCCGGCAGGTAGACCAGCTCGCGGCGCTCAAGGCGGAGCACGCACTGGAGCAGGTGGCGCGGCCCTGGGATGCGCTGCGCTTGCAGCAGCAGGCGGCGGAGCAGGCGCTCGCCGCAAGCGAGGCCCTCGCGCGGCAGCTCGACGCGGACAGGGCGTCGCTGCAGCCGGTCGAGGAGCGGCTGCAGATGGCCGAGCTGCAACTGGCCGGCTACGACGAGGACCGGCGCGCACTGGCGCAGCGCGAAGCCGGACTGGCCGAGGCGGCGCAGCGCCTGGAGGCGGCCACCGCGATCGAGGCGCGCCGTGCCGGCGAACACGCCCAGGCCGAAGCCGCCTGCGGCCTGACTGCAGCCGCGCTCGAGCAGGCGCGCCACGATGACCTGCGCCGCGACCTGGCCGAGCGTGCGGCCGACGCCGACACGCGCGTGCGGGAACTGGACACGCTGCTGCAGCGCGCCGTCGCTGAGCAGGTGCGCATCGAACAGTTGCGCCAGCAGGCGGCGGCCACCGCCATCGAGCCGGCGGACGTCGACCGGCTGCGCGGCCTGGCCGCGGAACTCGAGGCCTTGCGCATCCGGCAGCAGGTCGTGGCGACCCGGATCCGCTTCCGGCTCGTCGACGGCGCACAGGTAACACTCGCCGGCGAACCGCTGCAGGGCGAAGGTGAGCGTCTGCTCACTTCGGCGACATCTATCGAAATACCTGGAGGACATCTCGAGGTTGTACCTGGCGGCGACACGCTGGGCGCACTCGCGCGGGACGAGGCCGATGCCCGCGCGGCCTGCGATGCGCTGCTGCAGCGCTGTGGCGTGGCGACCGTCGCGGACGCCGAAGCCCGCCTGTCCGGGCACCGGCAGGCGCTGCAGGACGGCGCCCAGGCGTCGCGGACGCTGGCGAGCCTGGCGCCGAAGGGCATCGATGCGCTGAAGGCCGACCGGGTCGGGCTGCTCGCCCGGATCGAGGTGTTGCAGCAGCAGATGGCGGCACTTCCGGCGGACGAACGGGCGGCTGGCGACCCGGGTACGACAGCCTCGCTCGCCGAGGCCGATACCCGGCACCAGGCTGCGCGCGACCAGGCCGCGACGATCGGTACACAGCTGGCCGAGGCGACGCAGGCGCGCCTGGTCGCGCATGAACAGCATGCCGCGGCGATTCGGGAGCACGCCCGGCTGCAGGTCAGTCTCGGCGCCGCCGACCGGCAGTCGCGGGAGCAGGATGCGGGCCGGCAACTGCTGGCCGTCCGGGCCGAGCGCCAGGCACTGCTCGCGTCGATCGCGTCGAAGGCGGACGCGGTCGCGGGCACGCAGCCCGACATACTGCGGCAGTCGGTGGAGCGCTTCCGGCGCAGCGCGGAGCTCGCCGAGCGTGCGCACCAGGAGCGCGATCGCGACATCACGCGGCTCAACGGCATGCTGGAGGAGGCCGGCGCACAGGGCTTCGAGGAAGCCCGCGCCGCGCTGGCCGTGCGCCTCGAGGCCGCACTGCGCCGCCAGCGCGAGCTCGACCTGCGTGCCAGGGCGCTGCACCTGCTGCTCGAACGGCTCGAGGCGAGCCGCCGCGAGCGCATGCGCCAGCTGCGCGCGCCGCTGCAGGCGCGCATCGACCACTACATCCGCCTGCTGTTTCCGAAGGCCGCGCTGGAGGTCGGCGACGACCTGCTGCCCGGCCTGCTCACCCGTCCGGCGACGCAGGGCGACGAGTCTGGCGCAGTTTCTGAACTCAGCCACGGTGCGCGCGAGCAGATGGGCGTACTGACCCGGCTCGCCTATGCCGACCTGCTGCAGGAGGCTGGCCGCCCGACGCTGGTGATCCTCGACGATGCCCTGGTACACAGCGATAGTGAGCGGCTCGACCGGATGAAGCGCGTGCTGTTCGACGCGGCGCAGCGCCACCAGGTGCTGCTGTTCACCTGCCATCCGGCGGCGTGGCGCGACATGGGCGTGGTGGCGCGCACGATCGCGCGCGGGTAGCGCTCTCATGGGCGGCGGCGTGTAACCTGCTACCCTCGCGGGCTTCGAGGATGGCGCGCACATGAGCAGCAAGACCGGCCGCAACGATCCCTGCCCCTGTGGCAGCGGACGCAAGTTCAAGCTCTGCCACGGCCGCGATCCCGGCCCGGAGGCGGCCGGCGATCGTTCGCATGTCGATGCCGGCCGGCGCGCGCTCGAGTGGATCGGCAACCGCCACCGCAAGGCACTCGAACGCGAGACCACCGACCTGCTGTTCGAGGATCTCTGGCCCGAGGATGGTCCGCATCCCGAGGACGTCGACCCGCAGTTGATGCAGCAGATCATCATCAACATCAACGAGTGGATGCTGGCCGCCGGATCGATCGAGATCCGGAAGGAGCTGCACCGGCTCAATGACATGGTGCTCGCCGATGGCGGGCCGCCACTGAATCCTGCGCAGCGCGAGTACCTCCGGCAACTCGGGACCACCCCGCTCGGCCTCTACTACGTGACCGATGTCACCGCACGCGAAGGCGTGACGCTGGTCGATGCGCTCGCGCCTGGCCAGCCGCCGGTGTTCGTCAACGACGTGGCGCTCTCGGATACCGCCGATCCGGGCCTGCTGCTCGGTTGCCGCATCCTGAAGCTCGGCGATCGGCACGAGCTGTCCGGGTGCCTCTATCCGTTCCCGGAACTCGGTGCGGGCCACGCCATCGACGGCGTGCGCGAGCACCTGGCGCACGAGGACATCCCAGCGGAAGAGCGCATTTACGAGCAGGGCTGGGCCATCATGGCGATCTGGCTCGACCATGTACTGATGCCGGCCGAACCGTCTGAACTCCGGGACGCGTCGACTGGCGAGCCCCTTGTGTTCGTCACCGACCACTACCGCGTGCCTGATGCCGGGGCGCTGAAGGCCTTGCTCGATGCGTGTCCCGAACTCGAGGCCGATGGCCATGGCGGCTGGGTGAAGCTCTCCACCGCCGAGGACGGCACGCAGCGCGCCGCCCTGCATGTCCATCCGGGCAAGGTCTCGTCACGGCTGGAAGTGTTCTACCGCACCGAGGCGCTGGCCGATGAGGGACGGCCGTGGTTCGAGGTCGTGGCCGGCGACTCGGTGAAGCACCTCAGCCGGGATCGTACCGATCCGCTAGAGGCACTGCGCGGCGGGCTCGAGCAGGACGACGACCGCTGAAGTTTCACTCGGGCTGGAGGCCGGCCGCCTTGGCGATCGCCGCGAACTTCGGTACCTCCGCGCGCATGAACGATGCGAACTCCTCCGGCGTGCTGCTGATCGGATCGAGGCCCTGCGCATCGAGGAACTTCCGCATATCGGGTTCGGCCACCATCTTGCGAAGTGCGTCGTTCAGTGTGTCGACGATCGGCTTCGGTACGCCGGCCGACGACACCAGTCCGAACCAGGTCGTGATGTCGTAGCCGGGCAGCCCCGATTCGGCCACTGTCGGGACGTCCTTCAGCTGGCTGGAGCGCGTGCGTCCGGTCACCGCGAGCCCACGCAGCTTGCCGTTGCGCGCATAGGGCAGCGCACCGGAGATGCCGCCGAAGTAGAAGTCGATCTGGCCGCCCATCAGGTCGGCCAGCACCGGGGCAGCACCCTTGTACGGCACATGCAGCACGTCGATCTTCGCCATCGTCTTGAACAGCTCACCGGCCAGGTGTGGCGGTGCACCGACACCGGACGAGCCGTAGGTCATCTGACCCGGGCGGCTGCGGGCGAGCGCGATCAGCTCCTTCACGTTCTTCGCCGGCACCGACGGGTGCGAGACCAGCAGGTACTGGTTCTGCGCGACCAGCCCGATCGCGGTGAAGTCGCGCGTGACGTCGTAGCCGAGCTTCTTGTAAAGGCTGGGCCCGATGGTCACGAAGCTGCCGGCGAGCAGCAGGCTGTAGCCGTCGGGTGCCGAGCGCGCGATGTTCTCGGCGGCGATATGCCCACCCGCGCCGGCTCGGTTGTCGATCACCACCGGCTGGCCGAGCATCTCGGACAGCCGGCGGCCGACCGCGCGGGTGACGATGTCGCTCGGCCCGCCAGCCGGGAAGGCGGCGACGAAGCGGATGGGCTTTGCCGGGAAGGCCTGCGCGGACGCTGGCAGCGGCAGCAACAACGGCGCTGCCGCGCCGCAGATCGCAAGCATCGCCGCTGCCGGCGAAGGGGATGCGGTAGTCAGGGATTTCATCAGTCGTGTACCGGCTTCATCTGTGGCGGGAAGTCCGGCTCCAGCGGCACCCGGAACGCGTTGACGATCGAGCCGAGCCCGAGGAAGTAGGCGCAGGTGATCGTGAGGTCGGTGATGCCGCGTTCGCCCAGCCGCTGCTTCACCGCGGCGAAGGTTTCGTCGCCGACCTGGCCGTGGTGCCGGAACGCGCGCGCATAGGCGATTGCGGCCCGCTCCATGTCGTCGGTCGTCGAAGGAACCTCGCCCGCGTTCAGCGCGTCGAGCTCCGCCTGCGTGATGCCGGCCTTGCGTGCCGACGGTACATGGTGCGTCCACGCATACTGGTTGCCGCGCGCCATCGACAGGATCGCGAACTCGCGCGGCCGGCCCGACAGCGAGCTGTGGTAGCGGACGTACTCGCCCAGCGCTGCGAAGCAGCCGAGCCCGTCCGGCGCGTGGCTCATGCTGGCCAGGATGCCGGAGACGTAGCCGCGCGTGGCGGTGATGCGGTCGTAGACGAGCGCGAGGTCGGCGCTGTGCGCCGGGTCGGCGGGCGCAATGCGCGGCGCAGCGCCGTCGGCCGCCGCCGGCCGACCCAGGCCCGACAGAAAGCCGTGCAGCACGCGCGAGCAGGCATCGGGAATCTGCGCGGTCATGCCGTGGCCGCCGCCGGGGATGCCCACATAGGTGCAGTGGCGCAGGCAGGTGCGCATCAGCGCGTACTCGCTGTCCTCGACCGAAGGGTCGGGCTCCGGAACGCACATCAGCACGGGGAAATCGAATGCAGCCAGCTTCTCGGGGAAGTAATGGCTGGCCAGCAGTGGCACGAAGCGGCCGAGGAACTCGGGCGTCACGCCCTCCGCCGTATCGAGATACCAGCGGATCATTTCAGGAGACGCCTCGCCGATCCGGTCGTGCACCGTCTCGTTGAGGAAATGACGTACGCCGTTCTTGCCGACCCGCTCCAGCCAGTTGCCCTTCTTCGGGCGCGACGGGTGGATACCCGGCGTCGCGGCAAACAGTGCCAGCGAGGCGAAGCGCGACGGCGCCTGCAGCGCCGCGTCCATCGCGATGATGCCGCCTGCGGACGAGCCCATCACATGCGCTTCGACGATGCCGAGATGATCGAACAGTTCGAGCAGGTCGAGCCCGAGCCGCTCCAGCGTCAGCGGCTGGTCGAGGCCGGCGTCGGACCGGCCGTGGCCGCGCAGGTCGGGCCGCACCACCCGGTACTCGCGCGCGAAGTGCGGCACCCAGGCCTGCAGCCGCTCGGCGCTGCCCATGCCCGGATGGATCAGTACCAGGACCGGTGCAGGCTTCCAGGCGTCGGTGAAATCGTCGACTCGGTAGGCGAGGCGCACGCCGTCGCTGGCGGTGAAGTACTCGGGGACGGTCATCGGCGCGGCCTCAGTGCGCGTCGGCAGACAGCTGCGCGAGTTCGACCAGGCAGTTGCCGGTGGCCGACGGGTCGATGAAGGCAATGCGCGCGCCGCCGTGGCCGATGCGCGGTACCGCGTCGAGCAGCGGGATGCCTTTCGCCTTGAGTTCTTCGAGCGCCTCGTCGATGTCCTCGACCTCGAAGCAGATGTGGTTCAGGCCACCCTTGCCTTCGGCGACCATCTTCGCCTGCTTGCTGTCGGGCGTGGTGCCAGCGATCAGTTCGACCATCGAATCGCCGACCGGGTAGAACGCGAGCTCGACCGGACGATCCGGCATCTTCTCGGTGCCGGTGAGCTTGATGCCGAAGCAGTCTTCCCAGAGCGCGCGGCTCTGCTCGAGGTTGCCGACGACGATGCCGACGTGTTCGATGCGCTTGATCTTCATGGAGGGCCTTTGACCGGATCGACCCGCGAAGGTTAACCCCGCGGTCGATTGTCTGCTATCCCGGCCTGGCCTCGACCGGTCAGCGGCCCGGTCCGAACACCTCCGTCCGCCACTGGTCGCTTGCTGCAGCAAATGCAGTGACGAAGCGCACGGTCTCTTCAAGGTCGGACGTCATGGGTTCGACGCCGAGGGTGTCGAACCGGGCGCGTACGGCCGGATCGCGCGAGGCGTCTGCCAGCGCCGCGTTGAGCCGAGCCTGCGTCGAGCCTGGCGTCCTGCCGGGTGCCCAGAGGCAGATGCCGCCATTGAATACATGGCCCTTCAGCCCGGCCTGCTCGGCGGTCGGGACTTCAGGCAAGGCCGGCAGGCGCTCCGACGACAGCACGGCGAGCGCGCGCAGCCTTCCGGACGCGATTAGCGGTACCGCAGCGGCGGACCCCTGTACCGCATAGGCAAGGCGGCCTCCGATCAGGTCGTTCATCGCGCCGTCCTTGTAGGGCACGTGCAGCGCCTCGAAGCCGAGGGCCCGTGCGAGCCGCGCGCCTTGAAGGTGGGGCGAACTGCCTTCGCCCTGAGATGGATAGGCAACCGGGTTCGGCTGGCTGCGGGCGAACGCCGCGAGTGCCTTGAGGCTGGTGACCGGCGAATTTCCCGTTACCAGTACCAGCCAGTGGTCACGCATCATCCTGCCGACGGGCGTGAGGTCCTTGAACAGCGCCAGCGGCGGCCGACCCTGGCTGACGAACGCATGCGTGATCGAGTCGCCCGAGCAGCCGCTGGCGTTGAGCACGTGGCCGTCGGGCGCTGCCGTGGCCGTGGCGCTGGTCGCCAGCGTGCCACCGGCACCCGGGCGGTTCTCGACGATGACCGGCTGGCCCAGCAGTGGTCCCATCGCGGCACCGAGCGTGCGCGCGACCACGTCGGGTGAAGTCCCGGCCGGAAGGCCGATGAGCACCCGGATCGGTTGCGTGGGGAAGGGCTGCGCCGCGGCATGCATGGCGGTGGTGATGCACACGGCGGCGAGCGCGAAGGTGGTCCTGCCTTTCGAGTCCATATCTCGTCCAGCTGATGGTGTGGCGCACACTCTATGCAGGGCGAGGCCGTCGGTCGAGCGGTTGCCGCACAGAACACAAGTGAATAGGATTCACCAATAAACCGTCGGCAGTCAGCTCGTCGTGGACAGACTCAGGAAGCTCGAGATACTCACCAGGGTCGCGGATGCCGGCAGCTTTGCCCGGGCCGCGCGGCTGCTGCTGATCACGCCCTCTGCGGTCAGTCATGCGATCACGACCCTCGAGCGCGAACTGGGCGTCGTGCTGTTTTATCGGACGACTCGGCAACTGCAGGTCAGCACCGAAGGCGCGGAGGTGCTGCGCCATGCGCGCGAAGCGCTCGCGACGCTGAGCCGGATCGAGTCGGTATCCACGTCGCAACGCGACCGGGCCGCGGGCACGCTCAAGCTGGGGGCGCCGCCCGGCTTCGCGCGGCATGTGCTGATGCCGATGCTGCCGGAGTTCAACAGACGGTATCCCGATATCCGGATCGAGATGCGAAACAGCGGCTCCGTGGTCGACATGCACCTGAGTGGGGCCGACCTGCACTTTCGTATCGGCCCGGTTGCAGACAGCTCGCTGGTCGTCCGCCCGCTCGCGCGGCTCAGGTTCGGCGTCTACGCATCGCCAGGATACCTCGCGCGCCATGGTATCCCGGCCTCGCCCGAGCAACTGCGCGCGCATCGTACGCTGGTGCACAAGTCACCACGCTCCAGCACGATCGCGCCGTGGGACCAGTGGACCTACGAGCGCGACGGAGTCGAGGGAGCCGTGCAGGTGGGCCATCATCTGGTCACCGACGACAGGGAGGCCCTGCTCGAGGCTGCGATCGCCGGCGCTGGCCTGTTCCGGATGGGTATGTTCTCGCCGGCATTGCTGAGCAGCGGGAGGCTCGTGCGCGTGCTGGAGCAATGGCAATGGCCGGGTGCACCCGCGCTGTCGATGCTCTATCGCCGCATGCCCCGCGTGCCGCGGCGCATCGCCGTCTTCATGGCGTTCGCCGAAGAAGCGGTGCGGGCGTTCGATCCGATGGGCCTGACCCTCGAAGCGAGGGTTGCCGACTGAAAGCCCGGCTTTGGAAGGCGGTCGTCGCCCTGCAGGACGCACTCACGTCCGCGCGAGTGCACCCGCATCACGGAGCGTCTCCAGGTCTCGTACGATCCCGATCACGCGCGCGGCGTCGCTGCCGCTGCGTCCGTAGGCAAACAGGCTGCGGAACTTGTCCTCGAGTTCGCGATCGGTCAGCGGCACTTCTACGCTGCCTCTGGCATGCGCAATGAAGGTCTCGTGCCGCGTGCCATCCTTCATCACCACGCACACGCCGGCGGCATCCTTTGCGACCGTATCGGAACACAGAAGCCTGGCGCGCCGACGCAGTGCTGTCACTTCGGGATCGCGTACCACGGCGTCGGTGAACTGCTGCACGCCGGCGGCACCCTGCACCATCGCCACCGCGATGCAATGCTCCGCCGACACTTTCGAGCGCATGCCGTCGGCTGGATCCGGTCGGGACATGATGATCTGCACAGCCGGGTTCACGGTGACCTCGACGCGATCGATGTCGCCCGCGCGGATGGCGTGGCGCTCGCGCAGCAGCAGGCAGCCGTCGATCACCGGATGCACGACGATGCCGCAGGGATAGGGCTTGAATGCGTTGGCCGCGAGCTCCCAGGTCAGGCCGAGCGTATCGGTCAGCGCGGACCAGTCGCAGCGCGTCGTGAAGGCATTGCCGAAGCCGCGCGGTGCCTCGAGCGCGCAGGCGGAGCTGGTGATGCCTTTCGAGGCGTACCAGGCGGCCATGAAACCGTTGCGGGCTGCATGGCCCATGTTGAACATCCGGGTCGGGCTGCCCAGCATCTCCGAAAGCCCGGCGGACTGGCTGGCCGCCATGCTGATCGCGTACGCGGCCTGCGTCTGGTCGAGCCCGAGCAGCCGCGCGCAGGCGGCCGCAGCGCCGATCGTGCCGCAGGTCGAGGTGACGTGCCAGCCGCAGGCGTAGTGCTCGGGCGAGATCGCGTTGCCCACCTTGCAGGCTGCTTCGATGCCGATGACGAACGCATGCATGAAAGCCTCGCCGGGCACCTTCAGGTGCTCGGCCAGCGCCAGCGTGGCGGAGGCCACGGGTACCGACGGATGGATCACCGTCTGCAGGTGGGTGTCGTCGAAGTCGAGCACGCTGGAGGCGACACCGTTGATGATCGCGGTGGTCGCCACGTCGAACCGGCGGTCACGGTTGATCACCGTGGCCTGTGCCGGTCCCGAGAAGACGGCCAGGGACTCGATCGCGAGGTCCACCGACGGTGCACGGGAGCCGCCGATGGCACAGCCCAGCCAGTTGAGCAGCGAGCGCTTGGCATCGTGGCGCACCGAGGCCGGCACGTCGCTCCAGCGCGCGTCCGCGATGAAGCTGGCGAGCCGGGCTGTCGCGCTCACCGTGCGTGCAGCTGCTGCTCTGCAGGCAGTGCCGCGTAGTGGGCCGCGATGTCCTTCGGCATCGCAACCCAGACATCGTCGCCGTGAGAAAGCATGTGCTGCAGCGCGCGGCGCAGCCGGGCCAGCCGGTAGGGTTGCCCGACGACGAAGGTGTGGATCGAGATCGCGTAGACCAGCGGCGTGTCCTTCGAACTGCGCAGCATCTCGTCGAAGTTGTCGACCAGCATCTCGGCATACTCCGCGCCGGTGTTGCGCCGGTAGACCACCGCCGGCTGGTCGTTGAGTTCGATCGGGTAGGGCATCGCCAGCATGCTGCCGGTCGCCGACTTCACCCAGAACGGCTGCTCGTCGCAGATGCCCCAGTCCATGCAGTACTGGTAGCCGCTCTCGGCAAGCAGGTCGGTCGTGTGCTCGCTCGGCGTGAGGTAGGGCGACATCCAGCCCACCGGCTTGACGCCGTTGCGCTCGGTGAAGGTGCGCGTCACGTCCTGCACCATCTCTCGCTCCTGCTCGAGCGTCATCTCGATCTGGCGCTCGACCTGGTTGCGGCCGTGCGCGATGAGTTCGTCCCCGCGCTTCACGTGCGCCTCGAGCACCTCCGGGCAATGGTCGTAGATCGCGGTGTTGGCGATCACGCCGACGGATAGCTCGAGCTCGTCGAACAGGTTCATCAGGCGCCAGGCGCCGACGCGGTTGCCGTACTCGCGCCACAGCCAGCTGCGCTGGCTCCAGGGTAGCGTCGGGCGGTCGAGGTCGGGGCCCGAGTTCTGTCCCCACGGGAAGTGCTCGACGTTGACCGAAACGTAGAGCGCGAGGCGCTTGCCATCCGGCCAGGTGAAAGCGGGCCTGCGCGAGACCGGCGAATAGCCGAACCGTTCGGGTTTCTTCAGCATGGTGTCCTCGTCTTGTCCTTCGGGTTGGATCAGATCGACGGCGGGTCTTCGCGCACGATACGCTCGGCGAACTGCAGGTCGACGTAGTCTTCATATGCACCGGACCTGGAGATCGCGCCGCACGACAGCATCGCGTCGCGCTTCCAGTCGAGCCCGGTGCGCTGGACGATGGGGTCGGCGCTCCAGACGCCGGTCGCCTTGTAGCCGTCGAAGCAGGTGGCGAGCACGTCGCGCGGCACCTCGGGCAGGTAGCCGGACACGACCCCGGCCAGTTCAGCCCCCGAGTGTGCCGCGATCCACTTCTGGGTGCGGTACATCGCTCGCGTGACGCCCAGCACCGTATCCGGATGGCTGCGTATGAACGCCCGCGTCGTGTTGAGCGTGGTGTAGCAGGCCAGCCCGCGGTCGGACGCGCGGTACCAGACATGGCCGATGCCCTCGTCGATGGCCGCCTGCGCGAACGGCTGGAACACCTGGATCACGTCGACCTCGCCTGCGCGCAGGGCGGCCACGTTCTCGGCCATCGTGCGCTCCGGCGCACGCGCCACCTGCTTCGGGTCGATGCCGGCCAGCACGAGGTCGCGCTGCAGGCAGATCCAGGGCGTGGGTACTTCGCTCACCGTGGCGACCCGCGGACCGACCAGGTGCTGCATCGTGAAGCCTGGATTCGGCGTGCGGCCGAGCACGAAGAAGGGATCGCGGCCGACCACTTCGCAGAAGGCCACCGAATCGGATTCGGGGTCTTTGTCGAGCGCGATCATCAGCCGCATCGGACCGCCCCACGACACCTCTGCGCCGCCGGTCGCGAGGATCTGGATCGTCTCGGCAGAGGTCTTCGGCGTGATCATGCCGATCTCCAGGCCTTCGGCCCGCCAGGCACCGAGTTCGGCGGCGGCGTAGAAGGGTGCATAGAACAGCGCACGGAAATTCTCGATCAGGGTGAGTTTCATCGGGGCCTGTGCTGCGGACGATAGGATCACGATCGACGATCCTACAATGCATCCCGAGGGTGTGCTCCGATTCCGCCGGCCACCGATGCTCGTGCGCACATCGCCAGCCTTGGCGGGCAGCTGCGCAGGCACGCGCGATGAAGCCTCAGCCGATCGCGCGACTTACTGCGCGGGTCGGCCCGCTCCAGCTCGGGATGTAGGCCGCCTTGCGGCCGACGCCGCCGCAGACCACCAGCAGCAGGTCCTGCGGCGTCGCGCCGACGGGCAGCCCGCCGTGCGCGAGCGCCGCACCCTGTTCCGCCAGCGAGCGGCGCATCGGCTCACCCAGCCAGTCGATGGGTAGCCGTGCGCGCGCATGGATCAGCGCGGCGGCCTGTGCCTTGCTGCATCCGCCGCGCTGGAACAGCGTTGCATGCTCGGGCGGTACCAGCAGCACCGCCTGCCCGCCGCCGACGGTGCCGGCCGCGCTTACATTGCCGGCGGCCGGCATCGAGCCGGCGTAGGTCTGCGCGAGGTCGGCCGGATCGCGGCTGGAACTGTCGTTGATCTCGACGCTGCCCGCTGCGCCGACGACCGTGACCACGCCCTGCGCCGGGTCGAAGCCACGATCGACGTGCAGGGGCGTCCATGGGCTGTCCGCCTCGTTCTCCGCGACGCAGAAGCTGTACTTGCCCGGCTGCCCGAGCGTGGCCATGTCGACCTCGCCGGGCATCGCGCCGCCTACGTTGCGCAGCACCAGGCCGAGCGCGCGGCCGATCGACGCGTTCGCCAGGTTACCCGGACCGAGCGCGTTGGCGCCCGCATTCATGCCGGCCGCGAGTGCTGCGGGCCCGTTGACGATCACCATCGGGCAGGCCGAGCCGGTGGTGGTCGCGATGCCCAGCATGTTGAAGTCGTCCGCGCACATCGACGCGACCGCCGCCCCCACGATCTTCAGGCAGGTCGGCGTGCATCCGGCCATCACCGCGTTGATCGCCACCTGCTGCCAGGTGACGTCGACATAGGTCGGCGGCAGGACCCCGAGCGTGCCTGCCGGATCCACGCCGGCCGCCGCCATCATCCGCTCGACGCGCGCGGTCGTCGGCGGAATCACCGGCAGCCCGTCGGTGAGGCCTGCGGCCAGCAGCGCGGCCTGGGTGGTTTCATAGTCCGACGACGGGCCAGCCCAGCAGTCCATGTACATCCTCCGGCAGTGGCGCGGCAGGCGCGGCGCCCGGCGCTAGGCTACTGCACCGGGGCACCGGCCGGGGCGCCGCGCACGCGTGACGCCGTGCGCCGGGATGAATACCATCCATGCATCCCAGCACTGGCCGGAGGCCTTCCGTGGACGATGATGACCGCCGCGCGTTCACGCAACTGCTGGACGACCTTCGCGACCTTCACGACCTTCACGACGAGGCCGACGCAGACGCGGTGATGCAGCGCCCCGGCATCGACGACCGTACCCGCGCACTGCTCGCACTGGCCATGGTCGCCGCACGCTGCGAGGACGACAAGGTGCCGGCGCAGGTGCGACGTTGCGTGGCGCAGGGCCTCGGGCGCAGCGAGGTCGGCGAGGCCCTGCTGCAGGTGTACTGCTATGCCGGGGTATACGCCGGGCTGTCCAGCTTCACTGCGGCGCGCGCGACCTTCGATGCGATGGAAGCCGCCGGCGAGCTGCCGCCTTCGCTTGCAGCGGTGGTCAACCCGCCGGCACCGTCGACGACCATCGCCGGGCGCACGGCCGACGGAGCCCGCATGCGGCGCACGCTTTTCGGCGACGAGAACGTCGATCGCAACGAGCGCGAGGCCGGCGACTTCATGAACCTGTTCTGGTCGATCACCCACGACTTCTGCTTCGGCAACATCTGGTCTCGGCCATTGTTCGACCGGCAAATGCGCAGCCAGCTCTGCCTGGCGATCGCATCGGCCGCCGGCCAGGTGGGCGCGGTCGACCGTCATGTGCGCAGCGCGGTGCGCGGTGGCGTGACGCGCGAGCGCATCGGCGAGATCTTCATCCTCGCCGGTGCGCTCGCCGGCGCAGCCAGCGGCCGCGCCGCGTTCGAGAAGGCGCGGCAGGTGTTCGCGGAACTGGACGGCTGACGCAGCAGCGCCGCCGCCCGCGGCTACTGCAGCGTGATCTTCGCTGCCTTGATCACCTTGCGCCACGCTTCGAACTCCGCGCGCATGAACTTCGCCAGCCCCTCGGGTGAACTCGGTGCCGGTTCTGCGCCCTGGCTCGCGAACAGCTCGGACATGTCGGGCTGGTTGAGCGCTCTCACCGTTTCGGCGTTGACCTGGTTGACGATGTCCCTCGGCATTGCGGCTGGGCCGTACAGCCCGTACCAGGTCGTGTACTGGAAGGCCTGCAGCCCCGGTGTCTCGGAGACGGTGGGCACGTCCGGCGCGGCCGGGGAGCGCTTCGCACTGCCGACGGCGATGGCGCGCAGCCGTCCCGACTTGATGTGCGGCAGCACCGACGGCATGCTGTTGAACAGCAGCGAGACCTGGCCGGATATGACATCGGTCATGGCCGGCGTGGTGCCCTTGTAGGGGATGTGCACCATGTCCATGCCGGTCATCGACTTCAGCAGTTCCATCCCCATGTGGTTCGGGCTTCCCGGGCCGACCGATGCATAGTTGATCTGCCCCGGCTTCGACTTCGCGAGCTTGACCAGTTCGCTCACCGTTCGCACCGGCAGCGACGGGTGCACCACCAGGATCTGCGGGTTGATCACCAGCAGTGCGATCGGTGCGAGGTCGGTGAACACGTCATAGGGCAGCTTGCTTACCGCTGGCGCCACGGCCATCGAGCCCGATGTGCCCAGCAGCAGCGTGTGCCCGTCGGGTGGCGAGCGCAGCACCATCTCGACGCCTACCACGCCGCCGGCGCCGGGCCGATTCTCGATCACCACCGGCTGCTTCCAGGCATCGCCCAGGCGCTGCCCGAGTGCACGGGCGACGAAATCCACCGGCCCTCCGGGCGGGAAGTGCACGACGATACGCAACGAGCGGTTGGGAAAACTCTGCGCGTGTGCGGACATCGCCCCGGCCAGCAGGCCGATGGCGACGCCCAGGCGCAACGACCTGGATCTGTGCATTCGATGCTCCTCCGGAAGGTCTGTTCTCGTAAGGTGTCAATCTAGCACGCGGCGCCGCAGCCGCTGCCGGAACACGCTGCGGGACGATTCGTGTACTGTCGATCGACCGCATTCGTCGAGGCTGGATTCATGGCATCGCTGTCCCGGCAGTCGCAGCATCCCTGGCAATCGACCGTCATCGAGCTGTCCGCGCTGATGGCGCGCAAGGCGCTTTCACCGGTCGAACTGCTCGAGATGTACCTCGCCCGGATCGAGCGTATCAACCCGGTGCTCAACGCGATCGTCGCCCTCGATATCGACGGCGCGCGCGCCGCCGCGCAGGCCTCCGAGCACCGGATGATGTCCGGCACCCGCCTGGGCGTGCTCGACGGCATTCCCGCGACCATCAAGGACAATCTGTTCGCGAAAGGCCTGCCGGCGACATGGGGCAGCCGGCTGTTCGACGGATTCATGCCGGCGGACGACGATCGCGTCGTCGCAAACCTGCGCGCGGCGGGCGGGGTGATCGTCGGCAAGACCAATACGCCGGAACTCGCGCTGGCCGCGCATACCGATAACCTGCTGTTCGGCAAGACACGCAATCCGTGGGATACGGCGCTCACGCCCGGCGGCTCCAGCGGTGGCGCGGTCGCGGCGATCGCCGCCGGGCTGGCGCCGATCGCCATCGGCACCGATGCCGGCGGCTCGATCCGGCGCCCGGCGGGCTACACGGGCATCGTGGGGCTGCGCCCGTCGACCGGACGCATCCCGCGCCGGCATGGCTTCCCGGCGCTCGCCAACGATTTCCAGGTGATCGGCCCGGCGGCGCGCACGGTTGCGGAGCTGTACGAGGTGTTCCGCACCGTTGCGTGCCCCGAGGCTGCCGATCGTGCGTCGCTCGCCTTCGGTGACCGGCCGTTGCCGCAGTCACTGGAGTCCCGGTCGCTGCGCCGGCTGCGCATCCGGTACGTATCCGGCATCGGCAGTGAGCCGGTCGACCCGCAGGTGCGCGCGGCGATCGCCCAGGCCGCGCAGCAGGTCGCCGCGCTCGGCCACGAGGTGGTCGAAGGGCCGGTGCCGTTCGACATCGACCAGGTCGATGCGATCCGTGGCGTGCTCAGCGGCGCAGCCGTCGCGCGCGTGGTCGAGAAGCACGCCGACTGGCGCGAGAAGGTCGGCGAGGCGATCCTCGACTGGGGGACGAAGGGCCTGCGCCTGACCGCGACCGACTATGTGAACGCGCTCGATTCGCTGCAGGCGCTGCGCGTCCGCGCGACCGCCGAGTTCGAGACGTTCGACATCCTGCTGACTGCGACCTCCACTGCAATGCCATGGCCGGTCGAGTATCCGTTGCCGAAGGAGATCGACGGACGCCCCGCAGCCGCGCGCGGCTCTGGGCTCTTCTCGGGTTACGTGAACGCCGCGGGCCTGCCGGCGATCAGCGTCCCGGTCGATCCTTCCCCGGCGGGCCTGCCGATCGGCATGCAGCTGGTCGGGGCGTTCGGCGAAGACCTGACCGTGCTGCAGCTGGCACGGCAGTTCGAGGAAGCGCATCCGTGGGCTGCGCGCTGGCCTGCGCTTGCCACCGCCGACGCGTGACGCCTTGAGCCACCTTCGATCCGGCCGGTACGGTTCATGCATGGCTGGATGTACCGACACCGGAGCCTTCGAATGAAACTGCCTGCCCGCGCCTTCCTGTTTTCGACAGCTGCATTCGCCGCGATCCTCAGCGCTGGCGCCTGCGCCCAGGATTACCCGCAGCGCAGCGTGCGGCTGGTGATCCCGTTCCCGCCGGGCGGCGCGACCGACGGCCTTGCCCGCGTCGTTGGCCAGGGACTTACCGCGAACTGGGGGCATCAGATCGTGGTCGACAACCGACCAGGGGCCGGTGGCAACATCGGCGCGATGATCGTGGCGAAGGCACCGCCGGATGGCTACACGCTGTTCATGGTCGGCCTGAGCCACGCCGCCAACCTCAGCCTGTACCGGAAGCTCGACTACCACCCGCTGCGCGACTTCACGCCGATCACGCAGGTGGTGTCGATCGACACCTTCCTCGCGGTGCATCCGTCCCTGCCTGTGAAGTCGGTGAAGGAGCTGCTCGCGCTGGCCCGCGCGAAGCCGGGCAGCCTCAACTACGCCTCCGGCGGCAACGGCAGTTCGCCGCACATGGCGATGGAACTGTTCAAGAGCCTGGCGAAGGTCGATATCGTGCACGTGCCCTACAAGGGTACCGAGTCGGTGATCGGCCTGATGCGCGGCGAAGCCGGCATGATCTTCGAGAACCTGATTTCGATCGGCGCGCAGATCAAGAGCGGCAAGCTGCGCGCGCTGGCGATCGGCAGCCCCCGGCGGTCGGCCGCGATGCCCGACATCCCGACGGTGTCCGAAGCTGGCGTGCCGGGCTACGCCGTCTCGCTCTGGTTCGGGATGCTCGGGCCGGCCGGGCTGCCGAAGCCGATCGTCGACAAGGCCTGGCGCGACACGGCCGCCCTGCTGAAGAACGCCGATGTGCGCGAACGGTTCGCGAGTCTGGGTGCCGACCCGATCGGCAGCACGCCTGACGAGTTCACCGCCTTCATCAAGACCGAGATCGCCAAGTGGGAGAAGGTCATCCGCGGCGCGAACATCCAGGTCGATTGAGCCGGGGCGGCCCGCGTGACCTGTCGCGGGGCCGACGTTCGCGGCGCGCCTTCGCCGCATCGCTGTCGGACGGGCGTCGTGTTCTGGCGTTGATGCACCGAGCTGCTGACGGTCAGACACGCAGAATCACACGGTTTCTCGCGTGCCGGCGTAGTAGCATCCGGGGTTTGCCCTGCAGCCTGCAGGCAAAACCCCGAAGGCGCGGCCCTGTTGTCGTCGCCAGAGCCCGCCCGGAGACCGCATCCTGCCTGCCTTGCGCTACCTGCCACCTGCACGATGGTTGCACTGGATCACCGCCGCCCTGATGCTGGTGATCATCGTCGCCGGGCTCTGGATCGTCTACTTCGAGCCGGCCGACGAGGCATTCAAGATGCGCCTCTACAACGTGCACGAGAGTCTGGGCGTGATTGTGTTCGTCCTCGCCCTGGCGCGCATCGTCTATCGTCGGCTGAATCCGCCGCCTCCGCTGGCAGACGATACGCCGACATGGGTCCGCTTGTGCGCGCATTTGACCCATGGCGCGTTATACGCGCTGCTGCTCCTGATGCCGGTGATCGGATTCCTCGCGACCAACGCCTGGGGTTTCCCGCTGTCGGTGTTCGGCGTGCTGCCGCTGCCATCTCCGATTGGCAAGAATGAGTCGTTGGCGCAATGGCTTTCGCTGTTCCACTGGTGCGGGGCGATCACGATCATCCTTCTGATCGGAGGCCATCTGGCCGGCGTGGTCTACCACACGTTCGTCCGTCGCGACGGCCTCCTGAAACGAATGACCTAGCAGGCGATACAGATGTCTAACGACACACCTGCCGCGGACCGTCTGGCCGTGGCCTCCGGAAATATCCGTCCCTCGATGACGTGGCGTCGCGTCGGCTTCGCCGCGCTGGTGCTTTCGACCTCGGGCGCGCTTCTGTGGCTGATGGCGCTCACGCTGTTCGTCGACGATGTCGATCCGATCGGGCTGCTGATGCTGGCGCTGTTCGCCCTGACGCTGCCCTGGACCGCCATCGGGTTCTGGAACGCCGTTATCGGCTTCGCGGTGATGACTTTCAGCCGCGATCCGGCACAGGCAGTTGCACCCGACCTGTGCAACGTGGCTGACGATGCGCCTATCGATAGCTCCACCGCGCTGCTGATCTGCGTGCGCAACGAGGATACGCGGCGGTTGCAGCGCAACCTCGAGTGGATGCTGCAGGGGCTGGTCTCCACCGGCCATGCGTCCGCCTTCCATCTCTACATGCTGAGCGACAGCGACGACGCAGCGATTGCCGCTGCCGAAGCGCAGACGGCTGCGGCCCTGTCCGCGCGTTTCGACGGTCTCGTGCAGGTGACCTACCGGCAGCGTAGCGTCTGCACCGGCTACAAGGCGGGCAACATCCGCGACTTCTGCGAGCGCTGGGGCGACCGCCACCCGTTCGCGATCGTGCTCGATGCCGACAGCGTGATGACTGCGGAGTCGATGCTGCGGCTGGTGCGCATCATGCAGGCGCGGCCGCACCTCGGCATCGTGCAGACACTGGTGACCGGCCTGCCGAGCGCGAGCCCGTTCGCGCGGGTGTTCCAGTTCGGCATGCGCCTGGGCATGCGGTCGTACACGCTCGGCTCCGCATTCTGGCAGGGCGATTGCGGTCCGTACTGGGGCCACAACGCGATCCTGCGTGTAGCGCCGTTCACCGCGCATTGCCACCTGCCGGTGCTGCCCGGCGGCCCGCCGCTCGGCGGGCATGTGCTGAGCCACGACCAGGTCGAGGCAGTGCTGATGCGCCGTGCCGGCTACGAAGTACGGGTACTGCCGGTCGAGGACGGCAGCTGGGAAGAGAATCCGCCGGCGCTGCCCGAGTTCATCCGCCGCGACCTGCGCTGGTGCCAGGGCAACATGCAGTACCTGAAGCTGCTCGGCCTGCGCGACCTGTTGCCGGTCAGCCGCATCCAGCTGGTGCTGGCGATCGCGATGTACTTCGGCTCGCTCGCCTGGCTGCTGCTCATGTTCGCGGGGCTGGTGCGGCAGCTGCCGCTGCGCCCCGATACCGGCCTGATGCTGTTCGTGGCCATACTCACCATGACTTTCGCGCCGAAGCTGGCGACGCTGTTCAACGTGCTGGCGCGTGCGCGCCTGCGTGCTGCCTTCGGCGGAACGCTGCGCATCCTGGCCAGTGCCTTCATCGAACTGCTGCTGACCACGCTGCTGGCACCTGTCTCGGCAGTCGCCATCAGCATCTTCCTGCTCGGACTGCCGTTCGGTCGCCGCGTCGGCTGGACCTCCCAGCAGCGCGACGCCGCGCAGGTGCCGCTGTCGGTCGCGGTTCGCTGTCTCTGGCCGCAGGCGCTGACCGGGCTGGTCCTGGCTGGCGCGACGCTGTGGATCGCGCCCGGGGCGTTCTGGTTCGGCCTGCCGATCTACCTCGGCCTGCTGCTGGCGATACCGCTCGCGATGGCCACGGCCTCGCCTGCCCTCGGTCGGACGATGGCGCGCGCCGGTCTTTGCCGCACGCCCGACGAGACATGGCCGGCTGCGGTGGTGGCGACCGACGCTGCCGCCGCCGAACTGTTCGCACCCGGCCTCGAGCCTTCGATGGCGGCGAACGGCTGATGCGCAAGATCCTTGTCTGCTTGCTGTCGGCTACTGCGCTGGCGGGAACGGTCGGCTGTACGGTCATCGACCCGGCGCGCCGGGCAACCATGCCGGTGCAGGCCGAATTCATCAACGCGAGCCAGCCGACGCTGTGCGCCGAAGAAGACAACGTCTATGTGAAGGTCGTGGGCACCGGCATCTCCGCGTTCCGGATCGTGGCCGAACATCCGCCGTACATTGCCTCGGTGGTGAAGGACAGCACAGACCCCGACTTCACGAACTGCGACATGTCGAACGACCCGGTGTACAAGTTCGAACCGCGGACCGTGATCCTGTACGAGGACGCCCGCACGCGGTTGGTGGGGCACGCATTCCCGACGTTCTGGCGGCCGGAGTCGGTCGACTTCCGCGTGGGTGACCGCGTGGAGCGCGGCCTGCATCTCGTGCAACTGGTGCGGCTGGCGGTTCCCGGCCCTGAGCCCAAACCGCGCGATGTCGAGATACTCGTGCTCTATCCGTCGGACGGCTACTGGCGTCCGAAGCCGCTGCCGCCATCGACGCTGCCCGACAGTGCCTATGGCAGTTCCTTTCTGTTCGGCCCGGTAGAGCATGACGGTCGTCCGTATGTCGCGCTGCGCGAAGTCACCTTTGACCCGGTGCGCGAGAACTTCGACCTGGTGTTCCGCGATGGTTCGCGCGGGCGTCTGGGCGTCTCCGAGGTGTCGCGCAAGCAGCTCGTGCTGTCGCTGTCGCTCGACCGGCCGCTGGCGCCCGACCGCCCGTTCGCGGCGCTGCGGTCGATGTTCGTCACGACTGACCAGGCGGATGTGTCGCTGGTCGCCTGGAACGCCGGGGCTGCCGGCACGCAGTCGACCGCACCAGTTCTTTCCTTCGGGGGCATTCGCGCGCCAGCTGCGCGCTTCGGTCGCAGCGAGCCCTCGCATCACAACCTCAGCGCTCCGGATATCGTGTTCGACGGCTTCACCGCCTTCGCGCCCCGCTGATATTCCGCCCGCATCGAAACCGAACACCGACCCATGCCGCCCGAACTCGACGTGACTGCCCATCCTTCCGCCGAACCGGCGCCGGCTGGCGGCGTGCAATGGCAGGCGCTGCTCGATGGCGATACCGTGGCGCTCGCGCAGTGGCCGCACGACCCGCTGGTATCTCTGTACGGACCGCTGTGTGCGGGACGACGGGACCGGCCGCTGGTGGTCGGCCATCTCGCGCAGAGCCTGGACGGCCGGATCGCGACCGCCAGCGGCATGTCGCGCTGGCTCAGCGGTGACGAAGACCTGCTGCACACGCATCGCATGCGCGCGATTTCGGATGCCGTCCTGGTGGGCGTGAACACCGTCCTGCATGACGATCCGCAGCTGACCGTACGCCGTTGCCTCGGCCGCCACCCCGTGCGGGTGGTGATCGATCCCGAACGTCGACTCGATGGCACACAGCGCGTGTTCGTCGACGATGCCGCGCCGACGCTGCTGCTGGTGGCCGCAGGTCGCGGGCAGGAGGGCGAACGCGTCGGCCGCGCGCAGGTCGTACCGGTCGAACGCGGCGCGCGTGGCCTGGATCCGCGCGAGATCTGTCGTGTCCTGGCTCGGCGCGGGCTGCATCGGCTGCTGGTCGAAGGCGGCGGCATCACCGTGTCACGATTCCTCGAGGCGGGCGCGCTGCACCGGCTGCAGGTCACGGTGGCACCGGTGATCCTGGGCTCGGGCCGCCCCGCCATCACGTTGCCCGAGATCCGCGATCTGGGGCTGAGCCTGCGTCCGCGCACCCGGCGCGTGATGCTGGGCGATGACGTGATGATCGAATGCGATCTCGAATCGCTCGTTGATGCCGGGCCGGGTGCCCATGCTTGAGGGCATCGCGAACGGCGGCAGCGGGGCCGATGTTCCTGCCGCCACCGCGCGTGCATTCTGGGTCACCGGTCCTTCTCGGGGCGAACTGCGCGATGCGCCGCTGCCGCCGGTCGGAGCGGGCGAAGTACGCGTACGCAGCCTGTACAGCGGCATCAGCCGCGGCACCGAAGCGCTGGTGTTCCGGGGTGCGGTGCCACCGAGCCAGTGGCAGGCGATGCGCTGCCCGTTCCAGCAGGGCGACTTTCCGGCGCCGGTGAAGTATGGCTACTGCTCGGTCGGTGTGGTCGAAGACGGCGTCGACGATCTGCTCGGGCAGCGCGTGTTCTGCCTGCATCCGCACCAGGACCGCTATGTCGTGCCTGCCGGATGGGTCACCCGGCTGCCCGCGTCGCTTCCGGCGCCGCGCGCGGTACTTGCCGCGAACATGGAGACCGCAGTCAACGGCCTGTGGGACGCCGCTCCGCGCCTGGGCGACCGGCTCACCGTCGTGGGCGCGGGCGTGGTCGGCCTGCTGGTCGCGACGCTCGCCGCGCGCATCCCCGGTGTCGAGGTCGAACTGGTCGACCCGGACGTACGCCGTGCCGCCGTTGCCGGCAGGCTCGGACTGCGCCATGTGCTGCCGTCCGACGCAGCCGGCGAGCGCGACATCGTCGTGCATGCCAGTGGCCATCCGGACGGGCTCGCGACCGCCTTGTCGCTCGCCGGCTTCGAGGCCACGGTGCTCGAGATGAGCTGGTACGGCGATCGCAGCGTGCCCGTGCCGCTCGGGGAGTCCTTCCACAGCCGCCGGCTGATACTCCGCTCGTCGCAGGTCGGGGCGGTTGCCACCGCGCAGCGCGCGCGTTGGGATACCCGCCGGCGCATGGCGCTGGCGCTCGACCTGTTGGCCGACGACGCTTTCGATGCGCTGGTCGAGGCACAGGTCGGCTTCGACGATCTGCCCTACGCGATGGCGCGGCTCGCCCATTCACCCGATGGTGCGCTGTGCACCGTCGTGACCTATTCCTGATCCTGGAGTACCCGCATGTACAGCCTAGCCGTTTCCGACCACATCATGATCGCGCACAGTTTCAACGGCGAGATCTTCGGCCCGGCGCAGCAGCTGCACGGCGCCACCTACGGCGTCGAGATCGAGCTGCGTCGCGCAGAACTCGATGCGAACGGGCTGGTGTGCGACATCGGTCTTGCCTTGCAGGCGCTGCGCGACGTGCTCGCCGGGCTCAATTACAAGAATCTCGACACGCTGCCCGAACTGGCCGGCCGCAACACCACCACCGAGTTCATGGCGGGCGAGATCTTTCGCCGCATGCAGGCACGGATCGCGGCCGGAGAGGTCGGACCCGGTACGGCGGGACAACTGGCATCCATGCGGGTGACGCTGCGCGAGTCGCCGGTCGCCTGGGCCAGCTACGAAGGCGTGTTGCGTTGACCGGATCGCCCGTGGTGCGGGCTGGATCGCCTTTGGCAGAGGTTGGATCGCCTTTGGCAATGCTCGTACCCGGCGCACTGGACCAGTTTACCGGCGGCTATCTGTTCGACCGCCGGGTGGTTGACGGCCTGCGCGCATCGGGGCGCAGCGTGCGCGTGGTGGAACTGCCCGGCGCCTATCCCGATGCGGACGCGGCTGCGCGCGCGGCTGCAACAGATGCACTGCATGCCTTGCCCGACGGAAGCCTCGCCGTGATCGACGGGCTCGCGCTGCCGGGCTTCGCAGATTGCCTGCAGGCCGAGGCGAAGCGCCTTCGTCTGCTCGGCTTCATCCATCATCCGCTGTCGCTCGAGACCGGCATTGCGCCAGCCATGGCCGAGCGCATGGCCGGCATCGAGCGCAGGCTGTGGCCGATGCTGCGCGGGCTGCTGTGCCCGAGTGCGCACACGGCGCGCTGCCTCGCAAACGCGGGCGTCGACGCGGCGCGCATCGCGGTCACGCCGCCCGGCACCGAGCGCCCGCCGGAGGACGCCGTACACCAGCTGGCGGGTGCGGGTGATGGCGGCACGCTGAGGCTGCTGTCGATCGGCAGCGTCGTGCCGCGCAAGGGACACCGGTTGCTGGTCGAAGCACTGGCCGGACTGAAGGCATTACCGTGGCGCCTGAACTGCATCGGCAGCACCGAGCGCGATCTCGCTGCGGTCGCCGGTGTGCGTGCTGCGATCGCCAGCCATGGACTGGATGGCCGCGTGGCACTTGCGGGCGAGGTGGGGCCGGATGCGTTGCGCGAAGCGTGGCACGATGCCGACGTATTCGTCCTTCCATCGAGCCACGAGGGTTATGGCATGGCCTATGCAGAAGCGATGGCGCGCGGGCTTCCGGTAATCGGAACCACGGCAGGCGCGATCCCGGATACGGTGCCGGAGACGGCGGGTCTGCTGGTCGAGGCCGGCGACGTCGATGCGTTGCGCATTGCGCTCGAACGGCTGATGGTCGATGCAGCCCTGCGGCAGCAGCTTGCCGCCGGCGCCCTGGAGGCAGCGGCTGCGCTGCCCGACTGGCCGACGGCGGTACGGCACTGGGCCGACGCAGCCGATCGGCTCGCGGCATGAGCGGCTTCGATGCCGGCTGGCTCGCGCTGCGCGAGCCGTTCGATGCAGCTGCGCGCGATGGCGCTCTGGCGCGGTGCTTCATCTCGGCGGTCGTTGCGCGGGCATCGATGCGCACGACAGGCAGTACACCTGATGCCGCCTCGCCCGTCGGTACGGCGCCAACCGCCTGGAGGCCTGGGGCAGCGCGCATGGTCGACCTTGCTGCAGGTGCCGGTGCGAACCTGCGCGTGCTGGCGCCTCAGATACCGGGCGACCAGGACTGGCTGCTCGTCGACCACGATCCGCAACTGATCGCGGCGCAGGCGGGCGCGCTCGGCCGCTGGGCAGGCGCGCAGGGTTGGCACTGCAGCGCCGCCGCCGGTGGCCTGCTGATCGATACCGGCCGTGCGCAGTGGCGCGTGCGCGCCCGCCGGCTGGACCTCCAGACATCGTTCGACCAGCTGCACCTGGGGTCCTTCGATGGTGTGACCACCACCGCCTTCCTCGACCTGGTATCGGACGCATGGCTCGAGCGGCTGGCCGATCGTGTCGCCGCCGCGGCGCTGCCGCTGCTGGCCACCCTCACGGTGGATGGTCGGCGCGAGTGGCAGCCGCCCGCCGACGGCGATGCCGCGATCGCAGCCGCGTTCGAGCGGCACCAGCGGGGCGACAAGGGCTTCGGAGCCTCGGTCGGCCCGGCCGCCGCCGCCGCGCTGCTGGCGAAGCTGGATGCGCGGGGCTATCGTACGCAAAGCGCCCGCAGCGACTGGCGCATCGAAGCCGGACAGGACGGGATGCTGCTGCGGATGGTTGACGAATGCGCCGCGGTGGCGGACTCGACACTGTCGGCCGAGGGGGCGCTGGTCGACCCGGTGAACCAGTGGGCAATGCTGCGCAGGCGGCAGGCCGCCGCCGGTACATTGACGCTGCAGGTCGGGCATCGTGACGTGGTGGCGCTGCCCGCATAACCCCGCAGGAGGTGCCGCATGCAATGCCATCGACGTCTTCTCGATACATCGGTAGCCGCGATCATCGCTGCAGCCGTACTGCTGCCGTCACTCGCGACCGGCGACGCCGCCGCACAGGCGCCGTATCCGCAGCGGCCGATCCGCCTGATCATCGGCCAGTCCCCCGGCGGCGCGTCGGACACCGTTGGCCGGATTTCCGCGCAGAAGCTGGGCGAGTACCTCGGGCATTCGGTGCTGGTCGATAACCGGCCCGGTGCCAGCGGGGCGATCGCGAGCGACATCGTCACCCGAGCGCTGCCCGACGGCCACACCATGCTGCTCGGCGGCGCGAGCCTGGTCATCAACGCGGCTCTGTCGCCCGATCGGCCGTTGCGGCTGGGCAAGGACTTCACGCCGATCACGCTGCTCGCCGAGTCGTCGAACGTATTCCTGGTGCATCCGTCGCATCCGGCGCGCACCCTCAGGGAACTGATCGACTTCGCCCGCAGCCGGCCGGGGCAGGTCGACTACGCATCGCCGGGCCCCGGCTCGCCGCAGCACCTGGCGGGAGAGCTGCTGAACGTGGTGGCCGGCATCCGCATGGTACACATTCCCTACAAGGGTAGCGGACCTGCGCTGGCCGACCTGCTCGGCGGCCGCGTGCTGGTGATGTCCTCGACGCTGCCGTCGGCCGCCGCGCACATCAAGTCCGGTAGGGTGCGTGCGCTGGCCGTGACCGTGTCGAAGCGTGCGCCGTCGCTGCCCGACGTGCCGACGGTCGCCGAAGCGGGGGGCTTCCCGGACTACGAAGTGGCGACCTGGCAGAGCCTGCTGTTCCCCGGAGGTACGCCGAAACCCTTCGTGGACACGATCCAGTCGCAGGCTGCGAAGGCCCTGTTCAGTCCGGAGGTTGCGGCGCGCCTGCGCGACCAGGGCTACGAACCGGTCGCGAGCACGCCGGCGCGCTTCACCGCGTTCCTCGAAGCGGAACTGGCGAAGTGGCCGAAGGTGATCAAGGCTGCAGGCATCAAGGCGGAGTAAGGGCGATGCACGGTCCGACGCGTGGCTCTGTCGTCTGGCTCGACCCGGACCAGGCCGAACTCGATGCGTCCTTCGACCAGGCGGGCCATGCGGCGAACCGCGCCCAGGTCACCGGGCGCTATGCGTTCATGGCCGAGCAGTGCTGGAGCAGATGGAGCTGAATCTGGGCCGGTGACCGGCCTGACCTCTCAGCGCTGCGGCGCCACCGCCAGCCCGTGCCCGACGTTGTGCCTGTCGATCAGTTTCGCGACCAGGCCCGACGCCTTCACGTCCTCGATGAAATCGCACAGGTAGGCGTTGCCGGCGGGGCGACCCTTCGGCGTGCCCGCCGCCTGCTGCACGGCTGCGAACTGCCCGGGGATCAGGTGCGTGCCGGGGATCTTCTCCACGTCCTGGGTCAGTCGATCCTTAAGGCCAGCCAGCGCGTCGAAGTTCTCCTCGACGAACCGGCGGGCGGCCGTATCGGCCATGTCGACGCCGGTGAGCTTTGCGTGCTTCAGGTTGGCCGCCAGCCACAGCCCGTAGGCGGCCTTGGCCGGCACGATCACCGTCACGCCATCGCGGTCGACATCGGCGATCGACTTCAACGGCGAACCGTCGCGTACCAGGTAGGTGGCCTCGATCTCGACATAGGCCGCGGAGAAATCGATCAGCACCGCGCGCGCCGGCTCGGCACCGAGGAAGCCGACATCCCAGATGCCCTTGTCCGCGCTCTCGGCCAGCTTGCCCGGGTTCGGGAACTCGATGATCTCGGTCGGCACGCCGAGCCGCCGCCCGAGTTCATGCGCGAGGTCGAGCGCGACGCCCCTTGGCGTGCCGTCCGGCTCGCGCGCGGTCAGCAGGAAGTTGGAGAAGTTGATGCCGGCGCGAAGCTTGCCAGTCGGTGCCAGGTCGGCGAGTACGGCAGGGGATACCACGGTCATCTTCTCTGGCTCCATCGGGTGGGCGGCAATGCGCCCGGGGCTGCCGTTCAGCGCGGCTTGGCGGCCTCGGCGGCGGCGGCCGCTGCCGGATCGGCAGGCACGGCCTGCAGCGGTCGGCGTACGTACTTCGGCGCACGCAGGGTCGGGTCGACCAGCTTCAGGTACTGCGGGCCGAGCTGGCCGAGGTGGTGCACCCCGAGCAGCGCCTGCACGCGGTGGATCTCGTCGCGGAAGATGTCGAGTGCGCGGGCGGCACCGGCCTCGCCACCGGCGGCCACACCGTACAGCGTGGCGCGGCCGACCATCACCGCGTCGGCGCCCAGGGCGAGTGCCTTCACCACGTCGCTGCCGCGCCGCACGCCGCTGTCCATGAACACGGTCGCCCGTCCTGCGATCGCGTCGACGATCTCGGGCAGGGCTTCGATCGGCGAGATGATGCCGTCGAGGTTGCGGCCGCCGTGGTTCGATACGCCGATCCCGTCGGCGCCGTGTTCGACTGCGCGTAGCGCGTCGGCCGGATCGAGCACACCCTTCACGATCAGCTTGTGCGGCCAGATCTTGCGCAGCGCGTCGAGGTCGTCCCAGTTGATCGAGTCCGAGCGCAGGCTGGAGCGGCCCACCGGGCCGGCGGTGAGCTTCGCGCGCGCTGCGGCCGGATAGTTGGCATAGGTCGGCATGCCGCTGGTGGCGAGGTAGCGCGCCATCGTGCCGAACAGCCAGCGCGGGTGCTTCATCATGTCGACCATGTTGCGGGTCGAGAAGGTGAACGGGATCGTGAAGCCGTTGCGGATGTTGTATTCGCGGTTGCCCGAGGACACGCCGTCGACGGTGACGATCAGCGCCTTGTAGCCGGCGTCGCGCGCGCGCATCACGAGCTCGTGCGACAGCGAGCGGTCGGGCCACATGTAGAGCTGGAACCAGAGGTCGCCGCCGGCTTCCTTCGCGACCTTCTCCATCGGCGTCACCGAACCGGTGGCCAGCGTGAACGGAATGCCGGCCGCGCGCGCTGCGCGCGCCAGCGCGACCTCGCCCTCGTACCACATCAGCCCGGCGACCCCGGTCGGTGCGATGGCGATCGGCATCTTGTGGTTCACGCCGAAGATCGTGGTGGCCTGGGTGCGCTTGGACACGTCGACCAGGGTGCGCGGCTTGAAGCGGATGCCGTCGAAGATCGACCGGTTGTTCTTCAGCGAGACTTCGTCTTCGGTGCCGCGGTCGGTGAACTCGAACAGGCCTTTCGGCACGCGGCGCAGCGCCTGCTCGCGCAGGTCGAAGATGTTGTAGGCGTTCAGCTTGTCGTTGGCCACGCGTGTCTCCTCAGGTCGCGGTCCGGGCGCCGTCGGCCACGGGTGCGCGAATGGCAGTCCCGATGACGTTCGCCCTCAATGCCGGGATGGTAGCGCGATGTCCGGATGTGAGCGCACGCTCACTCAAGTGGCCGCAAGCAGCAAAGACAGGGCGCCGAGATCGTCGATCGTTTCCAGCCGGTCGACCGCATCGGTCAGCGCCCGTGCGCGGCCTTCGCCGAGCACCGGCGAGGCCAGCCCGAGGAACTTGTGGCGCAGTTCCCCGGCGCTCATCGGATCCTCGTTGCTGCCCTTGCGGAACAGCACTTCGGTCTCGTGCAGGCGTCCGTCCCGCGTCTGCACCTGCAGCCGGCAGGCCACCCGGTAGATGCCGCCGTGGCCGTCGTACTTCGGCTCGTGCTCGACATGGATGCGCGGCAGGAAGGCCATCGTCTCGGGGGCGAACAGGCGCTCCGGAGCAAACTGGGCGGCGGTAGCCTCGCGCTCGAGCGCCATCACCGCCAGCCCGTAGCGCAGGTTCATCTGCGCGGCCAGCACGCCCTGCACCTTGTCGCGGGTGTACTCCCAGCCGCAGTGGCCGAGCGTGTTGCTGCTGACATGCGCGGTCATGCGCTCGATCTGCCCCGCGTCGATCGCGTGTTCGCGCATGATCGTATCGAGGGCGGTCATCGCGCTCACGCTGCCGTTGGAGGCCGGCGCCGGCTTGTAGCCGACGTTCAGGATCTCCCAGCGCTCGCCCAGTCCTGCGGCGAGCATTTCGCCATCGCACTGTGCCGGGATCGCGATCGTGCTGAGGAAGCCGCCATAGGGCTCTTCGAGCACCTGCGGAATGCCGGTGTAGCCGAGGGCGGCAAGCTTCGCGGCATAGACGCCGCCCTGCGAGGCCCGCCCGCAGTGGAAGCTCTTCGCCATCGCACCTTCCTGTACGGCCATCAGTCCGGCAGCCTGCGAGCCGGCGATGCCCAGCGCGTGCTGCATCTGCAGCGCATCGAGGCCGATCAGTCTCCCGGCTGCGACCGCAGCGGCGAGCGCGCCGGTGGCGCCCTGGTTGTGGTAGCCGCGCGTGAAGATCGAGCCGCGCGCAGCCATCCCGGTGCGCAGCGCCGTCTCGTAGCCGGCAACCAGCGCGGTGATCGCCTCGCGCCCGCTGACCGGCCGCCCGGCGCACTGCGCCACGGCCAGCACCGCCGGCAGCGCTGCCGAGCCAGGGTGCAGCGTGGCCTGGATGTGGATCTCGTCGAGCTGGAAGCTGTGCGCGGCGGTGGCATTGACCAGTGCCGCCATCGAGGCGCTTGCGTGCCGTGCGGTCCCCATGAGGATCGCGCTGCCGCCACTGTCTTCGCCGGCGACCATGGCGGTCAGCTTGCGCACCGACGGCTGCGTCGACCCGAACAGGCAGCAGCCGAGGGTGTCGAGCACGCAGGTCTTCGTGCGCTCGACCACCTCGGGTGGCAGCCGGTCGAACCCGAGTGCGGACGCAAAGCGCGCCTGGGCTACCGTGGCGCCCTCGGCGCCGGGGATGCCGTCGTGTGCTGCGCTCACCGGAAGCCTCCCGTGCGTCGCGCCAGGAAGCATGTTCGACCGACTTTCATTCGACCGACGTTCATTCAATTTTCGCGCCGGTCAGCGCGATCAGCTTGCCGTACTTCTCGAAGTCCACGCGCAGGATGCGGTTGAACTCGTCGACCGTGGTCGGTGCCGGATCGAGTGCCTGCTTCGCCAGGGTGGACATCACCTCCGGGATCGACAGGGTCTGGTTCATCTCGGTGTTCAGCCGGTCGATGATGGCTCTCGGTGTTCCGGCCGGGGCGAACACGCCGATCCATGGGTTCATGTCGTAGCCGGGCAGCCCCGCCTCCGAAATGGTGGGCACGCCCGGCAGGGCCTTGGTGCGCGTAGCCGAGCCTACGCCGAGCGGGCGCAGCTTGCCGGCCTGGATCTGGCTGATCACCGTGCCGATGGTGGCAAACGAGGCCTGGGTCTCGCCCCCGAGCAGCGCGGCGACCTGTGGTGCACCGCCCTTGTACGGCACATGAGTGATGTCGATGCCGGCCATCGAGATCAGCAGCGCCATCTGCAGGTGCGGCGCACTGCCGTTGCCCGACGAGGAATAGTTGATCTGGCGCGGCTTCGCCTTGGCCAGCGCGATGAAGTCCTTCAGCGTCTTCACCGGTAGCGATGGATGCACGGTCAGCACTCCCGGCTGCGAGGAGAGCATGCCGACGCCGGTGAAGTCCTTCATCGTGTCGTAGGTCAGCTTCTTCCCGTACAGGTGTGCATTGCCGACATGGGTGGTCGAGTGGACCATCAGGGTGTAGCCGTCGCCCGGCGCCTTGGCCACCAGGTCGGCGCCGACCACGCCGGATGCACCCGCCCGGTTGTCGATCACGAACTGCTGGCCGAGGGTACGCGACAGTTCCTGCATCACGATGCGGCCGACGACATCGTTCGAGCCGCCAGCGGGCCAGGGGATGACGACCCGCACCGGCTTGGCAGGCCACGCCTGGGCGAGGGTGGTCGAGGGCAGGGCGATACCGGCAGCAGCGGCCAGTGTCGCCACCGCGCAGGACAGCGGTGTGTTCATGGTAACTCTCCTCCGGATCCGGTTGGCCGTCCTCGCCGTGCGGGATCAAACAGGTGCCGGCGCGCAATCCGTTCGTCTCGCTCTCATCGGCGTCCTGCGCGGTGACAGGTCGCATGGATCAGGACGGTTGTTTCGTGCGACTGTACCGGAGTGTGGCAGTCGGTGCCGGCGTGGGCCGGGTGTCACCGGGCGGGCTTTCGCCATTCGTGGGCTCGGATAGAATCGCGCCCCCGCGCCAAAGCGCGCGCTCGACCGGAGGACGACATGGCAGGCTGGGTGCATCGCACTGGAGTACGGCTGGGAACGGTTTTCGCAGCAACGGCTGCATCGGCTGCATGGGCGCAGGCGCCAGCCTATCCGGCCAAGCCCGTCCGCCTGCTGGTGCCTTTTGCGGCCGGCGGCGCGACCGATGTGCCCACGCGCATCCTCGCCACGAAGCTCGGCGAGCGGATGGGCAGTCCGTTCATCATCGACAACCGCCCCGGCGCCGGTGGCGCCATCGGCACCGCGACCGTGGCCAGGGCCGAGCCCGACGGTTACTCGGTGCTGGTCACCGCCACCCCGTTCGTGGTCAGTCCCCATGTCTATCCGAAGCTCGGCTACGACACGCTGAAGGACTTCGCGCAGGTTGCGATGTTCGCGTCTTCGCCCAACGTGCTGGTCGTGCATCCGTCGCTCGGGGTGAAGTCGGTCAAGGAACTCATCGCACTGGCGCGTCCCCAGCCAGGCAAGCTCGACTGGGCATCATCGGGCGTGGGTGGCGGGCAGCACCTGTTCGGCGAACTGTTCATGTCGATGGCGGGCATCAAGGTCACGCACGTCTCGTACAAGGGTAGTGGTGCTGCGATCGCAGACGTGCTCGGCGGCCAGGTGAAGATCGGGTTCCCGGGCATCGCCATCGCGCTGTCCCACCACAACGCCGGCCGGCTGCTGGCGCTGGGTGTCACCACCGCGCAGCGCTCGGCACAGATGCCGGATGTGCCGAGCCTCGCCGAGGCTGGCGTGCCCGGCTACGACGCGACGTTCTGGATGGGCCTGTCGGTACCGGTGAAGACCGCGCGTACGGTCGTCGACGCCTTGCATCGCGAGACGGTTGCGCTCGTCAAGGCACCCGACGTGGTCGAGGGCTTCCGCAAGGCCGGTACCGACATCGCCCCGGCCGGCCCGGAGCAGTTCCGCAAGTTCGTGCTTTCCGAGTACGAGAAGTGGGGCAAGGTGGTGCGCGCCGTGGGCATCAAGCCGGAGTGATCCGGCAGCCGGCCTGCCCAGGCAGGCCGGCACATCTGCACTTCAGCGGTCGAGCAGGCGGCGCATCTTCGCCACGGCTGCGCCCGGCGAATTGAAGATCGGCAGCGAGCTCACCCCGGACACCGCCGGCACCGCCCGCGACAGCGTGAACTGCGCCAGCACGATCGCGTCGCAGCCCGTGATCTCGCGCGCCTTCGCCGCGACCAGCGCATCGTGCCGGGCCGGGTCGCCACCGGCCAGCGCATCGAAGGCACCATCGACCACGTACGGCACGAGTTCGATCTTCCGGCCGCGCGCGGCGGCGACATCGAGCATCTCGGCCGAGAACGACGGGATCGTCGGCCCGACGGTGGCCATCACCGCGAACCTCGAACCGGCATCGAGCGCCTGTTCGATCATCGCCTCGTTGGGTCCGATCATCGGGATCGGAAACTCCTTCGCGCAGGCATCGATCACGTCGCGGAAGGCGGAACAGGTGAACACGATGCCCTCGGCACCGCGCGAGATCGAGTAGCGCACCAGCGTGCGAAACGCGTCGTACATCTCCGGCACGACGCCCCCGGCGCTGCGCACCCAGTTGAACAGCCCGTCATCGAGCAGGTTGCTGGTGCGTGCCTCCGGCCAGTCGCTGGCGAAGGCGCGCACGGCTGCGTCCATGGCGTCCTTGTGGACGCTGAACAGGACGACGTTCGGGTGCGTCGGCATGGGGTTCCCTCCTCGTCTGTGCGGGGGAGGATAGCGCATCCGCATCGGGAGCCCGCCATGGCGGCGATCCTGATTCCCGGCTGTGCGACTACTGCGATCTGATCGCGGGCAACTCCACCGGCGTCATCATTGCCGCCGCGCTTTCGGTCGGCATGAGCGTCGACGAGATTCGACGAGATTCGACCTCGGGGACCGGGGTCGCGAGGGGAAATTCATCGCCTGTGAGTGTGTGGTGAATCCGCAGTTGACCGCTCGGAGCACGGGGAAGTACAGTGATGTCGTGCGAGAAGCTGTTCGAATAGGATTCAGGTGACGCCCGCATTACGCACTCCCGTCGCAGGCGCAATCCTTTGCGCATCGCTGCAACTCCCCGCCCACGCGGCGGATGCGTATCCGCAGAAGCCGATACGCATGGTGGTACCGCAGGCGGCCGGAGGAAACACCGATCTCATCGGCCGCATGGTCGGCGAGCATCTGAATCGCGCGTGGAACGTGCCCGCCATCATCGACAATCGCGGCGGCGCCGGCGGGAACATCGGTAACGAAATCGTGGCGCGGGCTGCGCCCGACGGGTACACGCTGCTCGTCGCCTCGCCCGCGCTGGTCACCAGCCCGGCGCTTTACTCGAAGTTGAGCTACGACGCGACGAAGGATTTCGCCCCCATCGGCATCGCGGCGCTCGTGCCGCAGGTGCTGGTCGTCCATCCGTCCGTTCCCGCGAAGAGCGTGAAGGATCTGCTCGAGCTCGCGCGGCAGAAACCGGGCAGCCTCAACTACGCTGCGCCCGGCGCCGGCAGCGGGCCGCACGTGGCCGGTGCGCTCTTCGTGAGCATGGCAAAGGTCAAGATCGAGCACATCGCTTACAAAGGCACCGGCCCGGCGATCGCCGACCTCCTTGCCGGTCAGGTGCAGATGCAGTTCGGTGGCCTTCCCGCGCTGATGCCGCACATCAAGTCGGGCAAGATGCGCGCGCTCGCCATTTCCACCGCCAGGCGTGTGCCGTCACTGCCGGATCTCCCGACGGTCGCGGAGTCGGGGCTGCCGGAGTACGACACGGCGGGCTGGGTTGGGCTCGCTGCGCCTGCGAACACCCCGCGGACCATCGTTTCGGCGTTGAGCGAGCAGCTCACTCAGTTCAAGCGGACGCCGGAAGTTCGCGAGCGCTTCGTGGAAATGGGAGCCGAACCCATCGACAGCTCACCCGAGCAGTTCCGCGCCTTCATCCAGAAGGAAGTGCCGCAGTGGAAGAAGGTGCTGAAGCCAATCGAATGACAGTCCGCATGCAAGGAAGCGAGCCATGTCCCAGATCGTGAACATTTCCCAGCTCCGGAACTTCTATGCGTCGGGGGAGACGCCGGCCGACGCCGCCCGGGTCGACCTGCGGATGGTGTTCGGCCGCTCGGTCGCACTCGCGGTGGGTGTCTGTGAGCCTGATTACCACCCCGCGCCGCAGATACACGCCTCCGAGGAGATCACCTACGTCGCATGCGGCGAGCTGTGGGTGTACGTGGACGGCACCGGATACCTTCTGCGCGAAGGCGACGCGATCCGCGTGCCGCGCATGAAGATGCACTGGATGTGGAACCGCTCGGGCGCGAACTGCACGTTCTACCAGTCGAATTGCCCGCCCCTCGCCGGCGATCCGGCAGTGCGGCAATCGCGGTCGGCGTTGTTCGACGAAGGCGAGACGATACCCACCGACTATCCGCGTGTGGTGTGGCTCGCGCGCAAGTACGCGGACGAAGCCGAGCGCAGGAACGAAGCGCCGGCTGAAGGGCCGCTGGTCGCGCGCGCCGCCGAGCTCAAGACCAGCGTGCATTCGGGTGCCATCGGCGCGGCTGCCTCCGGCAAACTCACGTCGAAGTGTGTCCACGGGCTGGAGCACAACATGACGATCGCGACGCGCAAGGGTGGCTATCACTCGGTGCCGCACATTCACGACGCCGAGCAGATCCACTATATCGTCAGGGGCGACATCAAGATCTACACGCCGGAGAACGGTTTCGATTGCCGCGAGGGCGATTTCAACATCGTGCCGCGCAACATGCCGCACTGGGCACACGTCACTTCAGAAGACGAGAACATCCTGTTGCAGGTGCACACGCCGGTACTCGGTTCGGCGGCGAATCGCAAGGCGCTCGTCAGCCCCGATGAGTACGTGGGGCCCATACCGACCGTCTACAACATGACGCCTTGGGCCGCCGAGGAGATCATGCAGGTCGAGGAGAAGTTCGCCGGCGCGATGCGGCATGCGTGATCCGGCCGCGCGGCCGCGTTTCTGGTGCGATGCACGCCACCGCCTGCGCACGGCAAGCGCGCGCTGCCGGCCGATGAGGTGCTGCCCGAAGTGCTCTGCGTGGTGTACTGCACGATCTCCGGCCACACGGGTGCGGCCACGCTGATCCAGCGCTTTGTCTCGGCATTGAATCTGAACGTGCACTTTCACATGATCTTCGCCGATGGCGTGTACGTCACCGAGGTGTCAGGGAGGGTGTCGGCAGGTCGAGCGCACACCGTGCACTGGCGCTGAAGGTGCAGGGCGGGGCGTGCTGCACTCGACGATCAGGGCACGGGTGATGACGGGCGACGCAGGCGCCATCGAGTGCTGTCGGACCGGGTTGGCCAGCCGATCCAGGGCCGATCGTAGCCTGCAGCGCATCGGCGCGAGGCGAGCCGGCTTCAGGCGGCAGCGCGGTGGGGCTGGCAGGGGGGGGTGAAAGTACTATTCGCTGGTCGGCTACTGGTCTGCATCACTGCAACTCCAGGGTGTTGTAGTCCTGGCCATAACCGCGGAGGGCAAAGTAGAACCGGGACTTGGAGAAGCGATAGAGGTTTCCGCAATCCCACGGATCGCTATCGACGTTGATGCAAAGCCGATCGCCGTCCAACTGCCATCGTCCTGTCTTCCTTACCGGCAGCATTCGCATCGAATAGCGCACCCTTCCGTCCGGACTGAATTCATACCGCATCCCGCCGAAGATCGCGTTGTTGAACGTGGCCGGCCTCGACAGCAAGGCCGAGACCTCACCCGCGCTCATCAGCTGGGCTCCGGCAGGAACCGGTTCGGTCTGCTCGATGGTGGCGCAAGCAGATAACGCCAGCGAGAGCAAGAGCGACAGCATAGCCCCGCGCACACGTCGAACATTCGTCATCGGACATCTCCTGGGCGGTTCGTCGGCACTCCGCCGCGACCGCTCGGCATAAGACATGCTGGCCCAGGTCGACCAGCGCCGAGTGGCAAGCGACAGGTTCCACGATCGATGCTAGGCGATGCTAAGCATTCGGGCAAGCAGAAGAAGGCTGGAGTCGCTCTTTATCCCGTCATCCTGCTGTCGACGTCGGACAACCTCGGCCTGGACAGACCATGCCCAGGCCGGGCGCGACTTCGCGCGCGGCCAGTCGAGGCGCGGGCGCAGCACGGCCAGCACGACGTTGATCAGACACAGCCTCGGGTAGTACACGGCCATCGCCGCCTGGCCGCTCACCAGCAAGAGCGCGAGACAGTTGGTTGAGCGGGGAGCCGGTACAGGCCGGGTCGCTGGATGAGCTGATCGGCCATTGCATCATCTGGCGGATCGCGGTGGCGCGCGCCATGCACCGGGCTAACGACGAAAAGTTGCTGCTGGTGCAGACGGTGGGCTGGCCGAAACCGCCCCGCTGAGCCGCGGGCGACCCCGGCCGCGGGGGTGGGCCTTGACGAGACCGCCATTCGTGGTAACACTGTTGCTCATGGATGCCGTCCAACCCGCGTTCGACTACCAGCATGCCCGCGCCGAGGGCGACGCCGTTGCCCGCCGCGGCCTGCTGGAGCTGGCCGCGCGGCTGCTGGCCGAGGAAGGGCCGCAGGCGCTGACGCTGCGCACGCTGGCGCAGCGGGCCAACTGCTCCACCAAGGTTGTCTACACGCTGTTCGGCGGCAAGAACGGCCTGAGCGAGGGCCTCAAGGTGGAGGGTTTCGCTCAGCTGCGCTTCGCCGTCGAGCGCGAGCGGCGCCGCCACCGCGATCCCGTGCGCGCGCTGCTGCCCGTGATGCTGACCTACCGCAGCTTCGCTCTGGGCCAGCGCGCGCTGTTCCGCGTGATGTTCGGCAACGCACTGCCCGAGCACGTGCCCACCGACTACTCGCGGGCGCAGGCGCGGCTGGCCCTGGGCGCCGTGGAGTCGGCGGTGGCCGAGGCGCGCGGCGCACTCGGCCACGACCCGAGCGACGCCCACGAGGCTGCCGTGCGGCTCTGGGCCGCGGCGCATGGCCCGGTCACGCTCGAACTCGAAGGTATCCCCCCCTTCAGCAACGACGGCGGCCGCCTGGCCCGCCTGGCCGTGACTGACGTGCTGGTCGGTCTGCGACTGATGCATCCCCCCTTGTCCACCCACCCGGAGACGCGCCCGTGAACCTTCGAGACCACACCGCCGCCGCAGCGTCGGCCGCCGCCTTCCGACTCGGCCTGTCCCTCGCGCCGACGCGGGCCGCCGCCACTCCGGCGCAGGCGCGCGCCTCCCATCTCCGGCGCGCAGGCCACCTGCGTGTTCGATGAGCTCCCGTCCGGCGCCTGTGCGGTGGCCGTGGTGCACGACGAGAACGGCAACGGCCGTCTCGACAAGAACTCCCTGGGCATCCCCACCGAGGGCTACGGCGTCCCGAACAACCGCACCTTCGCGGCGTCGAGTCCGAAACGGGACGAGTCGCGCTTCACCGTCGCGGCGCGCGAGTCGGCGGTGCTGCGCGTCAACCTGCGCTACTGACGCGGGCCCGCGCCGCGGCCGTCGTCAGGGCTTGCACGAGCCCTTTTGTCGGCGCTAATGGAAACGGTGTTTCTATTCTGCAACGACGTTTTCGTTATTTGGGGAACCGACCATGAGCCTTCTCACCACGACCCTTATCACCGGCGGCAGCGGCGGCATCGGCCTGGAGATGGCGCGGCTGCTGGCCGCGCGCGGCCAGCGCCTGGTGCTGGCCAGCCGCGACGCCGACCGGCTGCAGGCCGCCGCCGATGAACTGCACCGCGCGCACGACGCCGAGGTGCACGTACACGCCATCGACCTGGCCGAGCCCGGCGCAGCGCAGCACCTGTTCGAACACACGCAGCACCAGGGCCTGCGTATCGACGCGCTGGTGAACAACGCCGGCTTCGGCGTGGTTGACGAGCATGTGGCCATCGCCGTGGCGCAACTGCAGCGCATGCTGCAGCTGGACGTCGTGGCCGTGGCGGAGCTGTGCCACCGCTACGGCGGCGAGATGAAGCGGCGCAGGGCCGGCCGCATCCTCAACGTTGCCTCGACGGCGGGGTTCCAGCCCACGCCGTACTTCGCTGCCTATGGTGCCGCCAAGGCCTTCGTGCTCAACTTCTCCGAGGCGCTGGCCAAGGAGCTGGAGGACCACGGCGTGAGCGTCGGCTGCCTGGCCCCCGGGCCCACCGACACGGCGTTCTTCGACGGCATCGACCCGCGTCGCATCGCCGGCGGCCACCACCTCGGCAAGGCCGGCCGCGCCGACCCGCGCGACGTGGCCGCCGTCGGCGTGGATCTGCTGCTCGGGGGCGGACTCACCCGCGTGGTGGGGCTGACGAACCGAGTGATGGTGCTGGGCAACCGCTTCGTGCCGCGGGCGATGGTGGCGGCGGTGTCCAAGCGACTGCTGCAGCCTTTGGATCTGCGCGCCGCGGCGCACTGAACGCAATCCCACCCCCCGAAGCCCACCCCACCAGAACCGGAGGATCCCTTGCAGCTTCCGTACAAGCTCCTGCGCAACCTGCATCTGGCGGCGTCGCCATTCATCGGCGCCTTCGTGTACTCCGGCGCCCTGCGCGCCAACGACACCTTCCTGGCCATCGTGCAGTGGGGCGTGTTCCCGCTGGTGGCCGCCGCTGGCCTGGCGATGTGGCTGGGCCCGCGCCTGGCTCGCCGCAGCCGCGCCGGCGGGGCGCGTGATTGACCCGCCGCCCGCGCTACGCGGCGGTGGCCGCGACGGTTCTCGCCCGGCATACCGCCGCGCTGCTGCGGACGCTGGCGCTGGCGGTTGCGCTGTCCGGCTGCGCGTCGGTCAACCCGTACTACGACCCCGCGCGGCAGCACCATCGTCCCGACGGTTTCAACAACCTGTTTGTCGACAATCGACGCGCCGACGCGCCCAGCTTCTGGCGCTGGCAATGGGAGCGGCTGCTCGGCGAGCAGGCACCGGACGAGCTGTACCGCGTGCGCAGCGTGCCGCTGGACGCGCAGCTGTTGCACGGCAATCGTGGTGACGTCACCGTCACCTGGATCGGTCACTCCACCGTGCTGTGGCAGATAGGTGGCCTCAACATCCTCACCGACCCGCACTTCGGCGACCGCGCCTCGCCGGTGACCTTCGCTGGGCCGCGGCGCATGGTGCCCCTGCCCACCACGCTGTCTGCGCTGCCGCGTATCGACGTGGTGCTGCTCAGCCACAACCACTACGACCACCTGGACCGTGGCACCGTGCACGCGCTGGCGGCGCAGCCCGGCGGGCCACCGCTGTTCGTGGTGCCGCTGGGCGTGGACCTGTGGATGCGCGACGAGGGTATCCCGAACGTGCGCCGCATGGACTGGTGGGACCGCATCGCGCTGCCCGGGCCGGCCGGCGAGGTGGTGGTGCACTTCGTGCCGGTGCAGCACTGGTCGAGCCGCACGCCCTGGGACCGCCACGCCACGCTGTGGGGCGGCTACGTCGTCGAGGGCGCGGCGGGCCAGCTGCCCTACCGGATGCTCTTCGTTGGCGACACCGGCTACTCGCCCGACTTCAGGGTGCTGGGCGAGCGCTTCGGGGGCTTCGACTTCTCGCTGATCCCGGTGGGTTGCTACGAGCCGCGCTGGTTCCACGCCAGCATGCACGTCAACGAAGACGAGGCCGTTCGCATCCACCTCGACGTGCGCAGCCGACTGTCGATGGGCATCCACTGGGGCGCCTTCCGGCTGTGTGACGAGCCCGTCCACGCGCCGCTGGACGAGTTGCCCCGGGCCCGGGCGCGCCACGGCGTGCCCGACGAGGCCTTTGTGCTGTTCAACCCGGGCCAGACCCGCGTGCTCGCCGCGGCCGCACGGTGAGCGCCGCGGTGACGGAGGTGGTCCTCGCGCTGGCGGCGGCACCAAAGTTGCCTGGCTTTGTTGGGGTCAGCCTGACATCGTCTGGTGGGCGGTGCGTCTATTGGTGGGGCTGGGGTAGGCCAGGTTGCGTTCAGTGCAAGGCGCGCCTCTTGCACCCGGTAGCGCAGCTGACTGACGGCCAAGCCCTCACGGCCACGCAGGTAGCTGCTCGGTCGTGCCTCAGTCATCGTGCCGCGGTGGGCCTTGGGGGACGTCCAGTGCGTTCACAGACGAGTTTTCAGATAACCTCATCAGCTAGACTTTGTCGTAACTGCCTTGCCGGACCCCTCATGAGAACATCAGGAATTCTCGTTATCGCCGCGGCTCTGACTCTCGCCGCGACCCTCTCCGGTTGCGCCGGCAGCCATAAAGACAAGGGTCAGCCCATTCCGCAGTCTGGTTTCCTGCCCGACTACAACCTCCTGAGCGAAGTCGGTGGAACGCCGAAAGACGTCAAGCTGTGGCGTTACCGCGATGCGTCGGTCAACCCGGCGACCTATACCTCGATCATCATCGATCCGATCGATATCAAGCATGTTGCCTACACCAAGGAAATCACGCCCGAAATCGTCGCTCAGACCAAGGCAACTTTGCAGGCTGCGATCCACGAAGCGGTTGGCAGTCGGGGCTCGATGAAAATCGTGAGTACCCCTGGGCCTGGCGTCGCCCGCATCTCGGTTGCCATCACCGGTGCCGAGATCGACCCTGCAGGACTGAAGCTCTACGATTTCACGCCGATTGGACTGGTGGTCAATGCTGCATCGCATGCCGGCGGCGTCAACTCGAAGATCCCGGCAATGGTGGTCGAGAGCAAGATCGTGGACAGCATGTCGCGTGCCTTTCTGGGCGGCGGCGTGGTGACCGTGCAGGGCGATTCTTTCCGAACCGGAAGCGGATCGATCGAATCCTTCCAGAACATGGCAAGGAAGGCGGTTCAGGCAGCGGTGATGACCCCCGCTCAATAAAACCAACGCGGCAAAACCCTGAAGAGCGTCAGCAATCGCCCCATCACGGGGTGTTGGCACCGCGCGGTGGCCTGCCTGCGCTGATTCGCTTCGATTCGCTGCAGCACGCGCATGCGTGCACGTAAGCCAGCGCTGTCGGCCACCATCAGGGAGGAGGACGTCATGCAAGGTCATTCGTCAGGCGCTCTTGCGCGCCTGTTGAGCTTCGCCGCGCTGGCGTTGCTGGTCGCCGGCTGCGCGATCACCCCCGCGTCCCTGGAGGAAAGCAGCCGGCCGATCGCCGGCTATCTCGACTACTCGTGGGACAAGAACTCGGTGCTGTTCAATACCCGCGAGCGCAGCCGGCGGACGGTGTTCATGGACACCTTCTATCCCTTCGATCCCTCGCTGCGCTACAACAACGCCGAGGCGTTGGTACGCCACGAACTCGACCATCGGCCATTCATGCAGGACGGCGTGCTGATGGTGGCCTTGTCGGACCTGCGCAGGATCTACGCGCCGTTCATGAGCTACTCGGTCGACGCCTCGACTCAGCGCTTCACGGTGCAGCACCACTTCTTCCGCAAGCGGGTGGCGGCGGGCTCGGGTTCGCGCGCGCCGACGATCGAATACACCAGGATCGCCTGGCAGGGGGCCTATGCGCTCGGCAGCACGGCGGCAACCTCCTCGTCGGCCACCCACGCCACGGTCACCGACCGCAACCAGATCGACAAGGCCGCGGTGGCCAATGCCGGCGCGGCCGCTGCGGCGACGCTGGCCGCGGCACCGGTACAGCGGAACGGGCGCATCTATGTGCCCGTGGCGAGCTTCATGCGCACCCTCGGCAAGACCATCACCGACGATACCGCCGCCAGTGGCTATCTGGCGGTGAGCCATGTCGACCCGCAGGACACGGCAGATGACATCTTCAACCCGGCATACGCCAACCGCGGCCTGCCCAATACGCCGATCACCCCGGCGCGGGTGAAGACCATGAACGGCCTGCTCGACGGCAGCATCGACCGCGGCAACCTGTGGTTCTCGATGTATCTGGGCGACATCCGGGTGTTCAGCGGCAAGGCCGATGCGAACGGGCAGGATATCCACGTGATGTCGGCAGTGGACCGCATCGTCCCCTATCGCCTGTATGTGCCGGCGCGCTACGACTCGCGGCAGCCTTCGAAGTTCACCTTCAACCTGCACGGCGCCACCGGCAACGAGAACGCCCCCTTCGAACGGCCGAACGACCATCTGAAGAACCATCCTTCGGCGCTCGGGCTGAACAGCCTCGAAGCCTACGCCGACCACTACAGCTACATCATCCTGTCACCCAACGGCTGGACGCGCGGGCCGGTGTGGGGCAGTGGACCCGGCGAGCAGATCATGCTGGCCGCGCTGGAGCAGGTCCGGCAGCGGTACAGCATCGACCCCCAGCGCATGTTCATCTTCGGAAACTCCGCCGGCGCTGCGGGTGCGATGAGCTTCGTGCGGCGTCACGGCCACCTGTTCAAGGCGATGGCGCCGACCGCGCCGGGCGGCAGCAAGCCCTACGCCGCGGACCTCAACGACCGTATCCTCGACATACCGACCGTCCTTTCGTGCTTCACGGCCGACGTGACCGTCTTCTATGTGGGCAACGCCAGGAACTCCTGCCAGACCTGGTACGCGGAGAACCTGCGCGGCCGGATGCGCAACCTCACCACGATCACGGTCGAGAACGGCCACCACTCCTTCGGCCCGGCCTCTCTCTACCAGATCACCTTCGACCATTTCGAGCGCGCGCTCGATCGGACGCCGCCGAGGAACGTCGCCGCGGTGCGACTGGGCGCGGGCCAGGCTACCGCCACGGTGGCGGAATCGGGCGGCGCGACGTCCCGCGTCAAGCTGGCCACGGCGCCGGTGCGCGAAGGGGGTGCGCTGATGGTGGCGCTGGACGATCTTGCCCGCATCTACGGCGAAAGGGATTTCCGCGTCTACGATGTACATGCCTACAACCAGAAGCCCTCGGACATGGTGTCGGTCAAGACGGTGCTGTTCAACCAGGTTTCCGTGAACATCAAGCCCGGCGAGCGCTTCCTGCGTGTGGGTGGCACCATCCATCCCGGCGATACCGTCGACGGAAAGACCCGGGTGGCGGCGGAGGACCCCCGCGTGGACAAGCGCAGCCTGTCGGTACCGGCACGCAACAGCAGTGGCAGGATCATGGTGCCGGTGGTCGAATTCATGCAGCTGTTCGGCAAGACCGTGACCGTGGAATGATGGCCCGGAACCACCCATTACCCAGGAGGACACCATGACCACCCATGCATTTGCCGCGCCCGTCGTCGACGCCCTTTCCGTACGCGTGCTGGTGGATTCGCGCTACGAGCGCTTCCTGCCGCGGATGGACCATCCGCACGTGAAGATCGAGCACGTCGGCCGCATCATCGGCCGGCCGGAGAGCACGTTTGCCTGCGAGTGGGGCCTGTCGCTGCATCTGACCTCGGAGAAGGACGGTGCGAAGGCGCAGTACGTGCTCGACTTCGGCTACACGCCGGAGATCATCAACCGCAACTTCGAACTGCTCGGCATCGAGCCCGGCAAGATCAACGGCCTGATCCTCAGCCACGGCCACCTCGACCATTTCGGCGGCCTGCAGGGCTTCGTCAAGCAGCATCGCGGGCAGATGCGCGATGACCTCGCGCTGTATGTCGGTGGCGAGACCATCTTCCGCACCAAGTGGGTGAAGGAAGGCGGCGAGACCCTGCCGTGGTGCACCCTCGACCGCGCGGCGCTGGAGGCGCAGAAGGTGCTGCCGGTGTGCTGCCCGCAGCCGCAGGCACTGGATGGTGCCTTCACCTCGGGCTACATCGAGCGCACCTCCTTCGAGACCGTGACCGGCGGCTCGCTGGTGGTGGACGACCATTTCACGCCGACCGAGCGCGCGGGCAACCTGGTCAAGGACACCCATCCCGACGAACACGCCACCTGCTACATCGTCAAGGGCAAGGGCCTTGTAGTGATTTCATCCTGCGGCCACACCGGCATCATCAACACCGTGAGGAGCGCGATGAAGGCCGCCAACACCGACAAGGTACACGCCGTGATGGGCGGCTTCCATCTGGGCCCTGCGCCGGTGGATTACCTGCAGCACACGCTGAAGGAACTGCAGGCGATCAATCCCGACGTGATCGTGCCGATGCATTGCACCGGCGAGCGCTTCATCGACATGCTGCGCCAGCAGATGCCGGATCGCGTGGTGTACTCGAACGTGGGCAGCCGCTATACCTTCGGCCTGCAGTAAGCCACGGCCCGGATATCGTTTCAGCTGCCGGTGCAGACCGCCCTGTCGCCGGCGTCGGTGATCACGACCACCTTCACCGCGGGATCGGTGTCGAGCTTCGGAAGCAGTTGCATCGGGTCATCAGCGCGTCGCCTTGTCATCGCCCGGCGTATCGCCGGGGTGCGAGCATGAATCCGATCGTCGATCAGCGTGCAGCAGGTTCCAGCCCTGTCGCACGGATGTCGTCGGCCGCCTCTGCCGAGGCGAGGAACTCGATCGCGCGTGCCGCCGCTTCGGGATGCACGGCGCTCACGCCGACTGCCGCGCTGAAGGTCGTGAACAGCTGGACTTCGTCCGGCAGCGGGGTGATGTGCGCGATGCCCTCGATCGGCAGCAGTTCGCTCACCTGCTGGAAACCGATTTCGATCTCGCCATTGGCGATGAATGTGCCGACGCGCTGGCCGTTGCCGACGAACTGACACTTCGGCATCACTTCGTCATGGATGCCCAGCCGCCGGAACAACTCGGTGGTGAGGTAGCGCCCGCTCACGCTCGCGGAATAACCGATCGAGGTGGCGCGCAACAGGGTGTCGCGCAGGGCGTCGACCGTGCCGATGTCGGGTGCGGGCGCTCCGGCCCGTACCGCGACCCCGATCACCGACTGTGCCAGCAGCACACGGCCTTCTGCCCGTGCGAGGCCGTCGCGGATGAACCCCTGCATGACGCTGTCGTCGCAGATCACGAGGTCGGCGACTTCGCCGCGTTTCAGCCGGTTGGGGATCGAAATGTCCCCGGTGCCGATAGACGTGGTGACGGTGACGACCTTCAGTCCAGTGATGCGTTCGACGGCGGGCAGCAGCCGGAGGTGGGCGGCGGTGAATGCGCCTGAAGTCATCACCCGCAATTCTTTGCTCATGGATTCGCCCACACGCTATATCGGGCCGGAAGGATAGCACCGTGACATTGCGGCGATGGCAGCGCAGCGCGGCGTACTTCCGCCCGGCAGCGCTACGCCCTCCGGCTCAGGAGCGTTGTGTTCCGGGGGCACAGGTTCCGGGGTATTCTTTCCTGGTTCGCCGTGCAGAGGAGGCCAGTGCGTGACCCAGAATGACAAGACCCGTCGCCCGGTTCCGGCAGTTCCCCTGGCTGGACGGGCCGCCCTGGCTGCCCTGGCTGCTACCGCCCTGCTCACCGCCGCGGGTGCGACCCGGGCCGCGGATGCACCCTATCCGACACGGCCGATCCGTATCATCGTGCCGTTCGCCCCCGGCGGCGGCAACGACATTGCTGCGCGCTTCCTTGCGCAGATGTTCCAGGATTCGTTCGGCCAGCAGGGGCTGGTCGACAACCGTCCCGGCGCCGGCAGCACGCTGGGCACCGCGATCGCCGCCCAGGCCCAGCCGGACGGCCACACCATCCTGATCACGCATAACGCGATAGCCATCAACGAAAGCCTGTATGCGAAGCTGCCATACAGCGTGCGCGACTTCGCGCAGGTCGCGTTCATCGGCGAGACCACCAACGTGCTGGTGGTGCATCCATCGATGAACGTGAAGAGCGTGAAGGAACTGCTGGTGCTGCTGCGCTCCAAGAAAGGCGTGTTCAACTACGCGAGCACTGGCGCTGGCGGCACCTCGCACCTGGCGGCCGAATACTTCAAGCAGATGACCGGCACCGACATGGTCCACGTGCCGTACAAGGGCACCGGCCCGGCACTGGCCGACCTGGTCGGTGGAGCGACCCAGTTCATGATCTCGGGCGCACCGGGCACGCTCGGCTTCATCAAGGGCAACCGCCTCGTGCCGCTGGCCACCACAGGCGCGAAGCGCTGGGCCCAGCTGCCCGACCTGCCGACGCTGTCCGAAGCCGGCGTCCCCGGCTACCAGTTCGACCTCTGGTACGGCGCGCACGCCCCGGCGAAGACGCCGCGCTACATCGTCAACCGGCTGAACGCCGAGATCAACAAGTCGCTGCAGGTGCCGGCGCTGCGCGCTCGGCTCGTCGATGCAGGCCTCGATCCGGTGGCCTTGTCGCCGGAAGAGTTCACGAAGTTCGTGCGCATCGAGACCGAGCGGGCGCGCAAGATCATCCAGGCGTCGGGCGCCAGGCCGGAGTAGAGATCTGGCGGGGGAGGGTGCGCCGGTCCCGGCCACCGCGCGGTTGGTCGGTCAAGGCCGGAAAGGCCTCCTCGACGATCCGTAATGCGACGGTCCGGGACCCTGCAGGCGCTACTACTTCACCAGTTCGACCTCGCTGGGTGACCTGAAATGGCTGTGCGCCGCGCCGATGCCGCGCTGACCTGGGCCTCGCTGCCTTCGCTGCGCGCCCGCAGTTGGCCGCAGCCACCGTCCACGTCCTGCCCGGCCGAATGGCGCAGCTTGGTGAGGATGCCGCGGCGCTTCAGCAGCCGCGCCATTTCGGCCGCACGTTCCCAGCTGGGCCGCTGCCAGGGCAGGCCGGGCACGCTGTTGTAGGGAATCAGGTTCAGCACCGCGTACTGGCCGTGCAGCAGTTGCACGATGCCGTCAATCTCGTCGTCGCCGTCGTTCACGCCCTGCATCAACGTCCACTGGTACTGGATGGGGTAGCCAGTGGCCCGCGCGTAGGCGGTACCTGCGGCCACCAATTCGCCCGGCGTGATGCGGGCAGCACGGGGCAGCAGCTGTTCGCGCAGGCCCGGCTTGGTGGTGTGCAGGCTCAGCGCCAGCGCCGGGCGCACCTGGCCTTGGTGTAGCGCCATCAGGCGTTCGAAGGCACGCGGGTCGCCCACGGTGCTGAAAACCAGGTTCTTGTGGCCGATGTTGCCTAGCGAGCCCATCAGTTCAATGGCCTCGAGCACGGCATCCAGGTTGTGCGCCGGCTCGCCCATGCCCATGAAGACCACTTTCTTCACTGGCCGCAGCGTGCGGGCCAGGGCCAGCTGCGCCACGATTTCGGCGCTGCCCAGCTGGCGCAGCAGGCCACCCTGCCCCGTCATGCAGAAACCGCAGCCCACGGCACAGCCCACCTGGGTGCTGACGCACAGGCCGGGAATGCGCTCGGGCGTCAGCAGCACGCTTTCCACGGTCTTGCCGTCGGCCAGCTTCACCAGCAGGCGTTCGCTGCCGTCCTCAGCCGGGTGGCGCTGTTGCAGTATGGCCAGGCCCTGCAGCATGGCTTGCCAGGCGGGCAACTCGTGCCGCACGCGCTGGGGCAGGAAGTGCTCGGGCTGGCTGCGGCGCGGGCCCTGCGGCAAGGCCTGAACCCACAGGCGCAACAGGTGCGCCACATGGCGCGGGCCCGCGCCATGGCTGTGCAGATGGGCAATGAGTTCCTTGATCTGGTTCATGGCAAAGGATTGGACCATACGCGGCGGTACCCATGACCTGCAGCACGTCGAACAGGCCGTATCAAGTGCACCACAGACGCGGCGGCAACGATCGGGGTGCGGTTGATGACGGGCGACGCAGGCGTCATCGAGCGCTGTCGGGCCGGGTTGGCCAGCCGATACAGGGCCGATCGTGGCTTGCGGCGTATCGGCGCGAGGCTGGAGACGGTGGATGACAAGATTGTCACTACTTGATGGCAGCCGCGTGCATTTGCCGGCTGGACTTCTGCGCCGTGTTCGGGTTTGTCACGGAGTTTTCATACTGGGCGGATACCGTCCCCTCGCCTGCGCACACGGGAACGGCATCCGTCGACCCACCTGCCAGCCATGTCCGATCCGGGCGCGGCCGGCGAAGTGATGCAGGGCCCTTCCGAATCCTCGCAGGAGCAGAAAACATGAAACGTCGTCTCTGGCTGGTCTGCGCGGCCGCCGTGCTGGCCTCCGGTTGTGCCTCGATGGACAGCGCGCCCGTCGACATCGCGGCCACCGCGGCCGCTTCGCCGGACTTCACGATCCTGTCGAAGGCTATCCAGGTCGCCGGCCTGACCGACACGCTGAAAGGGCCGGGGCCGTTCACGGTGTTCGCCCCGAACGACGCGGCGTTCCGCGCGCTGCCCAAGGGCACGCTCGACAAGCTCCTGGCCGACCCGGGGACGCTGCGCCAGGTGCTCACGTACCACGTCGTGCCGGGCAAGGTGATGGCCGTCGACGTCAAGACGAGCTCGGTCAAGTCGGCGCAGGGCACCGCGCTCGCGCTGTCGCGCGCGGGTGCGTTCGTGACGGTCGAAGATGCCGCTGTGATCAAGGGCGACATCCAGGCCACGAACGGCGTGATCCACGTGATCGACAGCGTCCTGCTGCCGCCGCTGAAGAAGTAGGCGAGTGCCGGTCCGCCCGGACCGGCATCCTCTGCGCCTGAAGCTGCGTCTGCATCTGCGCGTGACGCCATGCCTGATGCAGCTGCAGGCGCCGCCATCACCGGCGCTGCCTGACGCTGCCCCACCCTGCTCGCACGCCGCAACGGGTCGTCCCCCGGCGCTGTTGCTGCTGCACTCAGGCGGTCGCGCGAGCGGCTGCGGCGATCTCCTCGGCCCATTCGCGTGAAGTCGACGCTCGCTCGGAGTCGACCGTCACCCGAACGACCGGGTCGGTGCCGGACGGCCGCCCCGCATGGTCCGAACGCACTGATGGGCAGGTCTGATGCGGCATGGTCGGTAGAAACCCCCACTATTCGCCAAACGCGATCCCTTCAGGCAGCGTGAACAGCGCATCGATGTCGGGCATCGCATCGATGAACCCCTGCGCCTGCAGGTAGCCAGCGAGCTTGCCGACGACCATCCGGTTCACCGGCGTCAGGCCGTAGGGCAGCGGGTCGCCGCCGAAGATATCGAACACGCGCGCCCAGGTGTTCTTCGCCCACGGCATCAGCGACGAACCGATCTTCCGTGCATAGGCCTCGCGCTTGGCATCCACGTACGACTGCGCGACTGCGGCCAGCAGGCCCGGGTGCTGCTGATGTACGTCGGTACGTACGACCACGCAGTGGTTGATCGGGTAGATGCCTGTGCGCTCGTAGTAAGCGAGTTCGGTCGCCTCTGCATCGCGCAGCACGGTGCGTAACTGGCGCTGGTGCAGCGGCTTCTGGAAATCCTTCACCACGAAGCCGAGGCTGGCGTCGGCCTGTCCCGCGAGCAGCAGGTCTTCGGTCGCGCCTTCCATGAAGTCGATGCGTGCGCCGGCCGGTGCGGCGTGGCGCTGATTGCGTCCGGTGACCCAGGTGATCGATCGCCAGTCGACGCCGTACTCGTCCTCGAGCAGGCCGCGCACCCAGGTCGCCGCGGTCATCGTGTAGTCGTCGACCGCGATGCGCCGCCCGCCCAGCTGTGCCAGGGATACGATGTCGCTGTCGCGCCGAGTGATCAGCGTACCGTGGCGGAACGCGCGGTTCGGGAACACCGGGATCGCGGTCACCCAGTCCTCGCCGTTCGCGCGCAGCGTGAGGTAGTTGGCCAGCGAGAACTCGCACACCTCGTAGGGGCGGCTGTGCATCATCGCCTTGAAGATGTCGTTCGGCGACGACGGCTCGAAGGTGAAGCGGAAGCCCAGCCGCTCGCCGGGCAAGCCGATCAGGTGCTCGTAGTCGCCGCCGCGGATGCGGAACTCGGGTATCCGGTCAGGCTGCATGGATGCCGGCTACAGGTACTGCCGGAACCAGGCGATCGTCTCGGCATACACGACCTGGCACATCTCGGTGTTGCGGAACTCGTAGCTGTCGTAGTGGCCGGCCTTCGGAAGCTTGACCAGCTTCTTCGGTTCGCCGCACTTCTCGTGGCAGATCAGCTGCTGTTCGGGCGGCACCAGGTTGTCGTGCTCTGCATAGATGGTGAGCACGGGGCGCGGGCTGATCTTGTCCACGACCCAGTCCGGGCGGTAGCGCATCACCGCCTCGCCGCTCTCGATGTCGCGCTCCTCGCTCTGGAACGTGTGGCCGGCCTGCGCATGCATCTCGCGCTGCCGCTGCGATTCCGGATCGCGCAGCATGATTTCGCCGTTGGGCACCAGCGTCGACTGGCCGGTCACCACGCGCTGGCGTGCCTCCTGCAGCACGCGCTCCTTGAATGCAAGCCACTCCCACGGCCGGCGAATCCGGCGCATCCACTCCTCGCCGTTCATCACGCCCACGCTGGTGACCAGCACCTTCACGCGTTCATCGTGCGCGGTGACCCATACGCCGTTGGCGCCGCCGAAGCTGGTGCCGTAGATCGCCAGGCGCTCCGGATCGATGCCGTCCACCGTCTGCATGTAGCTCAGTGCGTCGTAGGTGTTCTGCGCCTGTTCGAGCGGCCGGTGCCGGTTGCGCTTGCCCTCGCTCTTGCCGAATCCGACATAGTCGTAGCCGAGCACGAACCAGCCCTCGGCGCACAGCCGCTTCATCATGTGCGTGCAGTCGGCCTGCGTGTTGCCGCTGTAGCCGGCCAGCACCAGGATGCCCGGGCGCGGCGCATCGCCCGGCTTCCAGTCGACCGGCGTGTAGAGGTAGCCGGCGATACGGTCGCCGTCGCTGAAGAAGGTGACTTCGGTGTGTTCCATGTGCGTCGTCCGGTAAAGAAGGGATGGATGGCGTTGTGGGGCGGGGCTACTCGGCCTTGATGCCCATTTCGCGGATCACCCGGGCCCACAGGGCGGTTTCGTCGGCGATCACCTTGCGGAAGGCCTCGGGTGTGCTGCCGACGACGTCGGCCCCTTCGCGCGCGAAGCGCTCGGCGACCTCCGGTGAACGCGCTGCCTTGACCACGTGCTCGTTGAGCAGCTTGACGATCGGTGCCGGTGTCGACGCCGGGGCCAGCAAGCCGACCCAGGTCTGGAAATCGAAGCGCGGCATGCCGGCTTCGGCCGTCGTGGCTACCTCGGGCAGCATCGCGAGCCGCTTGCCGCTGGTTACCGCCAGCGCGCGCAGGCGGCCCGACTGGATATGGCCGACGGCCGCGAGCGGCGTCTGGAAGGTCACTTCGGTCTCGCCGCCGATCGTCGAGGCCATGGCCGGACCACCGCCCTTGTACGGGACATGCACCAGGTTCGCGCCACTGATGTACTTGAACAGTTCCGCGCCCAGGTGGGTCAGCGTGCCCGCACCGGAGGACGAGTAGTTGATCGCGCCCGGCTTCGCCTTCGCCAGGCGGACCAGACCCTGCAGGTCGCGCACCGGCAGCGATGGATGCGCGACCACGACCACCGGGCCGTTCACTACCAGGGAGATCGGCGCGAAGTCCTTCTCGGGCGTGAACCCGAGTTTCGGGAACAGGGCCGGGTTGGCTACCAGCGGCGCGGTATTCGCGAGCAAGGTGTAGCCGTCGCCGGGCGCGCGCGCGACCACCTCCATGCCGATGTTGGTCGATGCGCCCGCGCGGTTGTCGACCACCACTTGCTGGCCGAGCGACTCGGACAGCTTCGGCGCCAGCAGGCGTGCGGTGGCGTCCACGCTGCCGCCGGGCGGTACCGGCACGATCACGCGCACCGGGCGCTGCGGGAAGTCGCGCGGCTGGGCATGGGCTGCGGCAGCCATAGCGGCGAGCGCAAGCGGTACGAACGTGCGCAGGGTATTCATCCGAAGCTCCTCCATCGATAAACGACGCGCCGGCCGGTCCTGCCGAGTGGAACCTGATTCCGGCGAATGGCGGGCTCATGGCCACGCGTGGAAACTACCGCATTACGCGAGCCCCGTGTCGCTGCTGGCCAGGCTTGATCGACATGTCCGCGTGCAGCGAGAAGCCGCCGGCCTGTGCGTTCTGTCAGGTCCTGAAGTCGATCCGCGAGAACGAGCCGCGCGCCATCCCGATCGGTCATGACGTCGATCGCTACAAGGGGGTGGCGATCAGTTGCCGCAGGGCGCGGCGGCCTGTGTGCCGGGGAGCATGGGCACGATCTTCGTGGTCTGTGTGCTGGCGCTGCCTCAATCTGCCTCAAACTGCCTTGACCCGCTGTATCGCGGGCTGCACCACCCGATGCACGAGCGCCTGGGTGAGTCCACCGATGGCCAACCCGACCACGCCGGACAAGGTGGCAGCCACCAGCCAGCCGAGCAGGTCGCCACCGATCGGAGACAGCGCGCCGATCGCCACGCCCAGTTGCTTGATGCCGTACTCAGGCGCCTTCAGGCCGTACTCGGACAGCGCGTGCAGAATGATGCCGCCGCCTACCCACAACATCGCGAGCATGCCCACGACGCTCAAGGTCGTCAACACGCCGGGCATGGCGCGCACCAGCAGGCGACCCGGTGTCGCCCACGGTTCGCGGCCGCGGGCCAGTGCCAGCCCGAAGTCGTCTGCCTTGACGATCAGCATCACCGCGCCATAGACGGCGAACGTGGCGCCCAGGCCGACCAGGCACAGCACCGCGGCCTTGGTGCCGAGCGAGGTGTCGCCAACGGTCGCCAGCGTGATCGCCATGATCTCGGCAGACAGAATGAAGTCGGTTCGGATGGCGTCGGACACCCGCGCCTGTTCCAGTGCGTGCGGGTCGGTCGGCTCGATGGGTGCTGCAGCCTGCGTCGGCTGCCCGGCGCGCGGCGGCCGTACCAGTTCGGCTACCTTGCCGAATCCTTCCATGCACAGGAACATGCCACCGGCGATCAGCAGCGGCGTGATCGACCATGGTGCAAACGTCGACAGCAGCAGGGCGCCAGGCAGCAGGTACAGCGTCTTGTTCTTGACGGAGCCCCAGGCGATCCTGCGGATGATCGGTAACTCGCGATCGGCACCCAGCCCGACCACGTAGCGCGGCGTGACTGCAGCATCGTCGATCACGATGCCGGCGGCCTTGCCGCCCGCCTTGGCGGCCTGCGCGGCCACGTCGTCCACTGCGGCGGCGGCCACCTTGACCAGCGCCGTCACATCGTCGAGCAGAGCAAGCAGGCCGGAAGCCATGACAGTTCCCCAGTTGGTTGATGCAACCTGCCGTTGTCTTCTGGACGCGATCGCCCCTGTTCAGACCCGACTGCCGGCGAGAGGTTCCCGGGAGGTGGGGACAGGCCACTGGCCAGCCCGAGCGTCCGGGCAATCCGTGTTTCCCCTTGCGTGGTGCCGGCGCTCTGTCACACCTCGACCACCCGATGCAGCAGCGCATACGACACGCGCCACTCCCCTCCAGGACAGGCGACGCTGGCGGTCTTGGGATTCATGCGTACGATCGTGCCGATATGCTGGATCAGGTCGCGCCCTTCGAAGCCGACGGTGTCACCGGGCTGGAAATCTGCGCGTGTGAGCGTTGGCCGCGCAGCCGTTGCCGGTACGGCAGGCAGACCGTCGCTCACCAGGGCTGCGTACTCCACCCATACATGGCCGCCAGCCTCGCGGTGGATGAGCACCCGATCGGACTTGAACTGCGCGATACGGCCGCGATGCATTCGCTGATCGCGCGTGCTCCAGTACTCGATCGGCAAGCCGGTGTTCAGGCGCTGCCGGATGGCGAGTACGCGCTGCGGGGAGGCGAGCAGGTGCGCGACTGCAGTGCGAAGCTGCAGCAATTCGAGGTCGGAGACGTTCTCCAACGCAGCCATGAGCGTGCGCAGGTCCAGGGTCATGGGCATGGCGGGTGGAAGACTCGGGGTTCTGGGCGTGACCGTCGTGCCCTCCATTCTGCCGCACCCCAGCCACCCCGGGGTCAACCCCGGGGTCAGATCTTGTTTTTTGCGCCGGCGTGCATGCGCTGGCCGAACGTCGCCTCGGGCAACTCGATCTGAATCGTCGTCATGGCCTTGCGTCTCCTGTGTGCCGTGAGCGCTGGGGCGAGCCCCACGCGTTCGGACAGTTCTTCCGGGACTGGGTGCACACGCTCGGGGATTGACGCTGCCGCAATTGTGCGGTCGCCTGCATGGGGCCAGGATAACCATCGCGTCGAGGTTTCTCGCGTGAATTCGCTCCCGTCTCGTGCCGCTCCCCCCCGAACCGCCGACCCTGCGCTCTCGGGTGTCGTCGCACTGCTGGCGGCGAGCCTGCCGACCGACTGAGCCGCCCCATCGAGGCAGGCCGCTCGGCGCCAGACGCGATCGCCTCCGCAATGAGTTGAGTTACGATCGTGGGCCATGCCAGTCGACGCGCTGCCGCCCCTGCCCCCCACGCCCACCGGCCACTACCGCCACTACAAGGGCAACGAGTACGAGCTCGTCGGCGTCGTTCGCCACAGCGAGACGCTCGAGGCGCTGGTGCTCTACCGGCCGCTCTACAACGACAGCGGGCTGTGGGTGCGTCCGCACGCCATGTTCTTCGGCGAAGTCGAGGTCGACGGCCTGCGCCAGCCCCGCTTCGCCTTCCTCGGCGATCAGCTGCCCGGCAGGATGCCCGGCGCCAGCGTGTAGCAGTAGTCCGACACATCGCCCGGCTTGCAGAACCAGACGCGATCCTTCAGCGGATGGTTGACGCAGTGCGCGAGCGCGTTGCGCAGCACACGCAGCCGGAACGGCTGGCCGAACACGTAGGGATGGATCGACAGGTTGCACACCAGCGGCGCGTGCTCGCTCTGATCGACCATCTCGTCGAACTGGTCGACCAGCATGTCGCAGAACTCGTGTGCGCTGTGCTGGCGATGCACGACCGCCGGCGAGTCGTTGAGTTCGACCGGATAAGGTACCGACAGGATCGGCCCGGACCGGGTGCGCAGCCAGAAAGGCTGGTCGTCGCACGGCCAGTCCATCAGGTAGCGGTAGCCGGCCTCCTTCAGCAGGTCGGGCGTGGTGGCGTTCTCGTAGGCCCCGGCGCCCATCCAGCCGGTGGCCGGCACGCCGGCGGCGGCAAACGTGTCGGCGACCTCCTTGATCACCCGCGCCTCGTCCTCTTCCCAGAGGAAGTCCTTCAGGTTCTCGGCATTGGTGCGGCCGTGGCCGACGATCTCGTCGCCGCGCTTGCGGATCGCATCGATGATCTGCGGGTAGTAGTCGCAGAGCAGGCTGTTGGCGTTGTGCGCGGCTGGCAGCTTGAACTGGTCGAACATGTCGAAGAAGCGCCAGATGCCGATCCGGTTGCCGTAGTCGCGCCAGGAGTAGTTGCGCTGGGTCTGCGGCTCGCCATGCTTCGCGTTGTCGTGGCCGCGGCCCTTGCCGAACGCGAACACCTCGACGTTGGTGGTGATGCAGAAGGCCAGGCGCTTGCCGCCGGGCCAGTTGTAGTCCGTGCGCTCGTTCAGCGGCACATAGTCGTAGCGGGTGTGCGTCGGCACCAGTCCTTTTTTCATCGGCTTTCCTGTTGCGATCATGCGGGCCGCGCCGGAATCGGCCGTGTCACCCGGGTGGAACAGAATATCATTGCGGACCCAGCTTCAGCCCCCGATACACCCGCCCCCAGCGCGGCGGTTAGACTCGCACTCCACGAATCAACGGCTGCCCGGCGGGCAGTGCCGGACCAGGCAATGGGCAGGATTCCAGCGTGACCACCGACTGTGCGGCGATGCCGCGTACGCCGCCCTCGCTCGCCTACCTGGTGTTCACGCTCACCTTCAGCCATGCGATGTCGGTGTCCTCGATGATGGTGCTGCCGGCGATCGCCCCGGTGGTCGCCGCCGAGTACGGCATCGATCCGTCCCTGGTCGGCTACCACATCAGCGTGGTCAGCATCGGGCTGATCGCCTCGCTGGTACTGTTCTCCGGCCTGAGCCGGCGGCTGGGCAGCGCACGTGCCGCGCAGATCGGCCAGTGCCTGGTGGCGGCCGGCATGCTGTGCGCGATCCTGCCCTCGGCCGCGTTCCTGCTGCCAGGGTCTCTGGTGATCGGCATCGGCTTCGGCCTGCTGGCACCACCTGCTTCCGCGCTGATGATGCGCTTCTCGCCGCCGGCCCGGCGCAACCTGGTCTTCTCGATCCAGCAGACCAGCGTGCCGCTCGGTGGCGTGATCGCCGCGCTGGTGGCGCCGCTGGTCGCCGTGAGCGTGGGCTGGCGCTGGGCGTTCATGTACGCGATCGTGACGCTCGTCATGGCGATGGTGCTGCTGCAGATCGGCCGCCCGTCATGGGACGACGACCGCGACCCGTCCCAGCGTGCGCTCGCGCGCAACCCGTTCGACGGCTTTCGCTCGAACTGGCGCGACCGCAAGCTGCGGCTCCTGTCGTTCGCCGGCATGTCGTTCTGCTGGGCGCAGTTCTGCGTTGCCACTTTCGCGGTGGTCGCCTGCGTCGCGATGCTTGGCATGAGCATCGTGAAGGCGGGGCTGGTGCTGGTCGCGGTGCAGGTGGCGAGCACCGTGGGCCGTATGGCCGCTGGCTGGATTGCGGACCGCATCGGCAGCGCCGGGCGCGTACTGACCTGGATGTCGTGGACGATGCTCGCGCTCAGCATCGGTTTCTTCTGGCTCTCGCCCGCGTGGCCGCTCTGGTTCGTGTACGCGATGTTCGCCGCGCTCGGCCTTGCCTCCGGTGCCTGGGCCGGCATCCTGATGGCCGAAGTAGGGCAGCAGGCACCACCCGGCCGGGTCGCCGCAGTGGTCGGCGGCACGCTGCTCTACGTGAACATCGGCAAGTTCACCGGGCCGGCGGTGTTCTCCGCGACCTATGCGCTGACGCACAGCTACAACATCGCCTTCGCGCTACTGGCTGTCCCGGCGCTGATCGCGATCGGTTGCCTGCGCGCGCAGCAGCGGTCAGGCTGATCGCTGCGGCCATCCGCGTGCCGCGGTTACCGCACCTCGGTCACTGCACCTCGATCTTGCGTGTCGCCACGATGCGCCGCCATTTGTCGATCTCGCCGCGTACATGGCTGTCGGCCTCGGCCGGCGTGGTGAGCTTGAGCGAGCCGCCGAGTTCGGCGAACAGCTTGCCGATGTCCGGCTGCTTGAGCACCGCATGCAGTTCACGGTTCAGGCGCTCGACGATCGGCCGCGGCGTCGCACGCGGCGCGGCGATGCCGGCGAACGACGTGACTTCATAGCCGGGCAGCGTCTCGGCCATCGTCGGCGTATCGGGCAACTGTGGCGAACGTTCCAGCGAGGTGACCGCCAGCGCCCGCACGCGGTTGGCCTGGATCTGCGAGAAGGCACCGGTCAGCGTGCCGAAGATCACGTCCAGGCGCCCGGCCATCAGCTCGGTCATCGGTTCGGCACTGCCCTTGTAGGGCACATGCAGCATGTCGGTGCTGGCCATCGAGTTGAAAAGCTCGGTGGCGAGGTGGAACACCGAGCCGATGCCGACCGAGCCGTAATTCAGCTTGCCGGGATTGCGCCGCGCGAGGTCGATCAGCCCGGCGGCATTGCGCACCGGCGAGTCGTTGCGCACGACCACCACGAACGGATAGGTGATCACGACCGTCACCCAGGCGAAGTCCTTCACCGGGTCGTAGGGCAGCTTCGACGCGGTGGCCGCGACCGAGGTGAACGCGCCGCTGGCGAACAGCAGCGTGTGTCCGTCGGGCAGCGACTTCGCCACCGCAGCGGTGCCGATCATGCCGCCGGCACCGGGCCGGTTGTCGACCAGCACGTTCTGGCCGAGGCGCTCCGCCAGCCGTGGTGCGATCGTGCGGCCGACCATGTCCGTGTTGCCGCCCGGCGCGAACGGCGACACCATGCGCACCGGGCGAGAGGGATAGGCGACGGGTGCGTCGGCTGCCGTAGCGTGGCCGACGAAGGCGGGCATGGCCGTCACTGCGGTGCCTGCGACGAGTGCCAGGCCGACACGGCTGAAGGTGAGCGAACGGGACACGAGTGCTTGCTCAGCCGAACCGGTTCCAGACAACGATCTCTTCGGCCGGCTTGCGCGTGCGCGGCTTGCGATCCTTGGCTGCAACTTCTTCCGGCAGGTCTTCGATGCGGCCGCGATAGCCGGCCACCACCAGCGCGACCGGACGCATCGGTGCCGGGATCGCGAACGCCCTGGTGACCTTGTCGAAATCCCAGCCGATCATCGCGTGCGTGGTGAGCCCGAGTGCGCAGCCCTGGATCAGCAGGTTCTCCAGCGCGAGGCCGCAGTCGAGCAGGAACGACTGCTGGCCGTTGCGGTCGGGCTGCTCGTCCGGGTTGCCCACCACCACCATCTTCAGCGCGGCGGCGGCAGCCCAGGCGCGGTTACCTTCGCTCAGCGCATCGTCATAGGCCGCGATCGACGCGGCATCCTGCGCGATCAGCAGCCGCCACGGTTGCTTGTTGTTCGACGACGGTGCCCAGCGGAACGCTTCGATCAGCGACGCGACGACCTCCGGCTCCAGCGTCCGGTTCGTGAAGTGCCGCTCGCTGCGGCGGTCGACGAGGGCTTGCAGGATCGTTGGCATCGAGGGACGCGCTCCGGTCGCGGTCGGGAAGAGGCGAAAGCGTACCGCGTTTCGGGTCTATCATTGCGCACCGGCGCGAGGACGGACCGGACCCGGACGCCTGACCGGGCGGCGCGTGCCGAGCAGGAGGACAGACGATGGACTACAGTCGCAGCGAGGCCAAGAGAGCGGCGCGCGAACATTTCCGCGGCGTATGGGCGGCGATCACCACGCCGTTCACGGCGGACAACCGGATCGACGAGCCGGGCCTGCGCCACAACATGCGCTGGCTGATCGAGCACCTGAAGATCGACGGCGTGTTCTGCACCGGCACGATGGGCGAGTTCTGGGCGCTCACCAAGGAAGAGCGGATGCGCGTGGTCGAGATCGTCTGCGAAGAGGCGCGCGGACGCTGCCTGACCATCCCGCACACCGGCCACCACAGTGCCGACGAGACGGTCGAACTGACCAACCAGGCCGAGCGCGCCGGGGCCGACTTCGCGATCGTGATGAACCCGTACTACCCGCCGGCGAGCGAAGAGGCGCTGTACCAGTGGTATGCGCACGTGAGCGCGCGCACGAACATCGGCATCTGGATGTTCGACACGCCGTTCTCCGAGGTCGCCCTGTCGCCCGAGGTGACTGCGCGCATCGCCAGCCTCGAGAACCTCTGCGGGCTGAAGTGCTCGCGGCCGCTCGACCACTATGCGAAGGTGCAGGCACTGGTCGGCGATTCCATCGTGCTGAGCCACCCGTCCGAGACCGAGCTGCTGCACCTGATCACGCACAACGGCATGAAGGTCCACATGTCGTCAGCAGCCCCGTTCCTGATACAGGTGCCGGGCTACACGCCGATGCGCGACTACACCGAGCTCGCGCTGGCCGGCGACCTCGCGGGCGCAAAGAAGATTCGCGACGGTATCGAGCCGCTGCGCGCAGTCCACGAGCGCTGGATCCGCGAGCCGTGGCTCAAGCACCACCTCATGCCGATCGCGCAGATCAAGGCGTGGTGCGACATGATCGGCATGGTGGGTGGCGCGGTACGACCGCCGCTGCTGCCGCTGCCGGCGGCCGATTTCGATGCGATGCGCGCGGACCTGGAGCGCGTGGGCTTCATGGCACGGCTGGGAACGCAGGCGAAGCGCGCTACCGCCTGAAGCGGCATCACCGTTCTTTCGCCCGAGGCTGCCTGCAGAGCGGCTCGGTGGCGGGCGCGGATCAAGCAACGAGGAGCAGGGATGCAATACCCGTACAGCGGGACCCGCCGGCTGCGGCTGGCGGCGGCAGCAGCACTCGCCGCAGGGGCGGTGCTGCCTTCGGCTGAAGCGTTGGCGCAGGGCGCATCACCCGCCTGGCCCTTGAAGCCTCTGCGCTTCATCGTGCCGTGGACGCCGGGCAGCGGCACCGACCTGTGGTCGCGCGCGTTCGCCGCCCGCCTGCAGGAAGTGCTCGGCCAGCCGGTGGTGATCGACAACCGCGGTGGCGCCGGCACCGTGATCGGCACCGAGATCGCGGCCAAGGCCCCGGCGGACGGCTACACGATCTATGTCGGCGGCTCGGTGTCGCTGGCGATCAGCCCGGCGATCTATCCGAAGGTCGCCTACGACCCGGTGCGCGACTTCGCACCGGTGAGCCTGGTCTCGCGCTTCTACAACGCGATCGCGGTGCATCCTTCGCTGCCGGCGAAGTCGGTGAAGGAACTGATCGCCCTGTCGCGGCGCCAGCCCGGCGCGCTGATGATGGCCTCGGCCGGCAGTGGCTCGACCAGCCACCTGGTGGGCGAGCTGTTCATGGCCACCACCGGCGTGAAGTGGACGCATGTGCCGTACAAGGGTGGCGGCCAGTCGGTCGCGGGCGTGCTCGGCGGCGAATCGCACTTCACGATCTCGCCGGTGGTGGCGACCGCATCGCTCGCGCGCTCGGGCAAGCTTCGCGTGCTGGCGGTGACCAGCGCGCAGCGACTGCCCGGCTTGCCGGACGTGCCGACCGTCGCCGAGTCGGGCGTGCCCGGCTTCGAGTACGGCGGCTGGAACGGCATCCTGGTGCCGGCGGGCACGCCGGCCGAACTGGTGGCGCGCCTGAACACGGCGACGGTCAAGGCGGCAAACACGCCGGAGTTCAAGGAGGTGCTCGAGCAGGACGGTTCGCAGCTGGTGGCCGGCACGCCGGAGCAGTTCGCCGCATTCATCCGCAGCGAGTACGAGCGGCATGTGAAGCTGATCAAGGCGGCGGGGATACGGCCGTAGCGGCGCGCTGAGCCAGCGCTGGTGCCAGCCCGCGCCTCACCCGAACAGCGAGCGCCCCTCCATTCCGTCGCAAGGCTGGCCGAGGAAACGCAGCAGCGTGGGCGCAATGTCCGGCAGGCTGGTGGAATGCTCGATCACTGCAGGGGCGACCTGCGGATGCATCAGGGCAAGGAACGGCCGCGTTTCATCCGGGCCGATGCCGCCGTGGTGGCCGCATCCGATCTCGGGTGCCTTCTCGCCATCGGCGACCAGCCAGCGATTACCCGGTATCCCGCGTGCATTGGGTGCCGTATCGACCGCGGCAGCCAGCGCATCGTCGCCGCCCAGCCCCAGTGCGCGCAGGTCGTCGACATCGAGGATGCGTCCGGCCCATGGCTCGTGCGCCATCTCTTCGATGCGTTCCAGCAGGATCGCCCGGGCATCCGGCGTGGAGTAGATCAGCCCGGCGGTGCCTTGTGATGCGACCGCGATGCGTCCCTGTTCGAGTTCGTTCGCCAGCCCCTTCGACGCCAGCCAGCGTCCGACATGGATCGAGTCGCCGATCGCCTCGTGTCCGTGGTCGGAGCACAGCCCCACCAGGATGTCGGCGCGCTCGCGCGCCCGCTCGACCGCGCCCAGCGTCTTCTCCACCAGCGAGTCGACGACGCGCAATGCCTCGAGATGCTCGGGACCACCCACAGCCTGGTGGTGCAGGGTCAGGTCCGGGTTCGCCAGCCACAGGATGCCTACCGCGATGTCGTTGTCCGGCACGACCTGCGTGCAGAAGCGTTCGGTCATCACGCGATCGCCGTCGAGATCGTGGCTGATGGCCAGATGATCCGCACCCTGCAGCGCGACACCGCCGGGTCCGTACGATCCCGATCGATGCAGCACCCAGCCGCTGTGCTCTGGATCGAGGAAGTACGCTGCGCCGGCAGAGACGTTCGAATACGCGACCTGGCGCAGGCCAGCGGCGGCCAGGCGGTCGGCCATCGTGCGCCGGCGCAGTGCGTGTCCGGTGACCGCGCGCAGGTGCGCGACGAAGCCGGGGAGCCCGACGTCGCTGACCACCAGCCGGCCGTGTTCCATCAACGCGACCTGGTTTCCGTACAGGCCATGCGACCCGGGGAAGCATCCGGTCGCGATGCTGGCGGCCGACACGCGGGTCACCGAAGGGAAGACCGCACGGTGGTCGGCTGGGCGAAGCCCCATGCGCAGGCAGCCATCGATGAAGGGCGTGTGTCCTTTGCCGAGCCAGTCGCGGCCGAGCCCGTCGCAGACGACCAGGATGACGCGTCTCACGCTGCACCGCCGTTCATGAAGGGTACGTTCAGAGGTCGATCAATCCAGTTGCAGGCCCGATCGCGAGACGATGAGGTCGCTGCGCTCGATCTGGCTGCGGATGAAACTGCGCAGTTGCTCGGGCGTGGAACCCACCGGCTCGGCTCCCTGCTTGAGCAGCGTCGACTGTACCTCGGGGAAGGCCAGGGCGGACACGAACGCCTTGTTGAAGCGGGTCACCATCGCAGCCGGTGCACCACGCGGGAGGGCGCTCGCCACCCAGGTGCTGAAGTCGAAGCCGGGGAAGCCCAGCTCGGCGACGGTCTGCGTGTCTGGCAACGCCGTCGCACGGCGACTGGAGGTCACTGCCAGCGCCTGCAGGCGCCCCGATGCGACCAGGGGCACCGCCGGCGGCACGCTGCTGATGGCGACATGCACATGGCCACCGATCGCGTCCTGTACCAGCGGACCCGAACCCTTGTAGGGCACATGCACCAGCGACACCTTGGCCATCGCGGAGAGCAGTTCCCCCGCGAGATGCTGCGGACTGCCGGCACCGATCGAGCCGTAGGTGATGGTGCCCGGGTTGCTGCGTGCGGTGGCGAGCACCTTCGCCAGCGTCGGGCGTGTAGCAGGGTGGGACACCAGCACCAGCGGGAAGACCGCGATCAGGCTCACGGGCTCGAGATCCGTCCGAGGGTCGTAGGACATCTTGCGATACAGGCTGGTGTTGATCGCCATCTCGCTGGCCGCGCCGAACAGGACGGTCTGCCCGTCGGGCGTGCTGCGGGCGACATGGGCCGCGCCGACCATTCCGGTGGCGCCAGGCCGGTTCTCGATGATCACCGGCTGCTGCAAGGCTTCGCTCAGCCGGGCTGCGATCGCGCGTGCCGTGATGTCGGTACCGCCACCGGTCGGATACGGGATCACCAGCCGGATCGGGCGATCGTTCGCCTGCGCCAGGAGGGTGGACGGCACAAGCGCCAGTGCTGCAGCGAGGATCCCCATCGCGCCTGCGCACAGTGTGGCTCGCGCCTGTGGCGCAGCGCTGGATCGCGACATGGTCTGTCCTTCGTTGGATAGCGAGCGAGAGAGTCTGCGGCGCGCGGGTGACACACCGATGACAGCGAGGGGCTCCATACGAGCTGGCAACCCCGTGCATCGTCTGCGGTCCGTCCTTCACCGCGCAAGCGGGTATCCGCAGCCGGGCCTAAAGTTTCCGTCCGGGCGACCGTTGAATCTGCATCGCTCTCCAAGCCTGCGCCCGTTCCGCGCTGCTCACCCATGCCTACCTTGCCTATCGACGCCCTGCGCCGCGGATTGGCCGCTGCCGCCTTTCTCCTCCTCTCGACGGCTGGCGTCGCCATTCCCGTGGCCGCATCTGCTGCCGACACGTTGATCACCGAAGACGAAGCACGACTGCCGGATGCGCCGTCTGCCGCTCCTACCCGTGGCATCTCCCGCGGGCCGGGGGTCCGGCTGTCCACGCCGGAGGAGGTCACCGCGCGCGGGTTCCCGCTGCAGTTCGCGCTCGACCCGCGCGGGGGTGCACGCATCGATCCCGACAGCCTGAAGGTGACCTATCTGAAGCAGCCTGCAGTCGACCTGACTCCGCGCATGAAGCCCGGCTTCAACGGCAACCAGATCTCGCTGGCGCGCGTGGTGGTGCCGGCAGGCGTGCACCCGATCCGGGTGAGCGTGCGAGACACCGAAGGCCGTGAAGGCGCACTGACCTTCATGCTGCGTGCGCGGTGACTGGCACGCAACTCGGCTGCCCCTACTGTGCCGGGGACCTTGCCACAGGCGCGATGGCCTGTCGGCATTGCGGCCGGATGGTCGGGCACCTGTTGCCGCTGCTGGTGCGCCAGTCTGAACTGTCGGCGGAGGTCACCGTACTTCGGGAAGAAGTCGCGAGACTGAGGGACGCTGCATCGGCGCCGGCAACGCGGGTGGCCGCGGCCGTTCCGCTGGACACGCCGCAGGAGCCGCGCCGGACCGTAGCCACCCAGCCGGCCAGGCTGGCTGCAGCCGTCGTCACGGTCGTCGCGGCGTCTGCCCTGCTGCACTGGCTGCTGCTGTTCGTGTACGACGCACCGCCGATGTTTCTGCGCATCGTCACGCTGCTGGTACCCCTCGCGCTGGGCCTGCGCGTGAGCGGGTCGGGCGGCGCAAGCCTCGCCGCCCATGCGCTGGCCTCGGCCTGCTGCGGCGTCGCATCGGTGGCGGCGATGCTCGCCGTCACCCACCTGATCGACGGCGTGCCGCTGCTGCCGCAGGACCTGCGCGAGATGCGCGAAGCGCTCGAGTACTGCGCATCGATCGCACTCGCCTTCCTCACCGGCTACCTGGTGATGAACGGCCTGCGCCGGGCACGACAGCGCCCGGTGCCTGCGGCCTCGCACGGCGCACTCGTCGGCTATGCACAACGCTTCCAGCAACTGGCCGGGCTGCTCTCGCCGATCTGCGCCGGTGGCCTTGCCCTTTACTCCGGCCTCAAGAGCCTCGGTGGTGGATGAACCCATGAATGCAGCGTACCTGCCGCAGGCCACGTGCCGGCATCGTCTCCTTTCGCGCGAATGGCTCGCGCTGCTGTTGCTTGCCTGCCTGTTCGCGTTCGCCGCGCGCCCGGCGCTGTCCCAGCCGGCGGTCGGCAGCACCGTGCGCGGTGCGCTGGCGCTCGGCTGGGGGGCGAGCGTGCCGTTGCCCGAGGGCGACTGGCGGGTCACGGCAACGCCGGTGATCAACCAGCCGAACATGAAGTACGAAGTGATCGTGCTGCGCCACCTGCGCGATGACGCACCGATCCCGCTGCTGGTGGTCCGGCACATCCGCGACAACCGCACCAGCGGCTGGCCGCCGCTGCCCTGCGATGCCAGCCCCGCGCGCGAGGGCAGCACGGAGTTCATGCGCACTGCGCACGGGTCCGGTTCGAACGACGTGGTGAACCGCTGCTCGCGCGCATGGCCGCTCGGTGACTTCGCGCAGTGGCGCGCACGCGCAGTGCCGTCCGATCCCTGGTGGCATGAACTGGGTCCTGCGGCACTCGCCATCGAGCCTTCGGCGAACCTCACCGGCGTGCTGCTGGTGCAGCTGTCGCTGCAGGAACACCTGAAGCGGCGCCTGTACGTCGAAGCGTTCGTACGGCCGCCGCAGGGTCGTACACCCGCCCAGTTCCGCGAGGCCGTGGTCTCCGGTCGGGGTGGCGTCGAGGCCGAGATGTTCTCGACCTGGACCGCGGTCTACATGACCTCGATGCAGCTGTCCTTCCTGAACCTCACGCCGCGGCCGGTGATCGCGCTCGGCTGGGCTACCGGGCCCGCCACCGCAACGGCTGCCGCGCCGGTGCGGCCAGCCGCCGCCCAGGCAGCGGTCGGCGGTGCGGCACCCACCACGGGCAGCACGCCGGCTGCCGCTAAACCGCCGCCCGGCGGAACGGTTGCAGCGGCTCCGGCGTCGACGCCATCGACGCTGCCTGCCGCGCCCGCGACGGCAGCGACCGCCACGGCAACGACCGCAGCGACCACCGCCACGGCGGTGGCCCCGTCGGCGGCGATCGAACAGCAGAACCGCGAGCTGCAGGCGCAGCTCGACCAGATGCGCAAGGCGCTCGCCCAGCTGCAGGCCACGGTGGAGCAGGGTGCTGCCGCCCAGAAGGCCCCGCCACCGCAGGCCGAGGCTGCCCGGCCGTTCGTGCCGCGGCCACCCGCGCCCAACCGCAAGGCGCTGGTGATCGGCAACGACCGCTATACCCACGTGGCCCCGCTGGCCAACGCGGCGGCCGATGCCGAGTCCATGGCACGCACGCTGCAGGCCGTCGGCTTCACCGTCACCCGGCACCTCAATCTCGAAGAGAAGCAGTTCAAGCAGGCCCTGCGCGATTTCCGGATGACGGTTCAGGGCGGCGACGAGGTGATCTTCTTCTTCGCCGGCCACGGTGTGCAGCTCGGTGCCGCCAACTACCTGCTGCCGACCGACATCCGGGCCGACCATGAAGAGCAGGTGAAGGACGAGGCGATCCCGCTGCAGCGCATCCTCGACGACCTCAACGAGCGCAAGGCGAAGTTCGCGCTGGCGGTGGTCGATGCCTGCCGCGACAACCCGTTCCAGTCGAAGGGCCGCAGCATCGGCGGACGCGGCCTGGCGCCGACCTCGGCGGCCACCGGGCAGATGGTGATGTACTCCGCCGGCGCGGGGCAGCAGGCACTCGACCGCCTCGGGCCGAACGACCGGGAACGCAACGGGCTGTTCACTCGCGTGCTGTTGCGCGAGATGCTCCTGCCTGGCCAGTCGGTGGATCGTGTGCTGCGCAACGTCCGCAACGAGGTGGTGAAGCTCGCGCGCGGCGTCGGCCATGAACAGACGCCGGCCCTGTACGACCAGGCCATCGGCGAATTCTTCTTCGCGCCATGAACCGCACCGATCGCGTGTTCCCGAACCTCGTCCCGGCCATGACCGGAAACGCCCTGCGCGCACGTGGCGCGTTCGCGGCCCTGATGGCTGCGGTCGTGCTGCTGTTGCTCGTGCCTGCGACGACAGCGCTGGCCCAGCCATCCGGTGCGCGTACCGCACTCATCATCGGCATCAGCCGCTATGCGGATCCGTCGGTGACGCCGCTGCGCGGTGTCGAGCACGACATGGCGAGCGCTCGTGCGATCGCACGCGCGATGGGCGTACCCGACACCGGCATGCGGGTGGTGCGCAACGCCGAAGCAACCAAGGCCAGCCTGCTCGCCATCCTGCGCGAGTTCGGCGACCGGGTCGGCGACGGCTCGCGCGCACTGGTCTACTTCTCGGGCCACGGCACCCGCTACTTCGATCCGCAAGCCGGCGGCTGCATCGAGGGCCTGCTCACCTACGACGGCCAGGTGATCACCAACACCGAACTGGCGCAGGCCACGCAGTCGGCCGGGCAACGCGCGGACAAGCTGGTGGTGATGCTCGATGCCTGCCACTCCGAAGGCGTGCTGCCCGGGCAGGCTGCCGCGTCGCGCGGACTCGGCCCGGCACTGGTGCCCAAGTTCAGTTCGCCGCCCGGTGGCGCTTCGGTTGCTGCCTGTTCGATGGTGTCGAACTACCGCACGCGCGCACTGTTCACCGAGTCGACCCGGCTCGGTGCGCTGCGCGAGAACGTGGTGATGATCGCCTCCGCGCGCCCGGACGAAGTGAGCTTCGACGACCCGAACAACGGCGGCGTGGCCACGCAGGGTATCCGCGACTGCATGCTCGGCAAGGCACGCGACCTGGATTCCTCGGGCGCGGTGAGCCTGGAGGAGATCCGGCGCTGCGCACAGTCGTTCGTGAACGAGCGACTGCGTCCCTACCCGAACCTCTCGCCGCACACCATCACCCTGGCCGGCAACCGCAACCTGGTACCGGTCCCAGTGGTGCGTCCTCCGGCGGCGCCCGTCCAGGCCCCGATCGCCCAGGCGCCTGCCCAGACTGCACCGACGCCGCCCCCGGCGCCCCCGGCACCGCCGCCGGCCACCCCGCCTGCCCCGGCGGTGCCTGCGCCACCCGTCGTACCCGCCCCGCCCCCGGTACAGGTGCCAGCCCAGGTGCCAGCGCAGGTACCCGTAGCCGTGGCGCCGAGCCCGGAGCCGGAGCCGCCTCCTCCGCCACCTCCGCTGGCCTCGCTCGCGACCCTGCAGGATATCGCCGCGCAGGCCGACCCGAGGCGCACGCCCCAGGTCAGTGGACAGTCGCGCGCGCTGCGCATCGGACGCGACTTCCTCGACCTCACGATCACGCCGCCACGCGATGGCTTCCTGTACGTGGTGCTGCTGGGCAGCGATGCCAGCAGCTTCTACCTGCTGTTCCCGAATGCACTGGACAGGGACAACCGTGTGCGCGCCGGCCAGCCGGTGCGGCTGCCGCGCGAGGACTGGCGCATCCGCGCCGCCGGGCCAGCCGGCACCAACCAGTTGCTGGTGGTGGTCTCGGATGCACCTCGCACGCTGGAACGCCTCAGCCGCTCGAAGCCGGATGCGAAGTCTCCCTTCACCTTCGCGCTGAACACGCTGGGTGGACGCGGCGCACTGTTCGATTTCCTGACCTCGGCACCGGCCGGCGGCACCGAAGCCTTCGGTGCGCAACTGTTCACCGTGGAGGAGGTCCGATGAAATCCAGTCTCGCCCCGGCCTGGCTGCTGCTCGCCTGGCTGGCACTGCCCGCTGCTGCACAGCCTGCTGCCGCACCGCCGGCCACTGCACAACCCACCGGCAACGCGACCGCGAACGACCTGGTCGATCGCCTGGCGCCGCCGCCGGCCGCTACCCGCGGCCTGCGCAACCTGGTGCCCGAGCCGCGCAGCGTCGACCTGGTGGTGCTGTTCGACTTTGACTCGGCGCGCATCCAGCCGGCCAGCCTGCCGCTGCTCGACAGCCTTGCCACCGCGATGCGCAGCGATCGCCTGGCGACGCTGCGCTTCCTGGTGGAGGGCCATACCGACGCCAAGGGCAACGCCGCCTACAACCAGAAGCTCAGCCAGCGCCGGGCCGAATCGGTAATCGGGCACCTGGCGTCCGTGGGCATCGAGCGCACGCGGCTGAGCGCCGAAGGACGCGGCGCCGCCGACCTGCTGCGCAAGGACCAGCCCTATTCGCTGGAGAACCGGCGCGTGCGCATCACCGCGATGCCCTGACCCCTGACCCCTAGCGCTTCCGTCCCGCCGCGCGTGCCTCGCGCTTCAACTCGAACCGGTACCGGTAGCGCTCCTCCGGATGCACGCTGACCGTGGTCTGGAACACCTCGCCATCGCGGCCGGTGTAGGTACGCATCACGACCATCGCTGGTGAATCCGCCGGGGCCTTGAGCGCGGCGGCCATCCGCTTCGGAATGCGCATCACGAAGATCTCGATGTCCGCCTGCTCGATCACCTCGTCAAAGAGGTCGACGATCTGCTCGCACACCGGTATCAGCGTGTGCCGGCGGTGCTTAGTCACGCCGGCGTACTTCGGCAGCACGTAGGTGTCGGTCCAGCACAGCGGCACGGCGGACTTTCCGGCGTAACGCAGCGTGGTGATCTGGAACCACTCTTTGCCGGTGGGGCAGTGCAGTTGCTGCGCCAGTCCGGCATCGGCCTTCAGGTAGCGGGTAGCGGTCACCTTGCGATGGGTGTCGCGCGGATAGTCGAGCAGTTCGTTCACGGAAGTGACCGCATGCGAGAGCACCACCGGCACGTGGGTGGCCACCACCACCGAGCCGGTACGCGGGCGGCGCACGATCAGTCCCTCGGCCGAGAGGGTCGCCAGCGCCTGGCGCAGCGTCGGACGGCTGGTGTCGAACAGCGTGGCGAGTTCCGCCTCGATCGGCAGCCGTGCCCCCAGCCCGTAGATGCCGGACTGGATGTCTGCGCGCAACCGGTCGGCGATCTGGGTGTGGCGGGGCAGGGTTTTCTCGGACGGCATCGTTGCAATCATCTTGACAATTCAGGGGGGCGTCGATACGGTCACGCACAGATGCCGGACGACCGGTCGACGCCAAGAATACTTGGACACGGAGGGGGCAGCATGGCTGGTCTTTCTTTTCGCAGCGTCGCGGCTGCGGTGCTGTTGGCCGTCCCGGCCATGGTCGCCGCGCAGCCGGCGTCGACCTACCCGGATCGCCCGGTGCGCGTGGTGAACCCGTCCTCGCCCGGTGGCGGCGCGGACGTGATCTCGCGCATCGTGATGCAGGAAGTGTCGAAGTCGCTCGGGCAGACCTTCATCATCGACAACCGTCCGGGCGCGGCAAACATCATCGCCACCGAGATCGCCGCGAAGGCGCCGCCCGATGGCTACACGCTGCTGATCGCGGCTACCGGCACCTTCGTTACCAACCCGCTGCTCTACGCGAAGCTGCCGTATTCGATCAACGACTTCGAGACGATCAGCATTGTTGCCGACGCGCCCTTCATCCTGTCGGTGCATCCGAGCGTGCCTGCGCGCACGGTGAAGGAACTGATCGGCTACGCGAAGGCGCAGGACGGCAAGCTCACCTTCGCCTCGTTCGGGCGCGGCAGCTCGTCGCACCTGGCAGGCGAGCTGTTCCAGTCGGTGACCGGAACGAAGCTGGTCCATGTGCCGTACAAGGGCGCGGCGCCTGGCATGGCTGACCTCGTCGCCGGGCAGATCACGATGGCCTTCGACAGCGGCCTGTCGTCGATCCCGCATGTGAACGCGAAGCGCATCCGTCCGCTCGGCGTGGCCGCACCGCAGCGCCTGCCCAGCATCCCCGACGTGCCGACGCTGGCCGAGCAGGGCCTTGGTGCGTTCGACGCCGGCACCTGGTACGGCGTGATGGCACCGGCGCGCACGCCGAAGCCGATCATCGACCGGTTGCATGGCGCGATCGTCAGGGCGCTCGCCCTGCCCGACGTCACGAAGAAGATCAACGACCTCGGCACCGCGGTGATCGGAAACACCCCCGCGGAGTTCAGCGCGCAGATCGCGCGCGAGAGCGAGCGCTGGGCCGCGGTGGTGAAGCAGGCCGGGCTGAAGCCGGAGTGAACGCGACCCCGGACGCCGTTTCGCGTTGCACCAGGTCCGGCTGCTGCGCATGACGTCGCCCGTCATCGTCCGCGCCGAAGCGATCCCGGTCTCGCTGCCGCTCGCGCGTCCGCAGCTGATGGGTGGCAGCCAGCGCTTCACGCATTCGGAGTCGCTGGTGGTGCGGCTCGAAACCGACAGCGGGCTGGTCGGCTGGGGTGAGGCGTCCGCCGCGCCGACGATGACCGGTGAGACGCTGCCTGGCATGAAGCTGGTTGCCGACCGCGTGCTTCTGCCGGTGCTCGAGCGTGCGCCGCTGATCGAGCGCGCGACGATCGAGCGGCGCCTCGATCGCGCGATCCCGGGCAACAGCGCAGCCAAGTGTGCGCTGAATGTCGCGCTGTACGACCTGCTCGGCCGCCACTACAAGGTGCCGGTGCATGCGCTGCTCGGTGGCCTCGCGCGCACCTGGGTCCCGGTGATGCATCTGCTGGCCAACGCCACCATCGACGAAGACCTCGACGAGGCAGTGCGCAAGCAGGCCGAAGGCATCCGCCTGTTCAAGGTGAAGGCGGGCGTGAAGCCGGTCGTCGATGAGATCGCGATGCTGGCCGAACTGCGTGCACGGCTCGGCCCGGCGGCGATGCTCTGCGCCGATGCCAACACCGGCATGGGGCTGCAGGACGCCTGCGACTATGCACGCGCGGCGGCTAGTGCTGGCCTGCTGTTCTTCGAGCAGCCGCTGCCCGACCACGATCTCGAAGGCATGATCAAGGTCGCGCAGGCCGGCGGCGCGCCCACCTGCGCCGATGAATCCGTGCACGACATCGACCACATCATCGCCTGGCAGCGTGCCGGCGCGATCTCGGGCGTGAACCTGAAGACGATCAAGCTCGGCGGCATCGCCGGGCTGATGCGTGCGGCGATCGTGTCCGGGCAACTCGGGCTGAAGATCAACCTAGCCTGCAAGGCGGGCGAGTCGAGCATCGGCACCGCCGCACTGGTGCACCTCGGCTACACCGTGCCCAACCTCGACTGGGGCATCACGCCGAGCAGCCAGTACCTCGCCAAAGACATCGTGCGCGCGCCGCTGCGCCCGGTCGACGGCAGCATCCCGGTGCCGATGGGCGATGGCTTGGGCGTGGACGTAGACGAGACGGCGGTCGAGCATTTCCGAATCGCCGTCTAGAACACTGCGCGACGCTGCGGCATTTGTATTGACAATTGAGCGGCCCGGTCCTAACGTCGGTGCATCGGCCCTCACGGCCCCCGCAACAAGGATCCGCGATGAATGCGCGAGCCCCGCTGGCCCTGGCGGTTGAACCGACTGCCGCTGCTGCAACTTTCCCCCCGCTTCCTGCCGGCACCGGCAAGGATTTCTCCGGTGTCTCCTATGCCGAGGCCGTGCAGCGTGCGGCCGACCTGATCCCGCTGCTGCGTGCCGAAGCGCCGGCGACCGAAGCCGCGACCCGGCTCACGGACAAGGTACTCGCTGCCCTGCACGAGAGCGGCCTGCTGCGCTCGCAGCAGCCGAAGGCCTGGGGTGGAATGGAGCTCGACTTCCCGGCGTTCTACGAGATCCCGGAGAAGCTCGGCCAGGGCTGCGCCTCGACCGCCTGGGTGTTCGCCAACCTGTCTTCGCACCATCGTCAACTCGTGCAGTGGGATCCGAAGGCGCATGAAGAGATCTGGGGCAAGGACCCGGACGCGCTGATCGCCTCCGGCATCGCCTATGTGCAGGGGCAGGGCACGCTGGTCGACGGTGGCCTGCTGCTGTCCGGCCAGTGGAGCTTCTCGTCCGGCGTCGACGTGTCCTCGTGGAACATGCTCGCCTGTGTGGTCAAGGATGCCGACGGCAAGCCGATCGACTGGTGCATGAACCTGGTGCCGCGCGAAGACTACGAGATCATCGACGACTGGCAGGTGCTGGGCATGCGCGGCACCGGTAGCCGTACCGTGCGTTGCAAGGACGTGTTCGTGCCGCAGCATCGTGTGCTGTCGATGCAGGTATCGAAGCCCGGTCACAGCTTCCCCGGCTTCAAGAAGCACGCCAACCCGATGTTCCGCGTCCCCAACTCGGCGCTCGGCGGCAATGCGATCGCGGGCGCGATGATCGGCAATGCCCGTGCGATGCTCGACGAGACGACGTCCTCGGTGAAGCAGCGTGCGACCAGCTACACCGGCGCCTCGATGCGTGACTTCCCTACCGTGCAACTGCGGGTGGGCATGGCCGGCGCGAAGATCGACGCGGCGCACGCCTGGCTGAAGGGCGACTGCCACGAAGGCTGGGCGCACTACAAGGCCGGCGGCAGCTTCGACCTCGAGACCAAGCTGCGCTATCGGCGCAACACCGCAATGGCGATGAAAATCGCCAACGAGGCGGTCGACATCCTCCAGGAGATGGCCGGCGCCAGTGCGATCTACGACAAGAGCCCGCTGCAGCGGATGTTCCGCGATGCGCATGCATCGTCCGGGCATGTGGTGTTCAGCACCGACATGCAGTTCACGCCCTGGGGGCTGGTGGCGCTGGGCGGAGCGTTCAAGAGTCCGACGATGTAGGCCTGTTGCAGGAGGCCCGGGCCGATGCCGCCGCCGGTCGCCTGCGCCGCCAGATCGGCAGGCGTGCGCTATGCTCGGTGCGCCATGTCATCGATCCATGCCAAGCACCCCACCCGAGGGCATGCCTGCGCGGCATTTCGTACGTTGCTGCTTGCCGCAGGGCTGGCCCTGCTCACGGTTGGCTGCGCCACGCCGTTCACTGCAGCCGACGTGCCGCTGGCGCAGCCGCCGATCGTCAGCGACCGCGCGCCCGAGCGGCCGCTCAAGGAAAGCTACTCGCTCCACAACAACACGGCGAAGGTAGGGCTGGCCGCCCTGCAACCGCTGGTGCCTGCCTATGCTGGCTCAGGCCGGCTGCTGGCAAGCTGGAACCCGCATCCCAAGGGCGTGGCGGGGCGTCCTACCTTCGTGGTCGTTCATGGTGGCCACGGACTGGTGCCCGGAAATTTCGCCACCGCGCTGTGGTTGCGCGATGCGCTGGGTGCGAACGTGCTGCTGCTCGACAGCTACTGGAGCCGCGGCCGCGAAGAGAACTGGGCCACCTGGACGGCGTTCGGCGCGAACATGCGGGCCCTCGACGCCGTCGCGGCCGCCCGTTGGCTGCGCGACAACCGGGCGTTGGATCCGGCCCGGATCTTCCTCTACGGTGACAGCCAGGGCGGCTGGACCGTACTGCGGACGTTCACCGACGAGCCCTTCCTGCGCAGCCAGGTGTCCGGCCTCTACCGCGCCGGCATCGCGCTCTACCCGAACTGCATCGCCGACGGCAGTCTGCATCGACCCGCGCTAAGTCCGTACATCGCGCCGGTCATCGTGTTCACCGGCGGCCGCGACACCGCGACGCCGATCGAGCCATGCGATCGCGCGGCGCTCACGCGCGCAGCGCAGTGGCACCACTATCCCGACCAGACGCATGGCTGGGATACGGCCAATCGCGGCGCGCACACCCCGGCAGTCGACGGCGAGTGCGGCAAGGCGATGAACGTGTACAACCGGTTTGCCGTGTGCCGCAGCGATGCCACGACGAACGACATGCGCCGCCGGATCGCGGCCTTCATCGACAGCCTGAAGCCGGTCGACGCGCGCTGACCCGGTCAGCGGGCTCGTCAGGCTGAAGTACGGTCACGCACTCGAAGACCGCGCCTTGCGGATCGAAACCTCGGTTCCTGCCATCTCGAGTTCTCTTGAAATGCGTACTGCCTGGTTGCGACCGTTTCGGAACAACGAAGCGCGACGTTCGGTCAGGATGGCCTCCAGGCATCAAAGGGCATATGGCAAGGTATCTGCCAAGTTCGCGCTGGTGGCAAATCTCTCGTTCTTGTTTCGTCGAACTCGGCTGTAGTGGATCCTGCCTGGACAGGTGGTGGACTGCAGCGCCGAATACATGGGCCAGGCTCCAGAAGCCCGCGCGCCCACCCCTTGCATGCTGCGACGCACCCTTGCTAAAGTCATTCAAACAGCCATCCCGCAACCCGCCCGCACGGGATGAGCCGCAGCTTCAAAGCCGCAGCTTCAAAGCCGCAGCTTCAAAGCCGCATACACATAAAGTGGGCAACGGGAGGAGGCACCATGACCACGACGACCGGTCCCCGGTATGTCGCAGACATGCTTCGCGCGTACGAAGTCTCGCATCTGTTCTTCGTGCCCCAGATGCTGCTCGAGACGCTGACCGCGCTCGAAGGCCAGTCGATCCGCCGCATCATGACCCACGGCGAGAAGGCCGCCGCCTACATGGCCGACGGCTATGCGCGCGCGTCGCGCCGGCCGGGCGTGTGCATGGCGCAGCACGTGGGTGCATCGAACCTCGCGGCCGGGTTGCGCGACGCCTACCTCGCCTGCTCGCCGGTGGTCGCGATCACCGGCGGCCCGGCGCCGCACCAGCGCTACCGCCATGCGTACCAGGAGCTGGAAGACTTCACCCAGTTCGACCACACCACCAAGTTCAACGCGCATGTCGACCACATCAAGCGCCTGCCCGACATGATGCGCCAGGCGTTCCGCGAGGCGACCAGCGGCGCGCCCGGTCCGGTGCACCTGCAGATCGGCGGCCACCATGCCGAGTGCATCATGGTCGAGGCCGACCTCGATCTGCTGGTCGAGCCGCAGTACAAGACGGTGCCGCCGTTCCGGCCCGCCGCCGACCCGGCGCATGTCGTCGACGCGCTGCGCCTGCTCGCCGCTGCGCAGCGCCCGATCATCGTCGCCGGTGGCGGCGTGCACTGGTCGGCGGCGCAGGCCGAGGTGGTGCAACTCGCCGAGCTTCTGCAGATCCCGGTCGCGACCTCGCTCAATGCGCGCGGCACGATCCTCGACGACCATCCGCTGTCGGTGGGCGTATGCGGCACCTACTCGCGCAGCTGCGCGAACCAGTCGGTGGGCGAGGCGGACCTCGTGTTCTTCATCGGCAGCCATACCGGCAGCCAGGTCACCGCGCGCTGGCAGGTACCGAAGCCGGGCACGCCGGTGATCCACCTCGATATCGACCCGCGCGAGCTCGGCCGCAACTATCCGGTGCAGGTCGGCCTGCTCGGCGATGCGAAGGTGGTGCTGCAGCAGATGATCGAAGCGGCCACCGGCACGAAGCCGACGCCGCGCAAGGCCTGGCTCGACCACATCCAGTCGCTGGTCGCCGGCTGGCGCGCCGACACCGACGGCCACCGCAACTCGGACGTGGTGCCGATGCGCCCCGAGCGCGTCTGCCGCGAGATCGGCGAGATGCTGCCGGCCAACGCGGTGATGGTCTGCGACACCGGCCACTCCGGCATCTGGACCGGCACGATGATCGACTTCCTGCGTCCGGGCCAGCGGCTGATCCGCTGCGCCGGCTCGCTCGGCTGGGCGCTGCCCGGCGCGATGGGCGTGAAGTGCGCGCTGCCGGATACGCCGGTGGTCTGCTTCGCCGGCGACGGCGGGGCGTACTACCACCTGGCCGAGCTCGAGACCGCGGCGCGCTACGGCATCAACATGGTGCTGGTGGTGAACAACAACAGCGCGCTCAACCAGGAGATCCCCCATTTCGACAAGTCGTATGGCGGCGACCCGGACGAGCGTGGACGCGCGCTTTGGGGCTTCAACCCGGTGAGCTTCGCCCAGGTGGCCGAGTCGCTCGGCTGCGTGGGCATCCGCGTCGAACGGCCGGAGGACATGCCCAAGGCGATGGAGCGCGCACTGAAGGCGAACCGGCCGGTGGTGATCGACGTGGTCACCGAGCATCGCGCGTTCTCGCCGAAGACCTGGACGGGCGGCGCCGCCAGCGCCCACTGAAAAACAGAACGACTGTAGGGGACTTCCCATGCATGGTTCACTCGAACACCTGAAGGTCGAGGTCGACCTGTGCGCACCCGGCTGGGAGCGCATCATCGATCCGAGCCCGCCGGTCGCCGTCCTCGCGAAGGACATCATCTTCGGCGAAGGCCCGACCTGGGACGCGAAGAACGGCTGCCTCTGGTTCACCGACATCATCGGCGACACCATCTGGAAGTGGACACCCGGCAAGGGGCAGGAGCTGATGCTGCGCCCGTCGGTGAAGGCGAACGGCACCTGCCTCGACCTCGAGAACCGGCTGGTGGTCGCCGGCTGGGGCGGGCGCACAGTGTTCCGCCGCGAGCACGACGGCCGCTGGACGACGCTCGCCGACAAGTGGAAGGGCATGAAGCTCAACAGCCCGAACGACATCGTCGTGAAGTCCGACGGCTCGGTCTGGTTCACCGACCCGCCCGGCGGACTGGTGAACGTCGGCATGACCGGCCCCGACATGCAACGCTACCTCGACACCCAGCCGGTGTTCCGCATCTCGCCCAGCGGCGAGCTGTCGGTGGTGTGCGAGGACAACACGTATCCGAACGGCCTGTGCTTCTCGCCGGACGAATCGATCCTGTACGTGAACTGCAGCCGCGAGCGGGTGATCCGCGCCTACGACGTGAAGAAGGACGGCAGCGTCGGACCGGCGCGCATCTTCTTCCGCTACGACGGGCCGGAGCGCGGCGTGCCGGATGGCCTCAAGTGCGACGTCGACGGCAACGTGTGGTGCACCGCGCCCGGCGGCATCTGGGTGCACGACCCGTCCGGCAAGACGATCGTGCGCATCAAGACGCCGGGCCACCACCCGACCAACATCGCGTTCGGCGACGCCGACTGGAAGACGCTCTACATCACGATGATCGGATCGGTGGTGAGCACGCGCATCAACATCGCCGGCGTGCCGTCGCGATGAACGGCCACCCCTGACCGGAGACTCGAATGGCCTGGAACTTCGAACTGATTGCCGGCCCGTTCAAGGGCCGAACCGGTGGCCTTGCCTGGGATGGCAAGGGCATGCTGTTCAGCGCGGTGGCCGAGGAGCGCGTGCTGCGCTACGACCCCGCCACGAAGAAGGCAGACACCTTCCGCCGCTGGACCGGCCGGGTGAACGGCCTGGCGGTCGCACCCGACGGCTCGGTGTACGCCGCGCAGGAAGGCGGCCGCCGTGTCGTGCACTACCGCACCGACGGCAGCACCGCACCCACCGAGGAACTGCTCGACGGCGCGCACCACAACCAGCCGCTCGACGTGCAGCTCGACAGCCGCGGACGCATCTGGTTCGCCGATGCGTACAACGCGCAGCCGCCATACGGCCCGCCCGCATATCCGATGCTGGACCACGCTTCGGTGCTGCGCCTGGATCCGACCGGCCCCGGTACGTACCGCATCGAACGCATCACCCACGACACCTGCGGACCGCGTGCGGTGCTGCTGTCGAAGGACGAGCGCACGCTGTATGTCGCCGATGGCGACGTGGAGCGTGGCGACGTGTGCCAGCTGTTTGCGTACGAGGTGAGCGCGTATGGCAGCGTCGGTCATGCACACACCCTGCTTACCTTCACCGCGATCGACCGCGGTATCGAAGGCATGTGCCTGGACAGCGACGGCAACATCGTCGCCTGCATGGGCTGGAGCAAGGCGGGGGCAGGGCCTGCGATCGTGGTGATCTCGCCCGGGGGGACGATCCTCGAGACGCATGCGGCACCGGCGGACATGCCGATGCGCTGCGCGTTCGGTGACGACGGGTTGAAGAGCCTGTACGTGACAGCGGGGGATGGCGGGTTGTATCGCGCGACGGATACGGGGCGGCGCGGGCTCAAGCGTTAAGGGCAGCAAGGGACGCCGCAGCAAGGGAATCGGCAGCAAGGGAATCGGCAACAGAAGGCAACGAAGACGGTCGGCGCATCACCGGACAACCCCCGCCACGAGGCGGGGTCACGCGGGAGATCGCAATGGACTTGAAGCGTTCGAAGAGGGCCCTGACCGTGCTGGCCGCGGGCACCGCAGCCGCCCTGCTCGCGGGCAACGTGCGCGCGCAGGGACCCGCGCAGGGGACCGCGCAATACCCGATGAAGCCGATCCGGCTGATCATCCTCAGCACGCCGGCCTCCGGCCCGGACATCGTCGGCCGGCTGATCGGCGGACACCTCACCGAAGCCTGGGGCCAGCAGGTGGTGATCGATCCGCGCCCCGGCGCGAGCGGCATCATCGGAGCCGAGATCGCCGCGCGCAGCGCCCCGGATGGCTACACGCTGACGATCGCCACCACCCAGGCCGCGATCGTGTCGGTGATGTTCGACAAGCTGAAGTTCGACCTGGTGAAGGACTTCGCGCCGATCACCCTGATGGCCTCGACGCCGTTCCTGCTGGTGGTGAACCCCGGGCTGCCGGTGAAGACGCTCCCGGACTTCATCGCACTGGCGAAGGCGAAGGCCGGCGACCTCCTCTACGGGTCCGGCGGTTCCGGTTCGCCGCCGCATCTGTCCGCCGAGTTGTTCAGGCACATGGCCGGCATCCGGTTGCAGCACGTGCCGTACAAGGGCGTGACGCCGGCGCTCACCGACACCATCGCCGGGCAGGTGCACATGACGATCTCCGTCGTGCCAGCCGTGCTGGCGCACATGCGTTCGGGCCGTGTGCGGGCGCTGGGCATCACCAGCGCCAGGCGTTCGGAGGTCGTGCCCGAGGTGCCGGCGATCGCGGAGACGATTCCCGGCTACGAGTACATCGGCTGGTACACGCTGCTGGCGCCGGCGAAGACGCCGAGCGCGATCATCAACCGTCTGAACGGTGAAGTCGTGTCGGCCCTGAAGACCTCGGCGGTGCGGGAGAAGCTGGCGGACCTGGGCGCGGAGCCGATCGGAAGTTCGGTGCGCGAGGTCACCGAGTTCATCCCGGCACAGATCGCGCGGCTGCGGGAACTGGTGCAGTTGTCCGGCGCCAAGGTGGATCGGTAGGCCGCTCGAGCAGTTGGGGGCGCCGTGATGGCGGCGCGGAGACGTGCTGGGTCGCTCGCGCTTCATGCCCTCTTGGGGAACGCCGCCACGTCAGGGTTCAATCGAACGGATGGACATCGCGCTTGGGGGTTTGAACCTGCGTGTGGCCAAGGAGTTTGTCGATCAACGGTAGCGCATGCCGCTCGAAACGACCTCCCGAAAGCCATGTGGCACACTCGGACGCAGCGCTGACTGGTAAGGGGACGTCCACGATCGTCGCCCCGTGCCGAAGCTCGATCGTGATGCTCTTCCGAACAATGCTCGCCGCAACGCAGCAGCGTCGACAGCCAGTCGGCACGCTCGGCCGCAGCGCCGATCGGCCAGGAGACATTCACCACTGTCTGTCGATCCATGGCGCACCTCGATCGTGATGCTTTCGCGGACTGCGCTCGCCGGCACGACGGTGATCGGCATGAACTGCTCCGCCGTCACGGCCGTGTGTCAGGACTTGACCGATGGTGTGGGCCGCACCGACATCCCGGAACGTCCCCGTGCATCGACCCAGCGGTGAACCAAGGTCGCGTTCAACCGGTTGGCCAGCGGGACTGACGCGATAGATACGCCTTGCTTGCGGCTCGCCGCCAATACCGCCGCCTTGAACTGGGGGCTATGCTTCCTCCGACGCCGACGCCGACGCCGACGCCGACGACCGCCGTCGCGCACCAGCCACGTCCACGCGCGCGTCTAGGTCGCGCAATGTCGCAGGGAACACTACGAGGAACGACCGACGGAGCCCCTGGGCGGTTTGCCCCCTCCGCCCTCGTCGCGAAGGAGCGAGCCGCCAAGGCCCCTATACTGACTGATGGACTCTAGATCAAAGTGCTACTGATCGGGGCCTATGCGCTCCAGAAGACTTTCAGCATTGCACTAGCCGACCGATAAACTTGACAAGGCATGGAGGGACGGGCGTGCTGGACGCAAACCTACTCATCGGTAATTGAGCAGGATCTCCAGGAAGTTGAGAATCGCTCTCCTCGAAAAGAAGCGGGTGCTGACTTTTGAGGTCCATCTCGAGAGCCTTCAACCAAACGCGAAGCATGCTCAACAAATACTTACCTCTGCACTTGAGCAGCGAGGGTAACTCATCGAATTCTGACCGGAGCTTTTGGTAGCTCTCAGGCGTGGGTTTTCCCTCAAGCACCACTATGTCTGAAACAGTCTCATAAGCCCGAAAAACAGAGTCAGCGTTAATCGTGACAATCTCGGACGCTCTGGATGGTTTCGCCAGAACACTTATCTGAAGCCTCCTTGCGACAAAGAGCTCGAGATTGACAGGCTCGCAATGTGCAACAAACCCCGAAACGATCTCCTTAAACGTTTCGCGAAGGCGCCTGCGCTCAGCAATGCGTCCCGAACGCCTGAATTCATTACGCAAGATACTGTCGACTACCTCTTCTGTACAAAGGAGGTTTTCTATTGAATACGCCCCCAGTTCATAGACATGCGGATGCGGTAGTGTTGCGATGTCAAAATCTCGATCCACGAAAAAGAAAATTTTGTCCAGTAATGGGTCGCTGCTATCCATCAAAATCTGATGATAGGCCAACAGCTGTTCTTTCCCTGCACCATGCATCGGTTCAAATCTCGTACATGCGCCAATTCGCTTTATCCACTCGTCGTACACGGGGATGTCTTCCGGCCCTTCATACACAAAGATGAGTATGTCGGGGTCTTCGCCACGAATTTTCAGAACTTTTAGCTTTAGAACCGATGCGCCTTTGCGGCTAGCCCGTAGCTTCTCAACTAGCGAAGCCATCGACATTCTCCCCGGTTCTCTCCATCCTTAGTCCTACGGTGAACTGATCCAACTCGTTTTCGAAGATGAAGGGTGAGTGAGTGATTGCAAGCATCTGAGTGACTGATCCGCTCGCCATTACGTCGGGTAGGACTTTGCGTTGCCAATCAATAGATAGCGACAATTCCGGTTCGTCGATCAGAACGACCTTAGAGCCCTTGTAGAGATAAAGCTTCGCCATCAACGAGACGATTTGCTTTTCTCCGGAAGACAGAGCATCCAGTGGAACAATGCAGTTGGCCCAGGAGTTCTCCACAACAACCTTAAGTGTTCTTGGGTCAAAAGCTAACCGCTTCTCGTCACTGGACATCGTCAGATAGCTGTTGCAAACCGTGACAAACTGTTCGATTCTTTGTTCTGTAGTTTTCGTTTGATCAATGACCGAGTTCAGACGACTCAGGAAGTACCTCAAAAACTCGAAGTCTTTCGAGTGGATTTCTCCAGAATCGTAGAGCGTTTCGATGTTTTCGAAAATTTGTCCGAGATTGTTTTCTACCCGTCCGAGGCGTCCCAAAAAAAGCGAAAGTGATCCGATGTCTGGAAGTGCATCAATTCCTAAGGGAAGTTGGAAAGATTGGCCCTTAAGCATGTCGTTTAGAATACGCGCGCTCAATCCGCGATACCCGAAATTGGAGGTGCGCTCAATTTCCTCGGACAGCTCACCGAGACGAGCTTCGATGTCGCTAAGCCCAAACGCAATGCCCTCATACGAATAGTCGTTTTTTTCGCGGGTCGGTGCATACCAATTGGTTCTGATCGCCTCCCGCTTTCGACTCGATCGCAAGAGCGGTCGTTCGATCCTTCGATAGGTCGGCAGAAAAACCACATCAGCTCTTCCAATTAGGCCGCGAAGATCCGAAGCAATTTCTTTTGCTCGCTCGCTAAGTGACGAATTCAAGAGTGCATGTGCCTCATCGAGCGCTCGCTTTATCTCTTGGTAGTCGCCCGGTATGGTCAAGTAGAGTTGACTTATAACCGGTGTCTGTAGCAACCGGTCAAAGTTCGCCGGAATGTACTCATTCTGCAAAAAGTCTAGAAGTGCCTCCTCTGGGAGTTCCGCACTTTTGGCTAGAGCCTTGACCGATTCAAGCCCAGCGCCAGCCGCCGAACCAAAGTCCTCGCGAGTCATCCGAATTGCGTCTTCACGAGCAAGAAACTTGCATTCAAGCGCAGAGAACGGTAGCGCGGCTAAGCGGTGGAATCGCCTTGTAAGAAAGGCATTGAGCGCGCTCAATACTGTCGTCTTGCCCGTGCCGTTCTCCGCGACGATTACTGTGGCTGCTCCAGCAAACTGGACAGTAATGTCTTTGTATCCGTGCACGCCACGCAATGTGAAGTATTGCAAAAGCGGCGGAGTTTCTTGGTTTGGCATAGTGCTGTTCCGGTTGGTCCAAATGGCGGACTTGGACTAGCTAAGGCGGAAAGAAGGCTGAACAGACAATGACCGTCAAGCAGTTCGGCGCGACTGTCACTGCGCTCATATTATTCCAGTCTCGGGATAGGGGCAGGTATCGGTCACTCGCCAATAGCCTAGTCGCTCTAAACAAATGCTTTCAAAGCGCCCGCGAACCATCAGTTCCGCCAACCCCCTCCCCACCGCCGGCGCATGCATCAACCCATGCCCCGAAAACCCACAAGCCACCAGAAAGTTCTCCGGCCCGCCCTCGCAGTGCCCCAGGATCATGTTCCCATCCAGCTCGCACTCGTCATAGAGCCCGGCCCACTCCCGCACCAGCTTCAGTTCCTCGAATTCCTTGACGCGCGCCGCACACGCCGGCCACACCACGTCCTGGAACCACGACGGCTCCACCTCGAAGTTGAACCCGCGCGGTTCGTCCGACTTCACCAGCCCCACCGCATAGCCCTTGCCCTCCGGGCGGATGATCAGGCGGTCCGGGTCCTTGATCAGCGGCATGTCGGCGGGCAGTTCGTGCGCGAGTTCGACGTAGTGCTCGAAGCGGCGCATCGGGTTCACCGGCAGGTCGACGCCGACCAGCTTGGCGATCGACGCCGACCAGCAGCCGGCCGCGTTCACCACATGGTCGCCGCGCACGCGCGCGCCCGACGCAAGTTCGATCTCGACGATCCGCCGGTTGCGCACGTACAGGTCGACCGCGCGATCTCGCAGGAAGGTCACGCCCATCGCCTGCGCCTTGCGGCGGAAGCCCTGCAGCACGCTGTTCGGGTCGAGCCAGCCGTCCTGCGGTGACAGCACGCCTAGCGCGAGGTCGTCGTTGCGCATCCACGGATAGCGCGCGGCGATCGCGGCGCGATCGAGCAGTTCGATCTGCACGCCCTCGGCTTCCTGCACGCGGGCGTTTTGCTCCAGCACCTGCGCATGCTGCGGCCCGCCGATGAACAGGTAGCCGCGCTCCTTCCACTGCACGTCGGGTGCGTAGCCATCCACCGCGACATGCTCGGCGAAGTTCTTGTAGTACTCGATGCTGAACTGCGACATCCGGATGTTTTCCGGCAGCGCGAACAGCCGGCGGCAGCCGCCGGTGGCCATCGGCGTCGCGGCCTTGGCGTAGGTCGGATCCGGCTCGAGCACGCAGACGCGCTCGACGCCGGCCTTGCGCAGGAAGACCGCGGTGGCGCAGCCGATCGCGCCACCGCCGATGATCACGACGTCATGTTGGGTGCTCATCGCTCGACGTCCGCGCTCACTGCACCGGCGGAATCTTCGCCTGCTTGACCACGCGCTCCCACTGCTTCACCTCGGCGGCCAGGTAGGCGCCGAAGTGTTCCGGCGTGCTCGCCACCGGCTCGGCGCCGGAGGCGGAGAAGCGCTCGCGCACGTCCGGTGCGGCCACCACCTTCGCGATCTCGGCGTGCATGCGCGAGACGATCTCCCTCGGCGTGCCGGCCGGGGCGAGCAGCCCGACCCAGGTGACCGCCTCGAAGCCGGGCAGCGTGTCGGCGATCGGCGGCACGTCGGGGATCAGCGTCGAGCGCTTCGCGGTGCCGATGCCCACCGCGCGCAGGCGGGCGGGGATGTAGCGGGTCGCGGTGTTGACCGTGTCGAACATGAACGAGATCTGTCCGCTCAGCACGTCCACCAGCGCCGGCGCGCTGCCCTTGTAGGGGATGTGCAGCAGGCTCGCGCCGATGCGCCCGGCCAGGAGTTCTCCGGCGAGGTGGTTGGAACTGCCGTTGCCGGCCGAGCCGTAGGTGAGCTTGCCCGGGTTGGCCTTCGCAGCAGCGATGAAGTCGGCCAGCGTCTTGATCGGGCTCGCGGCCGGCACCACCAGCAGGTAGGGCACGTCGGCGATCTTGGTCACCGCCGCGAAGTCCTTCACCGGATCGAAGTCGAGCTTGGTGTAGAGCGCGGGTGTGGTGACATGGCTGCCGGCCGGCGTGACGAAGGTGTAGCCGTCCGCCCCGGCCCTCGCGCCGATCGCGGTGCCCAGCGTGCCGCCGGCGCCGCCCCGGTTGTCGATGATGATCGGCTGGCCGAGCGCCTCGGACAGCCGCGGTGTCACCGCGCGCGTGACCACGTCCGCCACGCCGCCGGCCGCGAACGGCACGATGAAGCGGATCGGCTTGGCCGGCCAGGCCTGGGCGAAGGCGGGCAGGGCGCAGGTGGCGCCGAGGGTGGCTATGGCCAGGGCCACTGATCGGGACAGCGGTGTGCGTGAGGTGCGTGAGCTATGTGACATGGTCCGGGTTCTCCTGGAAACAACAGTTCAAGGGTTGGCGCATCGTTCGAGGATCTCGAGCGCATGCGTGTCGAGTTCGATGCCGCGTTCGGCCGCCTGCCGGCGTCGGGCATAGCGCCGCGCACCGGGCAGCTTCGGCGTGCCGGAGTCGTGCACCGCAGCCACCAGCGGCTCGACCCGCGCGGCCACGTCGGCGCCGGCGCAGCGCGGATCGATCAGCAGCAGAAACTGCCCGCACTTGGACGGCTTGTTGCCCGGCACCGGTGCCTCGAAGCCTAACGGGCTGCCGCTCAGGGCCGCCGCCAGGATCTCCACCATGAACGCGATCGATGCGCCCTTCACGCCGCCGAAGGCGACCAGTGCGCCGCCGTCGAGCACGCGTGAGGCATCGGTGGTCGGCTGGCCGTCGGCATCGACGCCGACGCCTTCCGGCAACGGGCGTCGTTCGCGCGCCGCACGCAGCACGTCGCCCTGCGACATCACGCTCGCCGCCTGGTCCCAGACGATCGGCAGGCCGTTGGCGCGCGGGCAGGCGAAGGCCGAGGCGTTGGTCCCGAAAACCGCTTTCGCGCCGCCCCAGCCGGTGACGCGGGCGCGCGAGGTGACGCAGCTCATCGCGATGAAGCCGTGTGCGGCGAAGGGCTCGATGTCGGGCCACAGCGCGGCGAAGTGGTGGGCATCGCGTATCAGCAGTACTGCAGTGCCAGTGTGCGACGCGCGCTGCATCAGGTCGTCGCGCCACTGCGCGAGCGCGAGATGCGTGAATCCCTGGCGCGCATCGATCACCAGCATCGAGTCGCGCGAGCTCGCCACCTCGGGCAGTACCGTGCCATCCGCATAGCCGGTGCGTACCGCCTCGATGTAGCCGGGCAGGCGCAGCAGGCCGTGGCTCGGCGTGCCGTCGCGCTCGCAGGCGACGATGGTGGCGGCGATCGGCGCGGCGACCTGCGGGGAGAAGCCGTTGCGGACGAGCGTGTCCTCGACGCGGGCGAGCAGTGTGGCCTCAGGGATGAACTGCGTGATGAACTGCGGGATGCGCTGCGCCATCTACAGCGTGCCCTTGGCCAGCCCGGCCAGCTCCGCCATCAGCGCCGTGTCCTGCCGGCGTGCGGGCGCGAGCGCCGTCGCGAACGATGGCACCAGGTCGCCGGCGATCCACGCCGCGCACAACGATCCGGTCGCGCAGGCGCCCATCGAACCGAAGCCCGACAGTGCCCCGGCGACGAACGCGCCCGGCGTGGCCATCGGCCCGATCAGCGGCCAGTTCTCCGTCGTCTGCGTGTAGTAGCCACCGTAGTGCCGTACTCCCCGCGGCAGCTTGCCGATGTAGGCCGCGAGCTTCGGCTGCAGCCGGCTCACCGCGCGGATCACCGAGTCGGGGAACTGCGGGTCTATCGGCGCGGTTCCATGTGAGTCGGCATGCGGGCTGCTCGGCGTCTCGTTGTAGGCCCAGCCGACCTTGATCCAGTTGCCATCGACCGGCCCGTCCGGACGGCAGTGGATGCCACCCTTCATCGGCTCGGTGAGCCGGCGCGTCGCCGGATCGGAGGCGAGCAGCGCACGGTCCTCGTCGCTCCAGGCGAGCGACTGGCCGTCGAGGTCGATCGCGAACGGCTGGTGCCGCGCGACCGCGTGCAGCGTGTCGGGGAAGGCGATCTTCTGCTGGAACACGCACTCGACCTGCAGGTCTTCACCGAGCATCGACGCGATGTCCTGCAGGTACGGGCCAGCGGCGTTGACGACGCGCTCAGTGATGAGCGTCGTCGGTGTCGGGGATTCCGGCGTGGCGATCTCCAGCCGGAACGGCGTGCCAGCGGTGATCGACTTCACCTCGCCGCGCAACAGCGTGCCGCCCGCTTCGCGGATGGCCTCCAGCATCAGGCTGCCCATCTGTTGCGCGTCGATCGAGCCGGCGCGGCGGATGTGGATGACGGTGGCGATGTCGTCCGCGAACGCGGGGAAGGTGCGGCGGATGAGCGCGCGGTCGAGCAGCACGTCTACGCCGGACGGCGATCCCTGCCAGGGCGTGCGACGGGGCTGGATGTAGTCGCCCTCGCTCCCGCTCGCGCGCAGGCGGATCTGGCCGGGGGCTTCGGCATAGCCAAGGTGCAGCGCATCGATCAGGTCCTGCGGGTTCTCGCGCCGGGTGACCAGCGCATAGCCGCCGCGCGTCATGTTCAACCGCCCGCCGGAGGCCTCGTCGAGCTGTTCCATCAGGTCGATCGAGTGGTCGGTAAACGCCGTCATCACCCGATGCGGCCACCAGTTGCGGTAGTTCTCGCCCGACTGGGCGGAGGTGAGGCTCATCGGGGGCCGCGGGTCGATGAGCGCGATACGACGTACGCCGTGGTCGCGGACCAGATAGTAGGCGACGGCGATGCCGATGGATCCGGTGCCGATGATGGCGACGTCGACGGGGTGCATGGAAGATTCCAGGAGCGTATCCGCTCAAGTGTAGCGGGGAGGTCGGGAGCTGGACAGGTGCACTTCGGGGTCTGCACGCCGCCGGCCCCGCCCACGGCCGCGCCGCCTTCGCGTCGACGGCAACCTGTGTCGTTACCTTCGGGTAACCCTGCCCCGACCACAATCCGGCAACGGTGCCGGGTTGCCCGGACACCGTCACCTCGAACCCCTGGAAAGGATAATCATGTCCGTACACGCCAGATCCGGCGCAGCCCTGATCATCGCAATGGCCTCGACGTTCTCGGCTTTCGACGCATCCGCAAAGGATGTCGCTGGCCGCTACGTCAGTCTCTACGCCGGGCCGAGCAGCCTGTCTTCGACCACCCTGACCGAGTCGCGAACCTCTGGTGGCACCGCGAGCGGCGACACGAGCTTCGACACCGGCGTCGGGTTCGGCGGCGCATTCGGCTATCGCTACGGCAATGGCTGGGCCGCTGAAGTTGCCTGGGACTTCCGTCGCCACGGCGTGAAGAAGATCGGTACATCGTCCGTCGATGGTGACTTCGCATCCAACACGTTCTTCGTGAACGGGTACTACCGGTTCGCGAAATGGGGCGACATCCGCCCGTTCGTAGGGGCAGGACTGGGGTGGACGCAGGAAATCGACATCGACATCAAACGCAACGGACGTGAACTGAGCTATTCCCGCTCAGGTGCAGCGGCTGTTCAGGTAATGTTCGGAGGAGAATGGGATCTTTCCCCGAAGTGGAGCCTGGTGGGCGATGTCAGATTGATGCGGGTCAGTACGGGCACCTTCGATGCGGAGGATGCTGCTGCAGGCGGCAGGATCTCCGGCGATATCAAGTACCGGCCCGTTTCGATCAACCTCGGCGTGACCTACCGGTTCTGATCCCGGGGCGCCACTGAAAGACGGCCTCGGCCATGCCCAGAATCCTCTTAGTCGAAGACCACCCGCGCATGGCCCAGGTCATCTGCAGCATGCTGGAACGAAACGGGATAGCCTGTGATGCAGTGATCAGCCTGGGTCAGGCTGCAGCAGCGATGGCGGACGCTCGCTACGACGCAATGATCCTCGACCGTGGCCTGCCCGATGGTGACGGTTTGCAAGTGCTTGTCCGGCTGCGCGCCATGCGGGAATCCATCCCCTGCATGGTGCTTACCGCTCGGGATGCCCTGGGCGACCGTGTCGACGGACTGGATGCCGGCGCAGACGACTATCTGACCAAACCGTTCGAGATGGATGAGTTGCTCGCCCGAACGCGGGCGCTGCTTCGCCGCAGCCAGCCCTGGATGCCGACGGAGGTGACCTTCGGAGACATACGACTGGTGCCGCAGCTCAGTTCGTTGTGCGTCGCACATTCCTGCATGACCCTGTCTCCGACCGAGTTGCAGATCATGCTTGCGCTGGCCCGACACGAGGGGAGTGTCGTGAGGCGAAGCATGCTGGAGACTGCTGCCTGGGGCCTGTCATCTGCCGTGACACCGAAGGCCCTGGATGTTGCCATTCACCGCCTTCGTGGAAAACTGGCGACATTGCGTTCCACCGTGTCGATCGCCAACTCGAAGGGAATAGGTTATGCGCTGGTCGTTCCCGAGGACGCCTAGCCTCGCGCTGCGGCTGTCGATCGCGTTCGCCCTGTCCATCTTCATTGTTGCCGGCGCTTACCTGGCGGTTCAGATGGTGCTGGCCCAGCGTTTCGCAAGCTTCATTACCGAGCAGAGCCTCAAGGGCCAGACCAACGACATCGCCGAAGCCATCGATGCGGGTTCGTCCGATGGCAGCGTGGTCGTCCGGCTCGGCGGCATCGATAACTTCGGGTTCGATGCGTTCTTCGCGAACCTGAAGTACCGCGTGCTGACCGAGGATGGGCGGGTCGTCGCCTCGTCGGAGAGCCGGTTCGACAGCCTGATGCCCACGATTCCGGTCGAACGACAGGATGGCTTCTACCTGCCGACCCTGATCGATGGTGTTCGCTTCCATGTCGCAGCCGTACGCCATAGCGTCGATGGCCGCGCCTTCCTGGTTCAGGTCGGGCGCAGCGACCGGTTTGCCGAACTCGCCCAGGAAGCGATCGTGCCTGCCGTCAACCAGGCGGTAGGAGTCATCGTCGCGATATCCATCGTGGTGCTGTCGATCCTCAGTTTCCTGGGGATACGCAGCGTGTTGCGGCCGATCAGGATCGCCAGCGAGACGGCGAAAACGGTCGGGCAGGCCAATCTTTCTGCACGTTTGCCTGTAGAGGATGTGCCCTCCGAGATCCGTCCGCTGATCGCGGCGTTCAATGACGCGCTGGCTCGCCTCGAGGTGGCTTTTTCCAGCCAGCAACGGTTCTTCGCCAATGCCGCACACGAGCTGAAGACGCCCCTCGCGCTCTTGCGCGGGCAACTCGAAGACGCAGCGGGAACGATCCCGGCCCCGGCCCTGCGCGATGTGGATTCCATCGCACGCACCGTCAACCAATTGCTGCACATCGCCGAGGTGTCGGGTGGAAGATCGCTCGACAAGCGGCCGACTGCAGTCGATGAGGTCGCCCGGCAGGTCGTCGGGTTTCTGTCCTGGCGGGCCGAGCGCGCGGGAGTCAGTCTGCACATCGTCTGCGAGCCGGCGGGGGTCGATATCCTGTCAGACCAGGGAGAGTTGTTCGTCCTGCTCAAGAACCTGGTCGAGAACGCCGTGGATTTCTCGCCCGAGGGCGGTACCGTGTGTATCTGGGTGGGTTCCGATCGAATCGCCGTCGAGGACCAGGGCCACGGGGTGCCGGAGGACCAGCGCGAAAAGGTGTTCGAACGATTCTGGCGAGGTTCGCAGGGCGATCGGCCAGGTTCGGGACTGGGTCTGGCGATCTGCCTCGAGGTGGCAACTGCGCACCAGTGGCAGATCAGGTGCACGGAAGCCGCGTCCGGCGGGGCTCGTTTCGAAGTGATATTCGCGGCGCCGTGATCGTCGCAGGTATGCGGCGCCGGCGCCGCGCCGTGCATCGGGGCTGCTAGAAGTCGAAGGTGCGCACGATGATGCGCGGTGCGGTGGTATCCGCTGCCTGTTCAGTGATGCTTGCGCGCACGATGCCCGCAGGTTCGGGTGCCCGCTCCAGCAGTCGCTGGTTCTCGCGCACTACGGCCTCGCAGCCGGGCATGCTCGTCACGCCAATCCCGACGGTGCAGACGCGGACCACGGTTGCGCGGACCTCCAGGGTCGCACGCGCCTGGCGCGTCTGTGCCATGACCGGCCCGGACGCGAGATCCGTCGCCAGCGCGATCGAGCACAGCGATAGAACCCTGGTCCGCATGACCCAAGGTAACGGCAGGATGGTGCAGGACTTGACCCCGGCGGCACCCCGGGGGCATTGCCGGCCCGATCGCTAGAAGTCCAGGGTGACGGTCAACCAGTCGGTGTACCCGCCGGGGCGCGCGTCACGCGGTCCGTCCAGGCGCCCGAATACCGGTAACTGAAGGCTGGCCTGTTGCTTGGCACCCACGTTGAGCGTCACGGCCGGATCACCGCTCGCACGCCACAACCGGGTCCTGCTCGCGTCCCGGAACAGGTTGTATTCGAGAGACGAGCCGCCGGGCCCCGCCATGCGCCGCCGGCTGTCGGTGCCGCCCGAGCCGGCCGAAACGGCAGTGCGCATCATCACCACCACATCGGCGATGCCGGTGTTCCTGCAGATCACTTCGATGTTGCCCAGGCTGCGATCGACTGGCATCTCTGCAAGGATATCGACGCTGCCGAAGCTCATCGCCGGCACCTGCAGGTCGCAGGACACCTGCGCCTGCGCGGTGGGCAGGGTCAGAATCGCTGCCGCGGTGAGCAGACCGGTCAGGGCCCGGCGGGTCGACATGATAGCGGTCCTATCTCGTGATAGCCGCCCAACGGCAGGGACGGGGACAGCTCGAATTCTACGCTGCAGGCGGCGCCATCGCGCTCGACCTGTAGTCGCAGGATGCCGGGGCTGGCGCGCACGAAGATTTCGCCGCGGGGACCCACGCGCGATGTCTCCACGCCGCTGGCGCCACGCACGGTGGTGCCAGGCGGTGGCACGGTGCCGTCCGGATCGATCACGCGTACAAGCGCGCTGGACACGCGCTTCACGCCCAGGATGGCGATGACCGCGCTGCGCGGGGCAACCACGAAGCGGGTGCGCTCATCGAGCACGGTCACGTCCGCAGGCAGTGCATCGACATCGACATCGACCCGGTGGGGCACGAGAGCGCTCACCCTCGGCAGCACCAGGCGGCCCGTGCTGTCGGTGCGGCCTGCAGGCTGGCTGTTGAAGCTCACCGGCACATCGGCCACGTCGGGCACCCGCACCAGGGCGAAGCTGTCGTTGATGGAACGCGCGGCGAACACGGCACCGCCGACAGTGCCCAGGCTGCCACGGGCCCCGAAACGGGACGCGCCAGGCTGGCCCTGCGTGGCCGAGTGCTCTGCCGAGAGCAGAACGGCGCGCGACTGGGCGAAAACGGATGCCTCGCCGCGGGTGCCCGCGCTGCCCTCGTTGCCGGACACTCGATAGCCGAAGCCTTCCGACAGCGGCAGCGGTCGCTGCAGGCTGATGCTGTTCTGGCGCAGCGAGCCGCCTTCCGAGGAGACGGACGCAAACTGGTTCTTGTCCAGGGGCAGGCTCAGGGTCAGGCGCAGCGAGTCGCTGGTGCGCTCCGCGAAGCTCGTGCGCGCGGCAGTCAACAGCACCGCGGTGCCCCTGGGCAGGTTCCAGATCAGGCTGAGGTTGGCGCTGCGCTGCGCCTGGCCATTGGCGGCGCGCTGGTCGATCCACCCCGAATTGATGCTGACGCCGGCGCGCAGCTGCTGGCCTGCCGTCACTGTCACCTGGCGCTGTGTCGCCAGGGCAGGGTCGAGCACGCCGGCGAGCCGGAAGCCGTCGTCGGACTGATCCCAGCGCAGCGTGGCGGAGCGCCGCGGCGAGACATATCGGTAGCCTGCACCGCCCAGCCAGTGGATCCGGCCTGCGTTCTCGTTGACGGCGCCGGAGATCTCGGCCTCGCCTGCGGGCAGGGCGAAGGTGGCTGCAGCGCCCGCCACGCGGGTCACGCCCGCTTCCAGCTCGGCGCGGGCCTCCAGGGTAAGGGTGTCCGACATGCCCTGCCGCCAGAGCGCGCTCAGGTAGCTGTTGCCGTATTCGGGGTCTCCGGTCACGAGCGCCTTGCGCAGCGTGCCGGCTGACATCGCGTACTGCGAGAGGCCCTGGCGCAGCAGCCTGCCCGTGCTGTAGAAGGCGGCGTCCACCCGCTGTTCCCGGCCCAGCGCGTCGCGAATCACCAGCCGCGCCTGACCGGCGCCGGTGACCACGGGCAGTTCGTTGAGCGTGAACGGTCCTGCCGGCACGCCGAGCGAGCGACGCAGCTGGTCATTGATGAAGACGTCCACCGTGGATGGCGTGACCGCCTCGCCGCTGAACCGCGGCATGGGCTGGGTCACGAAGCCGGGGCGTAATCCGTAGTTGGAATACAGCGAGACCCCGCCGAAGCGCAGCGGCAGGCCGAAGGCGCCTGGCTGAGCGGTCACGTCGCCCGCCTCCAGCGTGGTGGCGTTGTTGATCCAGTCGTAACGATAGGTGGTGGCCAGCCGCTCCGTGCCCCTGCGCTGCGCAACATCGCCGCCCAGGTTACGGTTCACGAAGGAATGGGTCAGCGATCCGTAGCGGGAAGTTCCGACGATATCGAACAGTCCCGCGCCCGAAACCGTCCCGTTGCCCGAGTTGACCGAGAAATCGTAGTTCACGAACGCGGCGGGGCTGCCGGGCGTGATGTCGATGGGCTCCAGTTGCAGCGATTGCGCGCTGCCGGGGAACACGCTGGCTGGTGCCATGATGTCGGCCCTTCCTTCACGCACATCGAAGCGCTGCAGCGTAAGGCCGAGGGTCTTCAGCCGATGGAAGGGCTCGCCACCGTCCACGAACGCGGCCGGGGCGGCGGGCGGTCGCAGGCCGAGGCTGCGCAGGGCCGAGCCCGAGAGGTAAAGCTCGCCCTCGCGCTCCGATGCCAGCACCACGACGGGCGCCTGCCCGTTGAGACGCACTTCGATCGCTGCCGGACTGGCCTGCGCACCCGCGGCCGAGAAGGCTGCCGCCCACAGCGCCAGTGCAAGGCGCCACCGCCTGCGCATCAGCGCGGCGGTTGCAGTTCCACCGTCTCGGTGCTGCCACCCGGCAGGGCTACGACGATGGACCGACCCAGCTCCGGCGCGCGCCAGCGACGCGTCTGACCAGGCAGCACATAGCCGCTGCCGCCTTCCAGGTCGCGCGCACCCTCCAGGCGTATGCCTGCCAGAAGTGCCGTGGCGTCTCCACGGTTCTCTACCTCCAGGAACGGACCGTCCGGCGAATCGACCCTGCGCCACTGCAGTGAGGGGACGGCGCGGGGCGGAGTCACGAACACCGGCAGAGTGACACGCAGCACGGTGGCGAGCCCTGTGACAGGCAGCCGGGCAGGAGATTCCTGTAGCGCGATCCGGTAGGTGAGCTGGCGCTGCGGGTCGGCCGGACGCACGAACAGGATGCGCACCACCTGGCGCTCTCCCGGCCGCAGGTCGAACAACGGTGGGCTGGCCACGAAGTCTGCGGTGGGTTCGAGCTGATCGCCCGATGCGTTCGCCCTCCAGGCAAACCGCTCCACCGTGAGCTGGATCTCGGTGCTGCCGTTGTTGATGACCTCGATCGACCCGCCCGTCTGACCCGCGCGCAGATCCACCCGCACCGGGGAGACGGAAAAGGAGCCTGCCGCCAGTGCCACGCTGCCGCTGCCGATGCCGATGCCGAGCAGCGCCGCGAACAGCACCAGCGCCCGGCGCACTGACGCGGATCGTGCTGACAGGAATCGTACTGACGCAGAGCGTATCGACGCAGAGCGCATGTGCAGCCTCACAAGAAAACGGGCGAGTTCATCGCTCGCCCGTGGACACTGCGCTGCCTTGCCAGCCTTGCCGGAACAGCGAACCCTCAGAAATCGACAACGATGGTGACGGTCTGCGAATAGCTGCCCGCAGCGACCGTCTGGCCCGAGGCGATACTGCCGAAGATATCGATGCTCTGCGTGAAGCCGGTGCCTGTGCGCTGCGCACCGGTTGCATCAAACGGAAGCTGCGTGGTGCGGCTGACATTGGTGAACAGGCCGTATTCGAGCACGGCACCGGCCGGACCGACCATTCGCCGCGGGGTCGTCGGGGAGAACACGCGGTAGGTCTGGCCGTTGCTGCAGGTCACGGAAAGCGTGGCCGATGCAGTGACCTCTGCCGAGCCGTTGTACGTGGGAAAAGTCAGCGGGGCGGTGCTGATCACGCAGGCACCCACTACGGTTGCGCTGACCGACATCGTTGCCGATACCTGTGCAGCCTGGACTGCGGGGGCCACCAGCCCCAGCGCTGCGGCAAAGGCCAGAAGACGGAGATTGTATTTCGCCATGGAATGGACCCTCCTGATCATTTGGAAACCGGAAAGACCGGGTCGAGGACGCGAGTGGGAAGGCTTTCGGGGATGGCAACGCCTTGCCGCAAGCACACCGACTTCCGACGCATTATGGTTCAACATACGCACGCTCCTCAAGAAACGCAATGCAGCGCCGATAACACAGTATTTTTTCGCGGTTGTACGCGGCACGTTGCAGGCCTTGCTGCTCGGCCCGACCGCGGCGGAACGTCGAGGTGGCGTCGACCGATCAGCTGCGGTAGGCGCTGCGCTCCGCTCAGACTACCCCGGCCCCCTGCAACCGCTCGAACTCCCCCTCCGCCATCCCCAGCCGCTCGATGTAGATCTCTCGGTTGTGCACCCCCATCGGTAACCCGGCGTACTCGATCCTGCCCGGCGTCTCCGACAACCGCGGCTGCACCGTCGGCATCCGCAGCTTGCCCAGCTCCGGGTCATCGATCTCGGTCAGTGCCCCGCGCGCGATCATGTGCGGATCTTCCGCCAGGTCCTTGAAGTCCGCGATCGGTGCGGCGGCCACTTCTGCCGCCAGCAGTGCCTTCATGCACTCGGCCTGCGTACGCTCGCCGACCCACGCCGACACCACCGTATCGACTGCGTCCACGTTCGTGAGTCGTGCCTGGTTCGTCGCGAACCGCTCGTCCTTCAGCAGCGCCGACTGCCCCATCACCGCGAACAGCCGCTCGGTGATCGCCTGTGTCGATCCTGCGATCGCCACCCACCGGTCGTCCTTCGTGCGGTAGGTGTTGCGCGGTGCCGATCCGGTCGTACGGTTGCCGTAGCGCTTGCCCGGCAGCCCGAGCTGGTCCCATGACACCGCGTGCCCGGTCAGTACCGTGTACAGCGTCTCGACCAGGCTGGTGTCGATCGACTGGCCGCGTCCGGTGCCTTTCGCGTCGCGCTGGTACAGCGCCAGCAGCACGCCGATCGTCGAGTACAGCGCGGCGACGGTGTCCGCGAGCGGGAAGGGTGGCAGGGTGGGCGGGCCGTCGGGCTGGCCGGTGATCTGGGCGAAGCCGCTCATCGCCTCGGCCAGCGTGCCGAAGCCGGGGCGGTCGCTGTACGGCCCGGTCTGGCCGAAACCAGACACGCGCACCATCACCAGCCCGGGGCTCAGTGCGCGCAGGCGTTCCTCGCCGAGGTTCCATTGCTCGAAGGTGCCGGCGCGAAAGCTCTCGATCACCACGTCGGCCTTCAGCGCCTCGACCAGCCGGCAGAACAGCTCCTGGCCCTCCGGCTTGCTCAGCGACAGGGTGATCGTCTTCTTGTTGCGCGACAGCTGCTTCCAGACCAGCGGCACGCCGCCCTTGTTGCGTCCGAAGTAGCGGCCCTGGTCTCCGCCGCGCGGGTTCTCGACCTTGATCACCTCGGCGCCGAAGTCGCCGAGGATCATCGCGATCGTCGGGCCAGCCACGACCTGTCCGCAGTCGAAGACCGTGATGCCGGAGAGCGGCAGAGCCGACGATGTGTCCTTGCGGAAATCGTTCTCAGCCAACGTCCTGTCCCCCGCGTTTCGCGCTGTCGCCCCACGCCAGCACCCGTCGTGCCGTCTCGGCCATTGCATAGTCGATCATCGTGCCGCCGTCGATCGTGGTGGCGGCGGAGCCGCGTGCGACCGCTTCGTCGAACGCGACGATCACCCGCCGGTAGTAGTCGAGTTCCTTCTCGGTCGGGGTAAACACCTCGTTCACCAGCGCGACCTGGTTCGGATGGATGCACGACTTTCCGCGGTAGCCTAGGCGCCGCACCGCCTCGCAGCAGGTACGCAGACCCTCGGGGTCGCGGATCTTCGCGTAGGTGCCGTCGAGCACATGCTTCACGCCTGCCGCCTTTGCGGCGAGCAGTACATGTGAGCGCACGTAAAGCACCTCGTGGCCCTCGGGCGACCAGGTGTAGCCGAGATCCGCCTGCAGGTCGCCGTCCTGCGCGGTGCCGCAGCTCACGGCATTCACCCGCGGCGAGGCCGAACAGATGTCGAACGCGAACCAGCAGCCGCGCGCGGTCTCCAGGCTCGGCGTGATGCGTACCGTTCCTTCGGGGATGCCGTGCTTCTTCTCGAGCGCGGTGATCATCCGGTCGACTTCGCGCACCGTGTGCGCACTGTCGGTCATCGCCAGCCGCACCACCGAAAGACCAGGGCGTACGATCGCGTCGAGGTCTGCCTCCAGCAGGCCAGTGCCGATCGCGTTCACCCTCACGTAGAGCACGTTCGATGCGCCCTGGCTCGCGATGAAGTCCTGCGCGATGCCGCGTGCACGGTCCTTCTCGGCGACCGGCACCGAGTCCTCCAGGTCGATGATCAGGGCGTCGGCACCGCTTTTCGGTGCCTTGGCCAGCATGTCGGGCCTGTTGCCCGGTACGAACAGCAGGCTGCGTGGGCCGCTCATCGTTCGACTGCCCTGCGTCGGCCGCTCACTCTGCGGTGAGCCCGGTGGCCTGCACGACCTTGCGCCATTTCTGCACCTCCGACTTCACGAACTCCAGGAAGGGACCGGGTGGATCGCCGATCACCGAATAGCCGACATCGGTCAGCCGCCGCGCGATGTCCTCGCGCCTGAGCGCGGCCGTGGTCGCTGCATGCAGCGCGTTGATCACCTCGACCGGCGTGCCCGAGGGCACCATCGACCCGTGCCAGAAGCCGGATTCTGCGCCGGGGAAGCCCGCCTCGGCGATCGTCGGTACCTCGGGCATCACCGGGATACGCCGGTCGCTCATCGCTGCGATCGCGCGCAGGCGGCCGGTCTTCACATGCGGCAGCGACGAGGCGAGCGGCGCAAAGTACACCGACGTCTCGCCGCTCACCATCGCGTTGATCGCCTCGCCGCCGCCGCGGTAGGGCACATGCAGCAGGTTGGTGCCGGTGACGTAGCGGAACAGTTCGCCGCCGATGAAGGTCGGCGACCCGGCGCCAGCGGACGCATAGTTGATGGCCCCCGGCCGCGCCCTGGCCAGCGCGACCAGCTGCTTCGCGTTCTTCACCGGCAGCGACGGATGCACCACGAGCAACGCCGGCGACGAGCCGAGGTTGGTGACCGCAGCGAAATCGCGCAGCAGGTCGTAGCCGAGCTTCTTGTAGAGGCTCATGTTCACGCCGTGGCTGAAGTTGGCCTGCAGCACGGTGTAGCCGTCCTTCGGCGCCTTGGCCACGAACTCGGCGGCGATGTTGCCGGCGGCGCCTGCGCGGTTCTCGACCACCACGGTCTGCCCCGTCACCTGTGCCAGGCCGTTGGTGACGATGCGCCCGACGGTATCTGCGCCGGAGCCGGCCGAGGTCGGGACGATCCAGCGAATGGGCTTGACCGGGTACGGGTCGGCGGCATCAACCGTACCAGCCATCATCAGGGGCAGCGGGAGCAGGGCCGCGCTGCAGCCGTATCGAATCCAGTCGTGGATCGCCATCGAACCGCTCCTCCTCCAGGTGTATCCGGGTGGTGCCCGGGCGCGTCGGCCTGCCGAGGCGCCGAGTCGCTCTGAACGGCCGAGGGTAGTGCGAGTGCGGGCGGGAGGGAAGGGGCATAATGCGGCGGGCACGCAGAGGAGGATGCATGGCCAGATCACGCGAGAAGCCGTCCCGATGAGCGGCGACCTGAATCAATCGTTCCGCGGTGGCGGCCGCTCTGTCGAGTTCCTCGACGAGATCAACGCTGCCTCGCTGGTCGCACTGGTCGAGGCGGGCGTGCTGCCTGCCGACGCCGGCGGGCGCATCGCACGCGCCATCGCCGAGCTGCGCGCACGCGATGCCAAGGCAGCGCCGAGGACGACCGCCGACTACCTCGACTACGAACCCCGGCTGGTCGAGATCGGCGGCGCGGAGGCCTCGCGATTGCACACCGGACGCAGCCGGCAGGACCTCGCGTCGACGCTGGCGCGGATGAACCTGCGCGACGGCCTGCTGCGCGAGATCGACGCATTGTGCGCGGCGCGCGAAGCGGTGCTCACCGTCGCGAAAGGCCACGCGCGTACGATCATCCCGACCTTCACGCACGGCGTTCAGGCGCAACCCACCACGTATGCCCACTACCTGCTCGCGGTGAGTGCCATGCTTGCCCGCAACACCGAGCGGCTGTGCGAGGCATGGGCCCGGGTCAATGTCAGCCCGCTGGGCACGGCCGCACTGGCGACCTCCAGCTTTCCGATCGATCGCGATCGGCTCGCGGAACTCCTGGGCTTCGACGCGCTGGTCGTCAACGCCTATGACGCCAACCAGCTCGCCAGCGTCGACTGTGCGATGGAAGTGGCCTGCGCGCTGCAGATCCTCGCCGTGCAGGCCGGCCAGTTCGCGCAGGACGTCCATGCACCGTATGCGAGTCCGCGCCCCTGGCTGCAGCTGCGCACCGGCGCGCTCACTGGCGTGAGCAGCATCATGCCGCAGAAGCGCAACCCGGCTGCGATCGAGCAGCTGCGCGCGCAGGCCAGCCTGCTGCTGGTCGAGCTGCAGTCGGTGGCGATGCTCTCGCACAACGTGCGCACCGGGATGTTCGACTACCGCATGTACGATCCGGTGCCGAGCGTGCGGCCCGTCGCGGTGATCGACCTGATCGCCAGGGTGGTCGAGGGCCTCGTGGTGGATCCCGAGCGTGCGCTGGCCGAGGTGCGCGAGGACTACTCGACGACCACCGAGATCGCCGACACGCTGGCCCGGCTCGAAGTGCCGTTCCGCACCGGCCATCACTACGCATCGCTGCTCACCGACCACGGCCGCAGCCGGGGCCTGCAGCTGCACGAGATCGCTTTCGCGGACGCGCAGCGGATCTACCTGGAGCAGACCGGCACGCCGCTGCCGCTCGACGAGGCGAAGTTCCGGGAAGCGATCAGCCCCGAGTACATGGTGTTCGGGCGGCTCGGGCGCGGTGGCCCGCAGCCGACCGAGGTGCAGTCCATGCAGGACGAGCAGGCGGACGCGGTTGCGGCCACGCGGCGCTGGCTCGATACGGTGCGGTCCCGGCTTGCGCGGGCGAGCCGGTTGCGGGGAGCCGCGTTTGCCAGCATCGCTGCTGGCTGAATATCAGGAGATCAGCACCGATGAAGAGGTCAGTCCCGATGCGTGAAGACTCGCCGATCGTGCGGTTTCGCGTGGCACGCGTGCTCGCGGCAGTCTTCCTTGCAACCGCGGCCGGCGGCGCGTTCTCGCAATCATGGCCGGCCAAGCCGGTGCGGTTGATCCTGCCCTATGGTCCGGGCGGCGGCAGCGATGTCGTTGCGCGTCCGCTCGGGCATCACCTGTCGCAGCGGCTCGGCCAGCAGTTCCTGGTCGACAACCGCGGCGGGGCCAACGGCAACATCGCGATGGAGATGGTCGCGCGAGCACCGGCCGACGGCTACACGCTGGGGCTGGCGCTGACCGCCCAGCTTGCGATCAATCCTTTCCTCTACACGAAGATCCCGTACGACCCGGTGAAGGACTTCACACCGGTCACGCTTCTGGGCTCCGCGCCGTACTTCCTCTCGGTCAGCAAGGGCACGCCGGCGAACACGGTCGAGGAGTTCCTGAGGCTCGCCCGCGCGAAGCCCGGTGCGATGACCTACGGCTCGACGGGCAACGGCAGTGGCCTGCACCTGTCGATGGAACTGCTCAAGACGATGACTGGCATCGACATCGTGCACGCACCGTACAAGAGCGCCGGTGCCGCGATGACCGACATGCTGGGCGAGCAGTTGCAGGCGATGTTCGTGAGCTATGGCGCCGGCGTCGGGCACTTCAAGGCGGGTCGCGTGCGTCCGCTGGGTGCCACCACCGTGCAGCGCTCGAAGGCACTGCCGGAGGTGCCGACCATCGCAGAGGCCGGCGTGAAGGGCTACGAGTCGAGCGTCTGGTATGCGCTGCTTGCGCCGCGCGGCACGCCGCCGGAGATCGTGCGGCGGCTGCACACCGAGATCGTCTCCCTGCTCAAGGGCGAGCTCGGTGCGCAGTTCGAAGCCGATGGCATCACGCCCTCTGGCGCGGGGCCGGAACAGCTCGCCGCGTTCGTGCGCAGCGAGAGCCAGAAATGGGGCAAGGTGGTGAAGCAGTCGGGGGCGAAGCTGGATTAGCGCGTCCCTCCGGTCGCGTCGGTCGATGAAGTCGGTCGGCATCGCGGAGCTGCACCGGCGCGCGGTGATCGAGATCAATGGCGAGTTCGAACTGGCGCCCTGAGTCGTCGCGCCGCTCGCGCGGTGGCCCTGCGCAGGAAGCTGCGGGCGATCAGCGCGACCGCGTGCGGCAGGCGTCCACCAGTGCCCAGAGGCGCGAAGGCGGCAGCGGCAGGTCGGTCACCGAGACGCCGAGCGGGGCGAGCGCGGCCGACACGGCGTTGGCGATCACGCCGCCGACGGGGATGATGCCGCCTTCGCCGGCACCCTTCGCGCCGAGCGGGTTGTGCGGCGACGGATGGTTCTCCAGTGCGACGATGCGGATCGTCGGGAAGCAGGCTGCGGTCGGCAGCAGGTAGTCGGCGAGCGACCCGGTCTGCAGCTGCCCTTCGGCGTCGTACACCAGCCGCTCGAGAAACACACCGCCGAGTCCCTGCACGATCGCGCCGATGGCCTGGCCCTCCAGCGTGCGCGGGTTGATGATCCGCCCGACATCCTCGACCGCGACATAGTCGAGCACCTCGACGCTGCCGGTGCGCGGATCGACCGCGACATGTGCGGCATGGGCGCCGTAGCTGTAGGTGCGGTTCGTGCTGGAGAAAGTGCCGTGTGCGACCAGCCCGCCCAGCGGTGCGTGGTGGCTTGCAACCGCTGCCAGCGCAAGCGAGCGGCCATCGGCCGCGACGATGCGGTCACCGCCGCTGATCGTGAGTTCGGTTGCCGCGCAGCCCAGCAGTGCCGCGGCGGCCGATGCGATCATGTCCTTGAGCTGCCGTGCGGCCATCACGATCGCCGAGCCGCCCATCGCAGTGCTGCGCGAGCTGTAGCTGCCGAAGCCTTCGCGCACGCCGGTGGTCGAGCCATGGAATACGCCGCGGATCGCGGTCAGCGGCCGATCGAGTGCGTCGGCGGCGATCTGGGCGAACACGGTCTCGAGCCCCTGCCCGACCAGCGAGGCGCCGGTGAAGACCGCGACCCGTCCATCGGCCTCGAGCACGAGGCGTGCCCCTTCGCGCGGCCCCGCGGCGCCGCCCTCGATATAGCAGCCCACGCCGATGCCGTGCCGGCGGCCGTCGATCTCGCGGCCGTTCAGTTCCGACTTGCGCGTCCAGTCGAACACCTGCAGGCAACGGTCGAGTGTCTGTGCATAGTCGCCGCTGTCGGTGGCGGTATCCGCCCTCCAGGGCAGCAGCGTGGGCAGCGCCCAGGGCATCTCGTCGCTGCGCAGCAGGTTGCGCCGGCGGAACGCGACACGGTCCAGGCCGAGTTCGCCGGCCACGATATCGAACAGCCGCTCGCGGAAGAAGTCGGTCTCGAAGCGCCCCGGGCCGCGGTAGGGACCGGACGGTGTCTTGTTCGTCACGCGCACGTCGACCGACAGTGCGACCACGGGCACCCGGTAGGGCCCGGTCGCCACCTGCGCGAGGTTGCGCGACTGTGCGAGGCCGGTGGTGCGCAGGTAGGCGCCGACATCGGTGGCGGCGCGGCCGCGCAGCGCGAGCAGCCTGCCGTCGAGCGTGCAGGCCACTTCGAGTTCGCAGTCCGCCTCGCGTGCATGGTTCGCGGCGATCAGGTTCTCGCGCCGGTCCTCGATCCACTTGACCGGCCGGCCGCAGCGCAGCGCTGCGAACGGCACCAGGAAGTCTTCGGGATAGAACTCGCCGCGCTGGCCGAAGGCGCCGCCGGTATCGCCCTCGATCAGGTCGATGCCGTCTTCCGGTAGCCCGAGCAGCCCGGCCAGGATGCGCCGGTTGGCGAACGGCATCTTCGCTGCGCCCGAGACCACCAGCCTGCCGCTGCCGGCATCGCGTCGGGCGAGCAGGCCGCGCGTCTCGATCGGTGCCGCGAAATGGCGATGCACGCTGAAGCGCTCTCGACGCACGTACGGTGCTGACTGGAACAGTGCGTCTGCTCCCGGCGCATCTCCGCGCACGGCGTCGAGGCGTACGACCCTGTTGCTGCCAGCCGTCTCGGCCAGCAGCACCCGGTCATCGGTGTCCAGCCCGCCATCGACCACTGCCGGCAGCGTTTCGATCTCGACCACGATCGCGTCGAGTGCATCCTCGGCCAGCGCCTGCGTGTCGGCCACCACCACGGCCAGCGGCTCGCCCACGTAGCGCACCCTTCGCTCGGCGATCACCGGCTGCAGGAAGGGCTCCGCCTCGGGCAGCGGGTCGAGCAGCATCGGGATGCGCGGCATCGTGCCGCGGCCCGGCCCGGCGATGCCGTCGATCACGTCCGCGGCGGCGAATGCATCGTGCACGCCCGGCATCGCGCGCGCAGCCGTCACGTCGACGCGCAGCAGCCGTCCGTGCGCGACCGCGCTGCGCAGCACCACGGCGTGCAGCATGCCGGGCAGGTGCAGGTCGTCGGCGAAGGCGCCCGCGCCACGCAGCAGCCTTGCATCCTCGACACGATCGATGCCCTGGCCGATCAGCCGTGCCTGCGTGACGGTGGAGCCACTGAAGGGTGCCGGGTCGTTCAACTGCGGTTGCCTCCTGAGTGTTGCCGAGTATGCCAGTGGCGGCGGTTGCAGCCGGGGCTCGCCATTGACAAGGGATGGAGGCTCGGTCAGCCTCGCAGCGGTGCCTGCGAGGGGAATGCGCGAGGGGAATGCGATGGCAGTGACGAAGAAGAATACGGGCAAGCGCGGTGAGGCATCGGCGCGGGTCAAGCTGCACGAGCCGCAGGTGCAGCGGATGGAAGACCAGCGCTGGCTGGTCGATGCGACGATTCGCTCTGTCGGCGTCGAATGGGACCAGCCGCGGCTGAACAGCTATGGCACCGCCTGCGGCCCGCTGGCCTCGGGCGACCTGGCAGCGGTGCGTGCGCGGGTGCAGAAGTACAGCGACATCAACCCGGCCTTCGAGGGCGTCGCCCGCCGGCGCGAGGCGGTGGCGAAGAATGCCGAAGCCGCCGGCCATGCGGCGACCGCGCGCGACAACTACTTCATCGCCTCGGTGTTCTGGGCCGCATCTCAATGGACGCTGCTCTCCAACGATGCGCACAACCTCGCGAACAACGTGCGCAAGCGGGCGTGTTTCGACGCGTATGCAAAGAACGCCGACCATCGGGTCGAGGCAGCCTGGGTGCCGCTGCCGGGCGGGGGGCGGCTGCCGGGTTGGTTCCACCTGCCGTACGGTTACCGTGGCGGCCAGGTACCTGCGATCGTGTCCATCCCCGGCATGGACGGCTTCAAGGAAGCCAACGTTGCGCTGGCCGGCGACCGCTGGCTGTCGCGCGGCATCGCGGTGCTGGTGCTGGAAGGGCCCGGTCAGTACGAGGCGGTGCTCGGCGGTGTGCCGTTCAGCATGGACGCGTGGAAGGCGACCAGCAAGGCGGCCTACGAATGGCTGAAGGCGCGCAGCGAGGTCGATGCCGCGCGCATCGGCATCATCGGCAACAGTTTCGGATCGTTCTTCGCGACGCTTGCCGCCGCCTGGGAGCCGCGCTACTGCGCCGCCGCGATCACCTCGATCTGCCTGGAGCCCGCCGGCGAGACCATCTTCCAGAAGGCCTCGCCGACCTTCAAGCATCGGTTCATGTACATGTCGGGCTTCACCGACGAGGCGCGCTTCGACCGCATGCGCAAGTCGATGACGCTCGAACCGCATGCGAAGCGCATCCGCATGCCCTTCCTGTGCGTGGCTGGCGAGCGCGACGAGCTGTGCCCGGTCGAATGGGCATACCGCACGGTCGATGCGATGCGCGGCCCGACGCAGCTGATGGTGTACCAGGAGTCCCGGCACTCGGTCGGCAACGTGCCCTCGACGGTACTTGGCCCCAACCCGCCGTCGATGAGCGCCGACTGGATGCTCGATCGCCTCAACGGCGTCCCCTTCGAAAGTGCCCGCCTGTTCGTCGAGGCGAACGGCAACGTCGTCACGAGGAACCAGCCATGATCGCCACCGATCACGCAACCCACCGCGCCGTGCGCCTCGCCCGCGGCCTGCTCGCTGGCGCCCTCATCGCCGCAGCCGGCGCGGCCGCCGCGCAGGCGGCGTTCCCGGTCAAGCCGGTGCGCGTCATCGTCACCTTCTCAGCCGGCGGTGCGGCCGACTTCACCGCGCGCGTGGTCGCCGAACGGCTGACCGACCTGTGGAAGCAGCAGGTGCTGGTCGAGAATCGCGTCAGCGCCGGTGGCAATGTCGGTGTCGAAGCCGTGGTGCGTGCGCCGGCGGACGGCTACACGCTATTGCTCGCCTCGTCCGCGCAGCCGATCAACGTCGCGCTCTATCCGAAGCTGCCGTTCGACCTGTTCAAGGACCTCGCACCGATCGCGCTGGTCACGGTGTCGCCGATGGCACTGGCCGTGAATCCGCGGGCGAAAGAGACCGACCTGCGTGCGTTCACCGCGAACATGCGCGCGAATCCGGGCAAGCTGTCCTACGCTACTTGCGGCATCGCCACTTCGCACCACTTCGCGTTCGAACTGTACAAGTTCCAGGCGAAGCTCAACGCGCTGCACATTCCGTATCGCGGCTGCGCGGCGGCGGTGGCCGACGCAGTGGGTGGACAGGTCGACACGGTGATGTCTTCGCTCAACACGCTCCTGCCGCACCAGGCGGGGGGCCGGCTGAGGGTACTGGCGATCACCGCGCGCAACCGCTCTGCCTCTGCGCCCGACGTGCCGACCTTCCGCGAATCGGGCGTGCCCGAGTTGAAGGACTACGCGAGCAGCGTGTACTACGGGTTCATGGCGCCGGCGGCAACCCCGCCCGACATCGTGGCGAAGATCGAGGCCGACCTGCGCAAGGTGATGGCCTTGCCCGAAGTCGCGCAGAAGGTGGCCGGCGGCGGGCTCGAAGTGGCTTTCGCGAGCGGCGCCGAGATGATGGCCACGATGCGTACCGACGCAGAGCAGTTGCGCAGGATCGTCGAGTTCGCGGGCATCAAGCCCGAGTGATCGTACCGCCCGGGTTCAGTCGAACCCGGGCGGTGGCGTGAAACCGCGATGCCCTGCTTCGAGCAGGCGCGCGAGCGCGATGCAGCGCAGGTCGGCATGTTCCGGCCCGATCACCTGCAGGCCTATCGGCAGGTTTCCGGCCCTGGCACGGCCAGCCGGTATCGTCGTCGCCGGCAGGTTGGCCGCCGACGCGAGGCCGATCCAGAAGTAGGTGTCCGACATCGGCCGCTGCACGCCATCGACGTCGAGCCGATGCAGCGGCTTGGGCAGGTCGCGGATATGCGGGAAGGCCGGTGTCGGCGAGACCGGCGCGATCAGCGCATGGTGCTGGCCGAAGAAGGTCTCCCATGCGTCGCGCAGCCGCTGGCGTTCGGCGTTGCGTTCCAGCCATTCCCGATGCGACTGGGTCAGGCCACGCAGCATCAGCGCCTCGTAGCCACGATCGGCCGGGTCGAGCGCGGCCGCGGCGGGTGCGAGCGCGGCGATCGACGTACGGTCGCGGCGGAACGACGTCGAGCCGCGCGCGAGCGCGAGGAACAGTTCGTAGTAGTCGCGCGAGGGGATCGGCAGCGCGGGGTCGATCGTGACCGAAGCGCCGAGCGTTTTCAGGTGTGCGGCGACTTCCAGCGCGGTGCGCCGTGTATCGGCGTCGACCGGGAATTCGGCATCGCCGGTGATCACGGCGATCCGGCACCGGGCCGGGGGCGGCAGGTCGGCCGGGGGCAGCTCGAGGCGCCAGGCGCGCGAGGCGATGCCTTCCGCACCGGCAAGCAGCCGCAGCGCGAGATCGAGATCCTCGGCCGTGCGCGCGAGCGGACCGACCACGTTCACGTCGTCCGGGGGCAGGCCGGTCTCCAGTGCATGGCCGCGCACCGGCACTACGCCCCAGGTCGGCTTGTGTCCGTACACGCCGCAGAAATGCGCCGGTATCCGGATCGAGCCGCTGTTGTCGCTGCCCACCTCCAGCGCGCTGAAGCCGGCCGCGAGCGCGGTGGCCGAGCCGCCGGACGAACCGCCGGGTGCGCGCGTGGCATCCCATGGATTGACGGTGGCGCCATAGGCGGCGTTGAACGTCTGCCAGTCGGCGAGGTCGAGCGGCACGTTGGTCTTGCCGAGCACGATCGCACCCGCCGTGACCAGTCGCTCCACCACGGCGGCATCGGACGCAGCGCGGTGCCCCAGCCGTGACGGGCGCCCGAACGTGGACGGCGTGCCGGTCCAGTCGAAGCATTCCTTGATCGTCACCGGCACGCCATGCAGCGGCCCGGTCGTCGCACCTGCGCGCAACGCGGCGTCGGCTGCATCCGCCTGCGCAAGCGCCTCGGCGCCACGCAGCAGCACGACCGCATTCAACGCCGGGTTGAAACGCGCGATGCGGTCCAGGCAGTGCGCGACCAGCGTACGCGAGGACAGCTCGCCGCGGCGGATGCGTTGGGCGAGTTCGGCGGCGCCGAGGTGGTGAAGGGCGGTGTCGGGGTTCAGGAGAGATGTCCGTTGATCGTGTGCCGGAACGGGCAGGGGCAGGCAGGGAATCCCCGCCTTTTACCCGCTTTCGCGCTGCGCTGCGACGTCAGGACGGCGCCAACATCCCCCACGAGCTGCGCGAGCATCCCACGGGCGCATTGAAAGGAGCACCATTTGATGATACGTTTGATGCCTGAAGACCCCGCCGCAAAGGAGAGCATGCATGCGTACGACGATCAACATAGACGACGACCTGCTGGAGCGAGCGTCCCATCTGATGGGTCCGATCGATCGCACGGCCCTGGTACGGGAGGCGTTCAAGGCGCTGATCGAGCGCGAGAGCGGCCGCCGCCTTGCAAGGCTGGGTGGCAGCCAGCCGGGGCTGGAAGCCCCGCGCCGGCGCCGGATTGCAGCGCCGAATTGATCCTCGCGGACACGTCCGTCTGGGTGAATCATTTCAGGCGCGGCGATGCCCTGCTTGCGGAACGGCTGGAACGCGGCGAGATCCTGATGCACCCGCTCGTTCTGGGAGAGCTGGCGCTTGGCCAGCTCGAGGACCGGGCTTCAGTGCTTTCGCTGCTGGCAGACATGCCGATGGCGGTGGTCGCGGAGCCTGCCGAAGTCGTGCTGTTCATCGAGCGGCACCGCATGTCCTGCACCGGGCTCGGCTATGTCGACGTCGCCCTGCTGGTGTCGGTCGTGCTCAGCGAGCATGCGACGCTGTGGACGCGCGACAGGACCCTGCAGGCGGCCTGCGAGCGCCTCGGGTGCTCGACACCGCAGGCCTGACCGCCAGGCCTTGCCCGCATCCCGGCGCGCGAGAGGTGAGCCAGGTGCAGCGACGCGCGGGATGGGCCGCCTGCCCGGCCAGCGTCAGCCGCGTCCGATGAACGGCATGGTGGTAGGCAGGATCGTCACCGAAAGCACGTTGACATCGTTCGGCATGCTGGCGATCTCGCGCACGGTCGCCGCGATATGCGTCAGGTCGAGCCGTGTCTCCGGGCGCATCGTCCCGTCGGCCTGCAACGCTCCGCCTTCGACATGCGCGGTCATCGCCGTGGCTGCGTTGCCGATGTCGATCTGGCCTACCGCGATGCCATGCGCGCGGCCATCCAGGGCGGCGGCGCGCGTGATGCCCAGCACCGCATGCTTGGTCGCGGTATAGGCCACCGACTCGGGCCTGGGCGCGTACGCAGCCAGTGAGCCGTTGTTGATGATCCGACCGCCCTGCGGCCGCTGCGACTTCATCAGCCGGAACGCCCGCTGCAGGACGTAGAACATGCCATCGACATTGGTCCTCACCGCGTCGCGCCATTCTTCCTCGGACACCTCGTCCACCGGGCGGTGCGGCGGGAACACGCCGGCATTGTTGAACAGCAGATCGAGTCGGCCGTAGCGCGACCGGATCATCGAGAACAGGGCGTCGACCGAGGCGGAGTCGCCGACATCCACCGCAGCCGCCAGGGCGCGCGCCCGTTGCGCTTCGCTGGTCGTGCAGCCCTCCACCGCAGCCGTCGTGCGCGCGGCATCGCGCGCCGCGAACACCACCTGCCAGCCGTCATCGAGCAGCGCGGCGGCACACGCGACGCCGATGCCGCGCGACGCACCGGTGACCAGTGCCACGCGGCCGCTGCCGCCGGCGGTCGCGGTCACCATGGCAGGGAGTAGGTCTTGACCGTGGTGAAGCTGCGGCAGCATTCCTGCACGCCTTCCTTGACGCCGGTGCCCGAGTCCTTGATGCCGCCGAAGGGCGTCACCTCCAGTCGGTATCCGGGAACCTCCCACACGTTCACCGACCCGACCTGCAGCTCGCGCACGAACCGCATGATGTCGTCGAGCCGGTTGGTGCAGACGCCGGAGGACAGGCCGAACGCCGTCGAATTGACCTTGGCGATCGCGTCGTCGACGCTCGTGAAGGTCATGATCGGTGACACCGGACCGAAGGTCTCTTCGCGCACCAGTTCCATGTCGCCGCTGACCCGGTCGAGAAGGGTCGCCGAGTAGGACGCGCCGTCGCGCTGGTTTCCGTGCAGCAGGCGGGCACCGCGGGTCACTGCGTCGGCGACGCGGCGCTCGAACAGCATCGCCGCGCGCTCGTCGATCACGGTACCCATGTCGACCGTGGGGTCGAGCGGATCGCCATGGCGCCATGCCCGGGTGATGTCGATCATCGCCTCGGTGAACGGCTCGGCGATGCGTTCGTGGACGAAGATACGCTTGACCGCCGTGCAGCGCTGCCCCGAGTTGCGATACGACCCGCTCGCCGCCAGGGCCGCGGCACGGTCGATGTCTGCGTCGTCCATGACCACCAGCGGGTCATTGCCCCCGAGTTCCAGCACCTGGCGCCGATAGCCTGCGCGGGCGGCGATCCTGCGCCCCACGGCGACCCCGCCCGTGAAAGTGATGAGTTCGGCGCATGGGTTGTCGATCATTTCGTCGCCGATCTCGGCCGGATCACCCGTGACCACGCTGAGCATCGGCGGCGGCAGGCCCGCCTCGTAGAGGAGGTCGGCCAGCAGGAGGGCGGACAGCGGCGTCTTCTCGCTGGGCTTGAGCACCATCCGGTTGTTGGTGGCCACCGCCGGCGCGACCTTGTGGATCACCTGGTTGAGCGGATGGTTGAACGGCGTGATCGCTGAAATGACGCCGAGCAGCGGCTCGCGCATCGTGTGTACCCGGCGCGAACGCCCGTGCGCGGTCACGTCGCACGAGAAAGACTGTCCGTCGTCGAGCAGGGCATGCTGCGCCGCGAACAGCAGCACGTCGCTGGCCCTGCCTACTTCGTAGAGCGAATCGCTGATGCACAGCCCCGACTCGAGCGTGATCGTGCGCGCGATTGCGTCGCGCCGTGAGGAGACCAGCGCGGCTGTCCGCGACAGGATCATGTTGCGTTCGTGCCTGCTGAGCGTCGGTACGTAGCGATGTGCCACGGCGAAGGCATCGCGGACCTGGTCCACGGTGGCACGCGGCACGGTGGCGATCACCTCTCCCGACCAGGGATAGCGCACCTCGATCACCCGCGCCGAGTGCACGCGTTCGCCCGCGATCCGCATCGCTTCGACCGACGGGGGGCTGCCAACCGTCTCGGCGCGCGACCCCGTCATGCCGGCAGCAGGCAACGCTGGATCACCGTCATGAAGTGCGCCAGCGGTGCGGTTTCGTGGGCGGCCTTCTTGCCCAGGTCGTCCCAGCGGCGCAGGGCGATGGCATCCTGCGCATGCGGGATGCGCTCGAACGCCGCAGCTTGCCCGGCGTCCATGGGCCCACCCTGGAGTTGCAGCGTCCGGGTGGATACCCTCGAGAGGCCTTCCAGATACCCCGGCTCGCGCGCGCACAGGTAGCGCTTGGCCTGCACGTGCAACGCGATGGGTTGCACGACGTCGTCGCCGAACCAGCGGGCCAGCCAGTCGGCGCCCAGGCTTTCGTGGCGATCGTCTTCGCCGGTATCCAGGGCCGTGGCGGCGTCTCCGTGCAGCATGTGTCCGATGTCGTGCAGCATTGCCGCTGCTACCATGGCATCCGTCGACCCGGACTGTTGCGCGAGCGAGGCGCACTGCAATGCGTGCTGGATCTGGTTTACCTGCTCGCCGTAGACGAGCGCACCGTGCGCTGTGTAGAGACGCTCGATGATTGCGAGCACGGGTGAGGAGTCTGCGTTCATGGGCGCTGCGGCTTCCAGTCTGGTGGACGACGCCGCAGAGCGTATCGGGGGTGCCGTGCCCGGACATGACAGCCGGATGAACTTTTGGTGAAAGCTCCTGCACGATGCTTGACCCGCCGCGTCGGGCCACCGACGCTACCGGCATGAAAGACAAGTCAGGCGATGCGCGACTGGTCGCGATCCTGGGCACCGCGCAGACGCTCGCCTGGGCCTCCTCCTACTATCTGCCCGCGATGCTGGCCGGGCCGATGGCGGCCGACCTTGGCATCAGTCCGATCATCGTGTTTGCTGCATTCTCGTTCGCGCTGCTGGTATCAGCGCTCATCGGTCCGCTCGCCGGCCGGATGATCGACAGCGCGGGCGGGCGGCCGGTGCTGGCGGCTGCCAGCCTGGCGTTCGCCGGCGGCCTCGTGATGCTGGCGCTGGCCCAGGACGCGGTCTGGCTGTTCCTCGGCTGGGCGGTGATCGGGCTGGCGATGGGCTCCGGCCTTTACGAGGCCGCATTCTCGACCCTGGTCCGCCTGCGGGGCAGCGATGCGCGGGCGACGATCACCGGCATCACGCTGATCGCCGGTTTCGCCAGCACCGTCGGCTGGCCACTGTCGGCCGTGATGGAGACGCACCTAGGCTGGCGCGGCGCCTGCGTCGGATGGGCGCTGTTGCACCTCGTCGTGGGCCTGCCGCTCAACCTGTCGCTGCCCCGCGCCACCCGCGCCACCGATGCCGCCCGCCGTGCCGACCGCGATGCGCCGGCACAGCCCGAGGCAGGTGCCGAGCCGGTGCCCGTACCGGGCGCGACGCTGGCTGCGATCCTGCTGGCCTTCGTGTTCGCCGTGACCTGGTTCATCAGCACTGCGATGGCCGCCCACCTGCCCCGGCTGCTGCAGGAGGCAGGCGCCTCGCTGGCGATGGCCGTGGCCCTGGGCGCGATCGTCGGTCCGGCCCAGGTTGCCGCGCGGTTGCTCGAGTTCGGCTTCCTGCGCCATGTGCATCCGCTCCTCTCGGCGCGCCTGGCCGCGCTCGGCCATCCCCTCGGTGTCGTGCTGCTTGCGGCCGGGGGCACCGCGTTTGCCCCGGTGTTCGTGCTGCTTCACGGCGCTGGCAACGGCATCCTCACCATCGCCAAGGGAACGCTGCCGCTGGTGCTGTTCGGCCCCCAGGGCTATGGGCTGCGCCAGGGCTGGCTGACGCTGCCGGCACGTCTGTCGCAGGCGATAGCCCCGCTCGCGTTCGGTGCGGCCATCGACCGCTGGGGGGCTGGCGCACTCTGGCTGTCCGCCCTCCTGGGTGCGGCGGCCCTGGGGGCCCTGCTGCTGATGCCGAAGGTGGGTCCGCGCTGAGCACACCGATCGCCCTGGGGTTTCCTGACACATAACTGTCCCAGTCCTGTCACGAGCGGTTGCTACCTTGCGTCGGTTATCGACGGAGACAGGCGATGCTCGAGATCCAGCAGATTGGCAAGGCGTTCGGAAAGGTTCACGCGCTGAAGTCCGTGAGCCTCGACATTCCGCAGGGCCAGATGGTCGGGATCATCGGCCGGTCCGGCGCGGGCAAGTCGACGCTGCTGCGCATGATCAATCGCCTCGCCGAACCCACCTCGGGCACGATCACCTGGAAGGGTGAGGCGGTCAGTGCGCTCAGGGGCAGGGCCCTGCTGCAGTGGCGTGCGCGCTGCGCGATGATCTTCCAGCAGTTCAATCTGGTGCCGCGCCTGGACGTGATCACCAACGTGCTGATGGGTTGCGTGTCCCGGCATGGCACCCTGCCTTCGCTGGTCAAGCGCTTCACCGAGGCGGAGCGCGCGATGGCCGTGCTGGCGCTGGAGCGGCTCGACTGCGCGCACCTGGCGCTGCAGCGCGCCGAAACCCTGTCCGGTGGCCAGCAGCAGCGCGTGGCGATCGCGCGCGCGATGATGCAGGACCCGGACATCCTGCTGGCCGACGAGCCGATCGCCTCGCTCGATCCGCGCAGCGCCATCCAGGTGATGCAGGCCCTGCGCTCGATCAACCGCGACGATGGCATCACGGTGATCTGCAACCTGCACACCCTCGACACGGCTCGCCAGTACTGCGACCGGATCGTCGGCATCGCCAGCGGTGAAGTGCTGTTCGACGGCAGCCCGGCCGAACTCACCACCGAAACGGTGCGCCGCATCTATGGCGTCGAGGGCGACGCGGCCGGGTTCGACGAATCGGCGACCTCCACCGCGGCCGGATTCGAGCTGCCAGCGGTGGCCCAGGCTGCTGCCGCCTGATCCGCCCCCCATACCGCAACACTCACAGGGAGAAGTTCCAATGTTCGCAAGCAATCGCCTCCTGGCCGCAGGCCTGCTCGGCATCGGCGTGGCGCTGTCGTCCGCTGCCAGCCACGCGCAGGAGTGGAAGAAGAAGTTTCCGGTGGTCGGGTTCAGTTCGGTGAGTTCCGAGAACCAGGCAGCGACCCAGGCCCGATACAAGCAACTGGCCGATGTGTTCCGGGAGAAGCTGGGCGTCGAACTGCGCATCTTCACCGCCACCGACTACGCTGGTACCGTGCAGGCGCTGACGTCGGGGCAGATCCAGATGGCGCAGGTCGGTGCGAGCGCCTACGCCGCGGCCTGGATCGATTCCAACGGCCAGGTCGAGCCGTTGGTGACCAACCAGGAAGTCGACGGGTCGCTCGGCTACCACTCGATCCTGATCGTCAAGGCGGACAGCCCGTTCAAGCGCATCGAGGATCTCAAGGGAAGGTCGCTCGCCTGGGCCGATCCGAACTCCACGTCCGGCTTCCTGATTCCGCTCGTTTCGCTGCGCGCCGTCGGTATCGAGCCGGACAAGTTCTTCGGCAAGACGCTGTTCTCGGGTGGCCACGAGCAGAGCGTGCTCGGCGTCATCAACGGGCAGTTCGATTCCGGTTTCACCTGGTCGTCGAAGGGTCACAACGCTGGGCAGATCCGCGCGATGGTCGACCGCGGCGTGCTCAAGATGGATCAGTTCCGGGTCATCTGGGAGTCGCCGCTGATCCCGAACCCGCTGGTGATCGTGCGCAAGGATCTCCCGGCCGACATGCGCCGCGACCTGCTCGCGTTCTGGACCGACCTGGCCAAGACGCATCCGCAGATCGCGGAACTGGCTGCGCGTGGCAAGACCGCCGGTTTCGTCCCGGCCACGCACGAGATGTACAAGCCGGTGCTCGATGCCGCTCTCGAAGTGCGCAAGAACCGGAAGCGGTGACGTGAGGCTCGCCTGGATCGCAGCGCCGCTGCTCGCCCTGCTTGCCGCGTCGGCCTCGGCGCAGGACTGGCGGGCGAGGTATCCGGTGGTCTCCATGAGTGCGGTCAGCTCCGAGAGCCAGGGTGCCACCGAAGCGCGGTTCAAGGACTTCGCCAGGGTCTTCAAGGATCGTTTCGGGGTCGAGCTGCGCATCCATATCGCGTCGAGCTACTCGGGAACAATCCAGGCACTGACTTCCGGGCAGATCCAGTTCGCCAACCTCGGCCCTGCCGCATACGCAGCCGCATGGATCGACTCCGACGGCGGCGTGGAGCCGCTGGCGGCGGCGAAAGAGGTCGATGGCGATATCGGTTACCACTCGCACCTGATCGTACGGTCGGACTCGCCCTTCCAGAAGATCGAGGACCTGAAGGGGCGCAGCCTCGCCTGGGCGGATCCGAACTCGGCCTCGGGCTACCTGATTCCGCTGGTCTCGCTGCGCGCGGCCGGCATCGACGCGACGAAGCATTTCGGGCGTACCGTGTTCTCCGGCGGTCATGAGCAGAGCGCGCTGGGCGTGGTCGGCGGCCAGTTCGACAGCGCATTCGTGTTCGGTGCGCGCGATCCGCTCGCGCGCGGCGTGTTGCACATGATGGCCCAGCGCGGGGTACTCGATACCAGCCGGCTGCGCGTGGTCTGGCGTTCGCCCTTGATCCCCGGCTCGCCGGTCACCGTCCGCAAGGACCTGCCGGCGGACATGAAGCGCGACATCCAGAAGCTGTTCGTCGATCTGTACTCGATCGACCCCCGGATGGCCGAGATCGTCGCGCGCGGCAAGACCCAGGGCTATGTCCCGGTGACCCATGACATGTACCAGCCCCTGCTCGATGCCGTGCAGGAGCAGCGTCGCATGCGGCGGAAGGGATGACCATGTCCAGTACGGCCAGCGGCCTGGAAGCGGTCCGCGCGTTCGAGACGAACTGGCGAGCGTTGCAGGTGCGCAAGCGCTGGCTCACGCTCGGCTACGGACTGCTGTTCGCCGCCGTGTTCGCCGCGTCGGCCTGGGTCGGCGAGTTCAACCTGGTGAAGCTGTTCCAGGGGCTGCCGCGTATTCACGAGTATGTTGCCAAGACCCTTCCGGTACTGACCCTCGACAACCTCTGGGGCGATCTGTCCGAATGGTTCTATGGCCTTCCCAAGTGGCTCATGCTGCTCTGGGAGACCATCCTGATCGCCTACATCGCAACGCTGCTGGGCACGCTGGGCGCCCTTGCCCTGTGCTTCCACGCGGCGCGCAACCTGTCGCGCGGCGGCACCAGCTACTGGATTGCCCGGCGCGTGTTCGAGGTTGCCCGGACCATCCCGGAACTGGTGTTCGCGCTGGTGTTCGTGTTCGCCTTCGGCATCGGGCCGCTGGCCGGCATCCTGGCCATTGCCATCCATTCCATGGGTGGCAGCGGCAAGCTCTTCGCCGAAGCCGTCGAGAACATCGACATGAAGCCGGTGGACGGCCTGCGCGCGACCGGCGCGAACTGGGTGCAGACCATCCGCTTCGCGGTGCTGCCGCAGGTGCTGCCGAACTTCACCTCCTTCAGCCTCTGGCGCTTCGAGATCAACGTACGCTCGGCCTCGATCATCGGTTTCGTCGGTGCCGGCGGCATCGGTCAGGAGTTCTACACGGCCATCAGCCGCCTCTACTACGAAGACATCAGCGCACTGATCATCCTCATGGTCTGCACCGTGATCCTGATCGACATGGTGTGCGAGCGGGTGCGGCACCGCCTGATCGGCAAGGAGGGTTTCGCATGACCCTGCGCATATCCGGCATCGACGCGGCAGCGATCGCGCGCGCGCGCGCGATAAGCCCGGGCGCATTCTCGCAGCCCCTGCGCGAGCGTATCCCCACCCTCGCGGCAGGCGCATTCTTCCTGGGCCTCACCGCCTACTGCATCGTGCTGTTCGAGATGTCTCCCGTCCGGCTCTGGGCGGGGTTCGGCAAGCTGCTGGAGGTGGTCGGCCACATGTTCCCGCCCACCGCGAAGGGCGCGGCGCTCGACTATGCCTATGCCATGCTGCAGACGGTGGCGATGGCGCTGATCGGCACGGTCATCGCGGCGGTGCTCGCGATACCGCTGGGATTCGCCTGCGCACGCAACATGGTGCCCGGCTGGATCGTCCGCTTCGTGTTCCGGCGCTCCAGCGACGTCATGCGCGGCGTCGATCAATTGGTGTGGGCACTGATCTTCGTGCGTGCGGTCGGCCTCGGCCCGCTGGCCGGCATTCTCGCGATCATCATCGCCGACACCGGGACTCTCGCGAAGCTGTACTCCGAGGCGATCGAGAACATCGATCGCAAGCCCGTCGAGGGATTGCGCGCGTCGGGTGCAAGCCCGCTGCAGACCATGCGTTTCGGCGTGATCCCTCAGGTGCTTCCGATCATGCTGTCGAACATCCTGTACATCTTCGAGTCGAACACGCGTTCCGCGACGATCCTCGGCATCGTCGGTGCGGGCGGGATCGGATTCTTCCTCGCAGACCGTATACGGACGATGCTGTGGGAAGAGGCCTGTTTCATCATGCTGATGATCCTCGCCACGGTATACGTGATCGACTGGTTCTCGAAACGCCTGCGCGCGAAGATCACTGGCGGTACCGACGCCCCAACCGTCATCCATTGACCGTTCGCAAGTGAAACCCGGGCAGCCGAACGTCCTGCTGGTGATCATCGACCAGTTGCGTGCAGACGCGCTCGGCTGCATGGGCAGCCCCTGCGCGCACACGCCGAACATCGACCGGCTGGCACGGCGCGGCATCCTGTTCGCACGGCACCATGCCCAGGGTGCGCCGTGCGGGCCGAGCCGTGCCTCGATCGCCACCGGGCAGTACCTGATGAGCCACAGGGTGGTCAACAACGAGACGCCGACCGCGGCGCATCTGAAGACGCTGCCCTGGTTCCTGCGCGAAGCCGGCCATGAACCGGCGCTGGTCGGCTACACCACGACGCTGCCGGACCTGCGTGCCCTGCATCCGGGCCTGGCGCGGCCGCGCACGCATTCGATCGCGGCCGGATGGGACGTGGTGCGCGACTTCGAAGGCGATCGACGGCACTACCTGGCCTGGCTTTCAGGGCAAGGCTATTCCGTGGGTCCGGATTACGCCGAACTGTTCCGCTGTGCCGCGACAGCCGACGATGCCAGCCGATTCCCGGCCGCGCCGATTGCAGCCGAACATACCGACACCGCCTGGTGCGCCGATGGCGCGCTCGACTACCTCCGCGTCCGCGCCGGGCGCCCCTGGTTCCTGCAACTCGGGTTCTTCCGGCCGCATCCGCCATTCATGGCTACTGCCCCCTTCGACGCGCTGATCGATCCCGGCCGGATCCCGCTGCCGGTACGCGCTGCGAGCGTGGAGCATGAAGCGGCGATACATCCGTTGAACCGGCTGATGCTCGAAACGCTCAGGGCTGGCACGTCGGTAACCGGCATGGCAGGACTGTCCTGCGAGGTCTCGGCCGAAGACCTGCGCCGCATCGCTGTCGCCTATCATGGTCTGGTGGCCGAGGTCGATCATCACCTCGGCCGCGTGCTGGACCATCTCGACGCGACCGGGCAGTCCGGCAATACGCTGGTGATCCTGACCGCCGATCACGCCGAGCAGCTGGGCGACCATCACATGCTGAGCAAACGCGGCTACTACCCGTCCTCGTACCATGTGCCATGCATAATGGTCGACCCACGGCCCGAGGCGGATGCGACACGGGGAAGCACGGTCACCGCCTTCAGCGAGAATGTCGACCTGCTGCCGACGATCCTCGAATGGCTCGGCCAGCCGATCCCCGAACAGTGCGACGGACGTTCGCTGCTCGCGTTCCTGCGGGACACGGTGCCCTCAGGCTGGCGCAGGGAAACACACTGGGAATACGACTTCCGCGATCTCGCTGGCGGAAAAGCGCCACTGCTCCTGGGCATCGCACGCCACCAGTGCAGCCTCGCGGTAATCCGCGACGCCGACCACGCCTACGTGCACTTTGCCGCGCTGCCGCCGCTGCTGTTCGACCTGCGCCGGGATCCAGGCTGGCTGGTGAACAGGGCTGACGATCCCGGGTGGCGCGACGTGGCGCTGGACATGGCCAGACGGATGCTCGACTGGCGCCTCGGTCACGCCGACCGGACGCTGACCTGACGCCCGACCTGCCGCGCCGATCACACCACTCTGCGGCCCGATCGCCAGACCGCGCGTACGACCGGGTGCATGCGGCCCGCTTGCCCTTCGACCAGCCTGACCTGCACCAGATCGGCCCGCTTGCCGATGGCGATCTCGCCCCGATCGTCGAGCGCGACCGACCGGGCCGGGTTCCGCGTCACCAGATTGACGGCCTGCGGGATGTCGAAGCCGGCATCGTCGACCAGCCGGAACGCGGCCATCAGCAGGCTGACCGGGATGTAGTCAGAGGACAGGATGTCGAGCAGGCCGAGCCGCGCCAGTTCGATCGCCGCCACGTTGCCCGAATGCGAGCCGCCACGCACCACGTTCGGGGCACCCATCAGCACCGACATGCCGAATGCGTGCGCCGCCCGTGCCGAGCCTTCGCGGGTCGGGAATTCGCAGATGGCAACGCCGTCGGCATGGGCCTCGTCGACATGTTCGGGCAGTGTGTCGTCATGGCTGGCGAGCGCGATCGCGCGCTGCCTCGCGTATTCGACGAAGTGCCTGCGGTGCGGGGCCGCGTAGCGCTCCTGCACCTGCTTCGCGTTGACCACCTGCGCATCGAACCTGGCGTCGGACCATCCCTTCTTGCCCGTGTAGTAGATGCGTGCCTGCTCGAGGTCTTCCCACTGGCGTTGGCCAGGCGTGTGGTCCATCAGCGAGATCAGGCCCACGCGCGGGTGGTCGATGAAGGGCTCGAACAGCGACAGGGTGTTGGTCGCCGCGAGTTCGCAGCGTACGTGCAGCAGGTGCTCCACGCGCAGCAGGTCGGCTGCGCTGGCGCTGTCGATCATCTCGATCACTTCGCCCCAGCCCTGGCCACGCAGCGCTTCTTCATCGATATCGCCCACGCCCAGCGAGTCGTAGACCGTGGTGATGCCGGAGGCGGCCAGTTCCGCGTCATGGGCAAACAGCGCAGGCAGGGCCGGCCAGCGGACCTTCGGACGCGGCATCAGGTGCCGCTCGAAGTTGTCGGTATGCAGTTCGACCAGGCCCGGGATGAGGAAGTCGCCATCGATGTCCTGCGTGCCGGAGACGCTGGTGCCGCCGGCGGCGATCGCCGCGATGCTGCCGCCGGCCACCGCCAGCGTGCCCTGTACGACCTCGTTGCCGAGTACGAGCCGGGCACTCTTGAAAACCATGTCACTGTTCATCTTGACCTCGGTCCTGGCTGGAAGCAGCCCATGTCGAGTACACGCGTGGCGACCTGCTCGCGGATGTGGGCATCGTGGAAGATCCCGATCACGGTCGTACCGCGCTTTCGTACCTCGTTGATCAGCGCCACGACGGTCGCGCTGTTGCCCGCGTCGAGCGACGCGGTCGGCTCGTCGAGCAGCAGCACGGGCCAGTCGCGCACGAAGCTGCGGGCGAGGTTGATGCGCTGCTGCTCGCCACCGGAGAACGTGGCAGGCGCCACGTGCCACAGGCGCTGCGGTATGCGCAGGCGCAGCAGCAGGTCCTGCGCCTGCCGGTGTGCGTCGCGCAGTGCGTCGGAGTCTGCCCCCGCGCCGGTCAGTAGCGGTTCAGCCACCACGTCGAGCGAACCCACGCGCGGCACCGTGCGCAGGAACTGGCTGACGTAGCCGATCGTGGAACGGCGTATGGCCAGCAGGGTCTGGGCACTGGCCCGGGTCACATCGACCTCGGTGCCGGCCTGCTCCCCGTCGTCGTGCCGCACATGGACCGACCCGGTGCTCGCGCGATAGTTCGCATAGATCAGTTTCAGAAGCGTGCTCTTGCCTGCGCCTGAAGGTCCGTCCAGGGCGATGCATTCGCCGGGGAAGGCCTCGAACGCGACGCCTTCCAGTACAGGAAGTTCGACGCCTCCCTGGTTGTGCAGGACGAACCGCTTCGACAGGCCGGAGGCACGGAGCACGGGTCTCACGCCGACAGCGGGCATCATGGCTGCAGCACCGAGGACACCAGCAACTGCGTGTACGGGTGCTGGGGATCGTCGAGAACCTGGTCGGTCAGGCCGGTCTCCACGACGCGGCCCTCCTTCATCACCATCATCCGGTGCGCCAGCAGCCGCGCCACGGCGAGGTCATGCGTGACCACGATCGCTGCCAGCGACAGGCCGCGGGTGAGCGTGCGCAACAGATCGAGCAGCTTGGCCTGGACGCTCACGTCCAGTCCCGAGGTGGGCTCGTCCATGAACACCAGCCGGGGCCGCGTGACGAGGTTGCGTGCAATCTGCAGGCGCTGGCGCATGCCCCCGGAGAAGGTGGCCGGCGTATCGTCGATCCGTCCCGCGTCCATCTCGACCCGCTGCAGCCAGTTGGCCGCCTCGGTGCGGATGCGGCCGTAGTGTCGCTCGCCCAGGGCCATCAGCCGCTCGCCGACATTCGCCCCGGCGGAGACGTTCATGCGCAGGCCCTGTACCGCATCCTGGTGCACGTAGCCCCAGTCGGTGCGGGCCAGCAAGCGGCGCTGGGCTTCGGACATCGAATACACGTCGACCATGCCATCGTGCCGGGTCATGAATCCGACCCGCCCGGCATCCGGTTTCACGCGCGCCGCGACTGCATTGAGCAGGGTCGTCTTGCCGGAGCCGGACTCGCCGACCACCGCGAGTACCTCGCCCGGCCACAGGTCGAACGAGACATTGTCCACGGCCCGCCGGGCACCGTAGTGCATCGTGACGCCCTGGACGCGAAGCAGCGGGGGGTTATCGGTCATCGTCCTGCCTGTTGAGTCTGCAATGATCGGTGTCGGAACAGACGAACATGTGCCCACCGCTGTCGTCGGTGATCACCTCGTCGAGGAAGCTGTCGGTCGCACCGCACAGTGCACATGGCTCGGTCCAGCGCTGTACTTCGAACGGGTGGTCGTCGAAGGCGAGGCTCTCGACGCTGGTCCAGGGTGGTATCGCGTAGATGCGTTTCTCGCGCCCGGCCCCGAACAGTTGCAACGCCGGGTTCATGTGCATCTTGGGGTTGTCGAACTTCGGGATCGGCGACGGCGCCATCAGGAACCGGCCATCGACCATCACGGGATAGTCGTAGGTGGTGGCGATATGGCCGAAGCGCGCGATATCTTCGTAGAGCTTCACATGCATGAGCCCGTAGTCGGCCAGGCCGTGCATCACGCGGGTCTCGGCCTCGCGTGGCTCCAGCTTCTGCAGCGGCTCCGGCAACGGCACCTGGTAGACGAGGACCTGTCCATCCTGCAGCGGTGTTTCCGGAATCCGGTGCCGGGTCTGGATGATCGTCGCCTCGGTCGTGACCGAGGTCACCGCCACGGCCGTCGTGCGCTGGAAGAAACGCCGGATGTTCACGGCGTTGACGGTGTCGTCGGCACCCTGGTCGATCACCTTGAGGACATCGTCCGGACCGATGATGGATGCGGTCACCTGGATGCCGCCGGTCCCCCAGCCGTAGGGCAGGGGCATCTCGCGCGAACCGAACGGCACCTGGTAGCCCGGAATCGCGACGGCTTTCAGGATCGCGCGGCGGATCATCCGCTTCGTGCGTTCGTCCAGGTAGGCGAAGTTGAAGTTCGCATCGCGCTCGACGGGCGGCGGCAGGTCGCTGACCTTCATGCCGCCTCCGAACCGGCTTCCGGCATCGCTGCGCGCATCTTGCGCACCAGCTCGAGCTCCGACTGGAAGTCGACGTAATGAGGCAGCTTCAGGTGTTGCACGAATCCGGAGGCCTCGAGGTTGTCGGTGTGGGAGAGCACGAACTCCTGCATCTGGGCGGGCGAATCGGCGGCCTCGCCGAGTTCGGAGGCGCGCAGCGCCCGGTCGACCAGCGCCATGCCCATCGCCTTGCGTTCGCTCGCGCCGAAGGCGAGCCCGTAGCCTCGGGTGAACTTCGGCGCTTCGGTCTTCGATCCGGCGAACTGGTTGACCATCTGGCATTCGGTGATCTCGATCTCCCCGATCGACACCGGAAAGCCGAGTTCCTCGGGCTCGATCTCGACGTCGACCAGTCCGAAGCGGATCTCCCCGGCAAACGGGTGCGAGTTCGCATAGCCGCGCTGCGTCGAGTAACCCATCGCGAGCAGGAAGCCTTCGTCGCCGCGCGCCAGGTTCTGCAGCCGCGCGGCACGGTCCGCGGGGAAGCTGATGGGTACGCGGGTGAGGTCGACCGGCTCCGGATCGCCGGGCGAGGGTTCGTGGCTTTCGATCAGCCCCTCGTTGCCGAGCAGATCGACCACGCGGGGTACCGGCCCTGCCTCCGGCTGCGGCGAAGCCACGGGACTCGCGTGTGCCTCGCCCGAGGCTGCCAGCGTGAAGTCGAGCAGGCGCTGGGTGTAGTCGTAGGTGGGCCCGAGGACCTGCCCGCCGGGCAGGTCCTTGAACGTGGCAGAGATCCTTCGCCACAGGCGCATGTCGGCGGTGTCGAGCGGCCGCGAGTAACCGAGCCTGGGCAACGTGGCGCGATAGGCCCTGAGCAGGAAGATCGCTTCCACCAGGTCACCGGCGGCCTGCTTGATCGCCAGCGCGGCCAGTTCGGGATCGTAGACCGACCCTTCGCACATCACGCGATCGACCGACAGCCGCAACTGCTGCTGGATCTGATCCAGGGTCAACTCCGGCACCGAGGCATCGCCGCGGCGCGCCTGCGCGAGCAGCGCATAGGAATTGAGGATCGCGCGTTCGCCACCCTTGACTGCAACGTACACGTCAGCCTTCCAGCCGCGTCGTGCGCGGCAGTGCAGCCAGCGCATCGGCACTGGCGAAGAACACATCGACACCGCACGGGAAGCCGGCGCGGTTTGCAGCCCACTGGCTGGCGAAGGTGCTGCCGATACCTTCTGCCGACAGCCGTGCACGTTCCCGGATGCCCGGGCCGGTCAGGGTCCAGCCGCCAGCGGCAGTCAGCGCAGCGCACTGAACGACCAGCGTGGCCGAACGATCCGGATACGATTCGCTGCCGGCTTCGAAGTCCGAGAGGGACGGCAGATCGGCGCCGCTGGCGACGAGCCCGAAGTCGGCCGACGCCGGCGTCTCCACGATCGTGCACCCGGTATGGAAACGAAGGAATGAGCCGGCGTTGCCGCCGCGCAGCGCCGGCGACAGCCACAGCCGCGTGTCCTGGTCGAGCAGTGCAAGCAGGATGGCCGCAGCGGGGCGGTGCATCCCGGCGGGCGTGGACAGCGCAAGAGACGGCTCCACCGCGATCACCTTTCCGGGATGCGACAGGGCATCCAGGCAATGGCGGAAGACCGTCTGGCTGCCGATCGAGGCATCTTCGAATCCGGCGCCGAGCCCGGACAGGTCGATCGAAGCGTTCATGCGCTGGCCTCCCGCGCCACGGTGAAGAACTCGACGCGTGTCGACTGCGCCTGCTGCTGCATGCGCATGCGGGCGCTTTCCGCAGAACGTTCGAGCGGAGCGATCAGCGTCTGCTGCGCGGCCTCCCGATGCAGGGGTGACTGCAGCAGTGCGTCTGCGAGCGCGGCGAGTTCGGCATGCCGGTGCGAGCGGCCTCGCACATAGGCCACGCCGGTCTCGCCGGTAGCGAGGCGCAACGCACAGCGCGTGACGGTTACTTCGCCGAGGTTGAACCTGTCCCCGGTGCCACCGATCCTGCCGCGCAGCATGAACAGACCCGTCTCGGGCCGGCGCAGCCATTCATGGGCCGGGGGGGGCAGGGCGCCGATGCCCTGCTCGAGTTCATCGAGGGCTGCACGAGCCAGCAGGCCCATCCAGTGACGCCGTCCGTTCACTTCCGGGGACCCGTCAACCGATTGCAACATGGCCACGCTATCGTCCATCCACAAAGTGCGGCAGACCTGCCGCTCCAGAAGAAGGAAGAGGTTATGCCGCAATCATTGCTGTCTCGTGACTGTCCGGTTACGCGATGACGGATGCGCGACATCGCTACGCGATCTACTTCGCGCCCGACCCGCATTGCGGATGGGGTCAGTTCGGAAGCACCTGGCTCGGCCGCTGTGCGGCCGATGGCCTGCCGCGCGTCCCGTTCAAGGTACGCAGCGCCGGTGAACTGGAGATCGAGCAGATGACTGCGGCACCGCGCCGATACGGGTTCCATGCCACGCTGAAGCCGCCGTTCAGGCTTGCCGATGGCAAGGACCGCGAATCACTCGTGCAGGCACTGCATGCCGAGTTCGAAACCTGCGAGGCTTTCGATCTGCCACCGCTCGAACCGCGGTGCCTGGAGGACTTCATCGCTCTGGTGCCCCTGGAGGGAGATCCGCGCAACGATGACGTGGCGGCGATCGCTGCCCGCTGCGTGATGGCCTTCGATGCGTGGCGCGCGCCGCTCAACGCAGCGGAGATCGCACGCCGTGCCGTGGATCCCGCGGATACCCGCGCATCCGAACTGTTGTCGCGATGGGGCTATCCGTGGGTGCTCGATCGCTTCCGCTTCCATCTCTCGCTAACCGGTGCGCTCGACCCCGGTCAGGCCGCCCGATCAGGTCCGCTGCTCGAGGACATCGCGCGCCTGCTGCCTGCCGTTCCGATGCGCTTCGATGCCGTCTGCCTGTTCGAAGAAGCGCAGCCCGGCCTGCCTCTGCGGCTCGTCGAGCGCATCGGATTCCGGGCATGAACGGGCGCCTGGTGCTGGTGGTCGGTCCGTCGGGTGCCGGCAAGGACAGCGTGATCGACTGGGCAAGCGCGCGCCTGGCAGCCGCAGAGGTCGCGCACGTACGCTTCGCCCGGCGCACCATCAACCGCCCCGAAGATGCGGGGGGCGAACGGCATGTCGCCGTCGATGACGAAACGTTCGATCGGATGCGCGAGGCTGGGGCTTTCGCACTCTGGTGGCGGGCGAACGGACATGCCTACGGCATCGGCGTCGAGATCGTCGAGTGGCTTGCCGCCGGATACACCGTGGTAGTCAGCGGCTCACGTGCCGGATTGCGCGACGCGGCCGCGCGCTTCCCGGGACTTGAAGTGGTCACCATCACCGCCCCGGAAGCCCTGCTGCGCCAGCGGCTGCTCGAGCGCGGACGCGAATCGCCGTACGAGGTCGATGCGCGGCTTGAACGCGCACGCAGCGTGACGGTCGCCCCGGATCTGCCGGGCATCACGATCATCAACGACCGGACGCTCGAGGAAGCCGGTGCGGTTCTGCTCGATTGCCTGCTGCGGCCTCCCTACGTCGACCGACTCGCCAGGAACGCCAGCACCACCTTCGCCGTCGCATCCGGATCGGTGCCGGCGGCGTGATAGCCGTCGATCGGCACGATCTCCAGTTGCGAGCCGGGGATCGTCTGCTGCCAGCGCGACATCGTCGCGCGGTCCTTGCCGGCGGCGTTGGTGCCGATCACCAGCGTCGGGCACTGGATGCGCGGGATATCCTCGCGGATGTCGATCGCACCGACCCAGCGCAGGTAGGCCTTGGCGGTGGACAGCGCGGTGGCGCCCATCATGTCGACCCACCAGTCGATGCCGCGCTCGGGCATCCGGCTGCCGAGCCGGTTGCGCATCGTCTTGCGCGCCCAGCTGCGCATGCCGTGCTGCTCCATGTGTTCGATCCATCCGTCACCGCTGGGCGGGGTGACGATCGAGCTGCAGAGCGTGAGCGTCTTCACCAGGTCGGGCCGGTTCGCCGCGAGCATCGCGCTGCTGATGCCGCCGCTCTTGCCGCCGACCACGTGCACCGGGCCACCACCTGCGACGTGGTTCACGATGCGCACCAGGTCATCGACGAACAGCTCGGTCGACAGCGGGAAGTCCTCCGCGACCGGGCCTGACTTGCCGAAGCCCCGCTGGTCGATCCGGATCATCCGGTAGCGGCGCGAGAAGTGCGGCACCCAGGCGCGCCACGCGTCGAGGTTCTCGGTGAACCCGTGCACGAACAGCACCGTCTCGGGCGTGGTCCAAGCGTCGGTGTGGTCGTCGATCTCGTAGTACAGCTTCGCGTCGGGCAGTTCCAGGAAAGGCATGTTCCGTTCCTTCTATTCGGGCTTGATGCCGGCGTGGCGGATCACCTTCGCCCACTTGTCGATGTCCGTGCGGATCACCTTCGCGAACTCGGCGGGCGTGTTGCCGACCGGCATCGCGCCTTCGTTGGCCAGCAGCTTGAGGAAGTCGGGCGAGTTCACCACCTGCACCACTTCACGGTTCATCCGGTCGATGATCGACGCGGGCGTCCCGGTGGGTGTGAGCAGCCCGTTCCAGCCCAGGGCTTCATAGCCGGGCACCGACTCGCCGATCGCCGGCACGTCGGGCAGCGACGGCAGCCGCCTCGGACTGCTCACGCCCAGTGCACGGATGCGTCCGGACTGGATGTGCGGCAGCGCCGAGGCGACCGAGGCAATGAAGTAGTACTGGATCTCGCCCTGAATCAGCGCGGTCAGGATCTGCGGGCTGCCCTTGTACGCGACATGGGTGCCGTTCAGCGCCGTGGTCGATGACAGCAGTTCCGCGGCCAGGTGGCCGATGCTGCCGCGGCCAACTGATCCGTAGTTGAGCCTGGATGCCGGGTCTTTCGACATCGCGATCAGTTCCTGTACCGTCTTTGCGTGGCTGTTGCCCGGCACCAGCAGCGTCGTCGATACCGCACTCACCAGGGTGATCGGCGCGAAGTCGCGCAGCGTGTCGTAGGGCAGGCTGGCATACAGGCTCGGATTCACGACATGGGTCGGGAACACCATCAGCAGGTTGTAGCCGTCTGCCGGTGCCTTGGCGATGATCGACGAGCCGACGATGCCGCTCGCGCCGGGCCGGTTGTCGACGATCACCTGCTGGCCGAAGCGTTCGGTCAGGCGCTGCCCGATCGCGCGGGCGAGGATGTCGGTGACGCCACCGGCGCCGGAAGGCACGACGAAGCGGATCGGACGCGACGGATAAGGTTCGGCGGCGCTGGCCACGCCGGGGAGGACAGGCAGCGTGGCGAGGGCGATCGCGATGACCGACGCGGCTTCAGGGTTCGACAAGGGGATCCTCCGGCGATCGGATGTGCTGATCGGCGGCCGTACGGATGCGGCGCGCCGACCCCGCTACTGGGTGAACCTGGGCATCGCGCGCACTGCGTCGCCGATGCGGCGCGCGTCGGCGTCCAGGAACTTCTGGAACTCCGGCGCATCGAGATAGGCCACGGGCGTGAGCACCTTCGACATCGCGTTGCGATAGTCCTCGCCGGTGGCCACCTGGCGCACTGCGTCGCGCAACTGCCGGACCACGGCATCGGGCGTGCCACGCAGCGCGAACAGCCCAACCCAGAAGTAGAACTCGACGTTGTAGCCCGACTCGATCAGCGTCGGCGCCTCGGGGAACATGGGATTGCGCTCTGCACCCCAGGTGGCAAACACCCGCACCTTGCCCGCCTTGACGTGGGGCGCGGCGAGCGCCGGTGGCGAGGACCACATGGTCGCCTGCCCTGCGAGCACGGCCGTCATTGCCGGCGCGCCGCCTACGTAGGGAACGTCCTGCAGGCGAATGCCGGCCGCTTTCGCGAACATCTCCATCGGGATATGCGATGGCCCGTAGACGCCCGAGTGCGAGTACATCATCTCGCCGGGCAGTCGCCGCGCCGCAGCGACGAGTTCCTTGACCGACTTCCACTGCGCGGCCGGATTGGCCACCAGGATCGACGGGTCGGCCGTCAGGCGCGCGATGGGTATGAACTGGTCGCGGGTGAAGGCGGGCGCCTTCTTGAAGAGCGCGTCTACCTCGGGGAGGATGTTGTAGGACGGCAGCGTGGCGAGCAGTGTGTAACCGTCGGGCTTGGCGGCGGCGGCGGCGGTCATCCCCAGCGCGCCAGCCGCACCCGGGCGGTTGACGATCAACAACGGTTGCTTGAGGACCTTCTCCACCAGCGCCGCCAGGGGGCGCATCGCGAGGTCGGCGCCGCCGCCGGGCGGGAAGGGCACGATGACCGTGACCGGCCGCGTCGGGAAACTGTCCTGCGCCATTGCAGGCGCAGGCGCTGATGCAGACAATGCAGCAGCAAGTGCGGCAACCAGCGGTGGCAGCGAGATCAGGGACAGTGAACGGACCGAATGGGGCTTGCGTATCTGGATCATCGTCGGGACTCCCGATCTGGCTGCGGACGGAGCGCAACTATAAGCAAACTTCCTGCCCGGCAGTAGGCTTTCGCGCGGGCGTGCGCCTGATGCCATGTGTGATGTCATGTTGCGATCACACCTTGCCGATGCTAGCCTGCGCGGCTCACTGTTGCGCATCGGCGATGCGCGGAACCGGGCCCGCCGTCATGATCGGAACACGCTTCAACGAAGACCTCGCACAGGTCTGCCGCATCCTTGCGCAGCACCGGATGCTCGACCTCTGGGGGCATGCCAGCCTGCGCGTGCCACGGTCGGAGGTGATCGCGGTGACGCCGCGCTTCCACAAGGGCGTGCTGCCGCAGACGATCACCGGCGACGACATCCTGGTGTGCGACCTCGACGGGCGCGTGCTGGAAGGGCGGGGCGAACTGCCGCTGCAGTTCGCGGTCGACCTCGCGCTGTATCGCGCGTCGCCGAAAACCGGGGCCTGCATCGCCAGTTCACCGAAGACCGCGCTGGCCGCCGGTATCTCGGGGGCGAGCTTCCAGCCGATCACCCACATGGAAAGCGAGACGCTGTTCCGCAAGCCGGCCAACCTGCCGGGCGACCTGGCGACCGGCGAAGCTGGCGATGCCACCGCGGCCCTTGCCGCCGAACTGAAGCGCGCCGGCCTGGTACAGCAGCGCGGCATCGCCGTCTGGACCAGCGGCGTCGATGTGTTCGACGCGCTGACCGTCGCGTACCACCATGAATACCTGGCGCAGGCGAACCTGGTGCTTGCGGGCACCGCGCGGCCGGTGGCAGCGGTCGCGCAGCCCGATTCCGAGCGACTCTGGTCGCAGTTCTCCGGGCAGCACCACTACATCGAGTTCCTGCAGTCGCTGGATCCGGGGCCGATCGCGCATCCGTGGCATTCGTTCGTCGCCGCGCACGTTCGTCCCGACGATCCGCATGGCGAACTGAAGGCGGCGATCGCGCTGAGCTGCCGCGCGCTGTGGACACGCGACACGCTGGTCGCCTTCCTCGAGCACATCAGCCATCGCCTGCCCGAGCCCGACCGCTTCCTGATGAGCGCCGCGCACAGCTTCCGCGACATGCTGCCGGAACACCTCGTGCTGCTCGACTTCCGCGCCAACTGGCTCGGTGGCCCGAAGCCGCCGAACTTCAAGTGGTTCCATGCACAGCTGCTGGCCGAGCGCACCGATGCGCAGGCAGTGGTGCATACCCACGACCTGTACGGACGCGCCTATGCCGGATCGATCGACCGGCTGGTGCCGGCCAGCCCGATCGGCCTGCGCATCGCCACCCTCTCGCTGCCGGTGTATCCGCGCTGCGACCTGATCGTCGATGTCGAGGTGCGCCGGCAGACGCTCGATGCGCTGGGCACCGGCCCGATCGTGCACGAGGTCGGGCATGGCACCGATTTCGTCGCGACCACGCTCGAGCAGGCGACGGTCGATGCGATCCAACGCGAACAGTTCCTCTCGCTGCACAACCTCGCCGAGCGGTTCGGTACGCCCCGTCCGCTGCCTGCAGCGACCGTCGAGCGCCTCGCTGAGGTCGAGCCGTCCGCCGACGACTGGTGGTGGTTCCACACGGCCGAGATCGGCGCCGTGCGCCGCAGTGCCGGTGGCCTGAACTGAAGCAACCAGGAAAGCAACGTCCATGACCGACCAGGAACTCGCCGCGCAGATGAAGCTCACGCACGGCATCGCCATCGACCCCGCTTCGGCACTTGCCGCGGCAGGCCTCGTCGCCGGCCTCAATACCACGGTACGCGATGCGGCGACCGCGAAGCTCGCGTTCGAGGACGAGCCCTCGCATTACCTGACGCTCCTCGCCACGGGCGGGAAGCGATGACCCAGGATCTCGCCGGGCTCACGCTGGTCGAACTCGCGACTGCGATCGCGGATGGCAGCATTACCTCGGTTGCGGCCACCGCATGGTCGCTCGAGCGGCTGCGCCGCATCGGACCGCAGCTCAACTGCATCGCGGTGCTGTCGGACGACACGGTGCTCGCGCAGGCCGAAACGCGCGACCGCGAGCGCGCGGCCGGCAAGCTGCGTGGCAAGCTGCATGGCGTGCCGCTCGCACACAAGGACCTGTTCTATCGCGCGGGCCGCGTCGTCGCGTCGGGCAGCAAGGTGCGCGCGGGCTTCGTGCCCGACAGCACCGCCACCGTGCTGGAGCGGCTCGATGGCGCTGGTGCGCTCGACCTCGGCTCGTTGCACATGTGCGAATTCGCCTACAGCCCGACCGGCTTCAACCAGCAGATGGGTCATGCCCGCAATCCATGGGATCGCGAGCGCGTGCCCGGTGGTTCATCCAGCGGCTCCGGTGCTGCGGTCGGCGCGCGGCTGGTGCACGGCTCCCTGGGTTCGGACTCCGGTGGTTCGTTGCGCCATCCGGCCTCGCTGTGCGGGCTCTCCGGCCTGAAGCCGACCCAGACCCGCGTGCCGCGCTTCGGCGTGCTGCCCCTGTCGCATTCGCTCGACTGCGTCGGCCCGCTGGCACCGGCCGCGCGCGACGTGGCACGGCTGCTGTCGGTGATCGCCGGCGCGGACGTGCGCGATGCGACCGCGTCGACGCAGCCGGTGCCCGACTACGAGTCGCTGCTCGATGGCGATATTCGCGGGCTGCGCATCGCGGTGCCGGACAACTACTACTACGACACCGTGGCCGATGAAGTGCGGGTGCTGCTCGAGGCCAGCCTCGACGTGCTGCGCGGGCTGGGTGCGAGCGTGGTGCGCGTGACCGTGCCGGATATCCCTCAGGTCAATTCGCTCGCGCAGCTGGTGATGGCCGTCGAGGCTGCGACCGTGCATCGCAAGTGGCTGGCGGAGCGGCGCGACGACTACGGGGCGATCGTGCGCAGCCGGGTCGAGCCCGGACTGCTGGTGCCGGCCGTGCGCTACTGCGAGGCGCTCAACCTCCGTGCGCGCATCACGTCGGAATTCATCGACGCCACGCTGGGCCAGGCGGACGTGCTGCACCTGCCGGCGGTGACCATCCCGGTGCCGACGATCGACGAGACCACCACCGATACACCCGATCGGGTGAATGCCCGGCTGGGTGCCATCACGCATGCCACGCGCGGCATCAACTACCTCGGGCTGCCGGCCGCCAGCGTGCCGATGGGCTTCACGGCCAACGGCATGCCGGCCGGGTTCCAGCTCGTCGGCCGGCCGTTCGACGAGGGCGGGCTGCTGCGCGTGGCCGATGCCTACCAGCGGGTGACCGACTGGCACCGGCGGCATCCAGGGCTCTGAGCCGCGAAGCGCCCGATCATCCTCGACTGCCGGGCGGTGTTCCGGATGGTCGAAGACCTGCAGGCGCCCAAGTGCGGCTCAGCTGCCCGGCACGATCCCCGCCGGCAGAGACTCGACGTACTCGCAGATGCCTCCCGGGTGGGTCAGCCAGATCTTGTCGCGGTGCCTCAACACATGCTCGATCACGCGCCGGAACTGGCGTGCACGGTACGGCTGGCCGAGGATGAAGCTGTGCAGCACGAGCGGCATCACCAGCGGCCGGCGCTCTGATTCCTCGAGCAGTTCGTCGAACTGGTCGATCAGGCTCTCGCAGTAGAGCTGCGAGGGGGTGCGGCGCGAAACGGCCTCGAACGAATCGTTGAGCTCATGCGCGTACGGGACCGAGAGGATCGGCCCGTGCTTCGTGCGGAACCACACTGGCTGGTCGTCGAGCGGCCAGTCCATCATGTAGCGGTAGCCGGCCTCCTTCAGCAGGTCGGGCGACTGGTGGGTCTGGGCGATGTACGGCGCGAGCCAGCCGAGCGGCTTCTTCCCCTCGTGCTGCTCGATCGCCGCGGTCGCCTCGAAGATGCATTCGCGTTCCTGCTCGGGCGTCATGTCGCTCTGCCGCTCGACGTTGCTGCGGCCATGGCCGACGATCTCGTCGCCGCGCTCGCGGAAGGCGGCGATCATCTCGGGGCAGTAGTCGTACAGCGCGGTGTTGATCAGCAGCGCCATCGGCAGTTCGTACTTCTGCGCCATCTCGAGCAGGCGCCAGGCACCCACCCGGTTGCCGTAGTCGCGCCAGGCATAGCTGCGGCTGTTGGGCTGCGGCGACGGCGGGCCGTAGTCGTTGCCCAGCCCTTCGCCGAAGGAGAAGTGCTCGACGTTCAGCGACAGGTGCACCGCGAGCCGCTTGCCCCCCGGCCAGGAATAGTCGGGGCGGCGCGTGATTGCCGAGTAGTCGTAGCGACCGTGTGTCTTAAGCTTCAGCATGTACGGCCTCCGGTATCCAGCACGTCCGAGAACGTGGCGAAATCATCGATGCGTTCGATGGCCATCAGCCCATCGAGCAGGCGTTCGGTGGCGTCCGTGCCCCAGGCAGGGATGCCGAGTTCCCGGAACTTGGCCTTGAGCTCGTCGTCGGAGTGCGGCGTGGCCGGCTCGCCCTTGGTCACTACCGAGTGGCCTTCGTATGCCGTGCCGTCGCGCATGACGATCTTCAGGTCGACCGGCTGCTCGGCCGGATAGCGCGCGCTGTAGGCCGGGTCTTCCTGCAGGTCGACCTTCTTCGCGATCGCCTGGATCGCCGGGTTGTCGACCGCGGGCTGCTCGTAGGCGGCCAGGCTGGAACGGCCATGGTGCAGCAGCGTCGCCAGGATGAACGGCACCGAGAAGCGCGCGCCGAAGCTGGACACCACCGCCTTCTCGGCGAGCATCGCGCAGCGTGCATAGGCTCGAACCTCGATGCGTTCGATCGCGGCCGGGTCGAGGCGGCCACCGGGCACCGCCCGCAGCAGGTCGAGCAGGGCATCGATCGCGGAGTGTGCGTAGCGGCCGGTCGGGTACAGCTTGAAGTAATTCAGCGCGATGAGCCATTCGCTGCCAAGGCCGTCCACGGCCTTCTGCGGATCGAAGGCCTCGCCGTAGATGCGCCCGTAGACAGTACGGTAGCTGTCGACCTCTCCGGTGAAGCCGCATTCGACCAGGCGTGCCGCAGTGAGCCCCATGAAGCCTGAGTGGCCGGTGAAGATGTTGCGTACCGTCGCACCGTCGAGCAGCGTCTGCCGGCTCGAGGCCATGCCCATCGTGGCCGAGACGTTCAGCACCTCGAGCATCTGCGCGGCGCTGAAGCCGCGCAGGCAGGCTGCGGCGACGGCGGTGCCGATCACGCCGTAGGTGCCGTGCGGATGCACCGCGATACGCGTCGCGGTGGCGCGGCTCACGCGCGAGGAGACCTCGTAGCCCAGCGCCACCGCGCGCAGCAGGTCTGCGCCACTCGAACCCAGTTGCTGCGCGAGTGCGACCGCACCCGGCACGACCTGGATGCCCGGATGCCCGTGGGCGAACAGGTTGCCTTCGTCGAGTTCGAGCCAGGTGCCCGCGCTGCCTCCGAGCAGCGCTGCATCGAGCGGATCGGCCCTGCGGGCGGTGCCGATCACCCAGGCACGGCCGGGCGCGCGGCCCTCGAGGTGGCGCTCGACGAAGGTCTGCATCTCGGGCTGCGCCATGCCGGCGGCGATGACCGGGATGCAGTCGGCGAGGATCCAGCGTGCCTTGTGCAGCGCGGCCGGCGACAGGGCGGACAGCGGCGTGCGGGTGGCGAAGTCGGCGAGCGTGACCAGCCAGTCGGGTGGGGTGCGGTCGCTCATCGGGACGCCGCCTGCATCCGGGGCGGCGCGGCGCTCATCGGTACGCGCCCGGGGCGTGCATTCTCATTCTGCATCTGCAAGGTTCAGTTCCTTCTTCGATCCGAAGTAGTTCTTCATCACGGCCGCGTGGTACTCGATCGACTCCGGCGTACGGTCGCCCTGGGGACGGCGCTCGTGGTCGAAATGACCGTGGTGGTCGGCCCCGCGCACCAGCATGCCGGTGAGGCGGGTCTTGCCGGTGAAGCGGCAGCGCGTCGGGATGTAGCTGATGCCCACCCCGAGCCGGCGATCGTCCGAACGGTTCGGCTCCGAGCCGTGGATCGCCAGCGTGTGGTGCAGAGAGAACTGGCCGGGCTTGAGCGGCATCTGTACCGCCTTCGATTCGTCGACCAGGGTGTCGATCGCCTGCCGCCGCGGCAGCATGTGGTTGCCCGAGCCCTCGCGGATGCTGTGACGGAAGCCACCGGTCAGGTGGCTGCCCGGGATAACCCGCACGCAGCCGCTCTCGGCCGAGCTTTCCGACAGCGCGATCCACGCGGTGACCTGCTCCTTCGGCTCCAGCCCGAAATACGACGCGTCCTGGTGCCAATCGACGAACGCACCGTCCTTCGCGCCCTTCAGCCACAGGGTCAGCGTATAGATAAGGATGTCGCCACCGATCAGGTCCTCGACCGCATCGAGTACGCGCGGATGGCGTGCGATCTCGTCGACCCAGGTGAACAGCAGGTGCGACTTGGAGCCCATGCCGCCGATCTTCAGCGGCCCGAACGCCTGCTCCGAGGCTTCCAGCCGGTCGCGGAAGCGCCGGGCCTCCGTCTCGCTCATCGCGGTGAGCGGCGAGACGAAGCCCTGGGTGCGGTAGGCCTCGGCCTGTGCCTCGGTCAGGTGTTTCATCGATGCTCCTCCTCTGCCGTGCGCTGCAGGGCGCTACTGGATGCGCGCACCGGACGCCTTCACCACGGCGGCCCATTTGGTCGTCTCGGCGCGCAGGAAGGCGCCGAATTCCTCGGGTGTATTGGCGATCACCGTCAGCGCCTGCTCCTCGAGCTGCTTGCGCAGTTCGCCCTTCAGCAGCCCGGAGATCTCGGCATGCAGCCGTGAAATGACCGGCCCGGGCGTGCCGGTCGGGACCATCACGCCGTTCCACGTGCTGACTTCGTAGCCCTTCACGCCCGCGTCGGTCACCGCCGGCAGTTCGGGGACGCTCGGCGCGCGCTGCAGGCTGCTGACCGCCATGCCGCGCAGCTTGTTCGACTTGATCATCGGAAGCATCTCGGGCAGAGGGTTGACCATCAGGCTGATGCGCCCGCCCATCAGGTCGGCCATGCATTCGACCGACCCCTTGTACGGCACGTGCACGATGTCGATCTTCGCCATGCTCTTGAACAGTTCGCCAGCGAGGTGCGAAGAGGTGCCGTTGCCTGCCGAACAGAAGTTGAGGGTACCGGGCTGCGCCAGTGCGAGGGAGACGAGTTCCTTCACCGTCTTCACCGCGATGGCCGGCGAAGTGACGAGCACCAGCGGTGCCGAGGTCATCAGCGTAACGGGGGCGAGGTCCTTCAGCGGGTCGTAGGTGAGCTTCGCGTACAGCGAAGGGTTGATCGCCAGGCCGGGGAACCCTGTGAGCAGCGTGTAGCCATCGGCCGGTGCGCGCACCACGAGGTCGGCGGCGATGTTGCCGCCGGCACCCGCGCGGTTGTCGATGACGACCTGCTGCCCGATCGTCGCCGACAGCCGCTGCGCGACCGCGCGCGCGACGATGTCGCTGGTGCCGCCGGGCGCAAACGGCGCTACCCAGCGGATCGGCTTCGACGGGAAGGCCTGCGCCGTAGCCTGCATTGGCGCCACGGCCAGGACGAGGCCGCCGAGGGCAAGCGCTGAACTCCAGCGTCCGGTACTGCGCATCAGGGAATCCATGAGGCTCTCCTGTCGATAGGGAAAAGAGGAACTGTGAACGATGACCGGGTCAGTGCAGGGTGTAGCCACCGTCGACCAGCACGTCCTGCCCCTGCAGGAAGGCTGGCGACGACGCGGCGAGGAACAGTGCAAGCTCGGCGATCTCCTCCGGCCGTCCGAGGCGGCCGGCCGGAAGGTATTGCGCGAAGCGCGCCGCCAGCTCCGCGTCCGAGCGGCTTCCGACCACGGCAGGCGTGGCTACCGGCCCCGGGCTGATCGCGTTGACGAGGATGTTCTCCCGGCCCAGTTCGAACGCCATCGACTTGGTCAGGTGGATCAGCGCCGCCTTGGTCAGCCCATAGAGCGCGCGGCCCGCGCCAGCCACGTGCCCGAGCTGGCTCGCGATGTGGATGATTCGCCCGCCACCCTGCCGGCGCATCAGCGGCAGCACCGCCTGGCTCGCGAAGAAGGGTGCAGCAAGGTTCACCGCAACCACTCGGTCGAACTGCTCGCGCGTGTAGTCGCCGAAGGGCATCGGTGCGCGGGTGGCCGCATTGTTGACCAGGATGTCGACCCGGCCGAACAGGTGCACGGCCGCGCCGATCATCGACGCCGGTCCTTCGGGCAGGGAGAGGTCGATCGGCAGGACTTCGATACGACCGGATCCGCCCTCGGCCGCGCACAGGGCCCGCGCATCGTCGAGCTGCGCCGGCGTGCCATCGGCCACCAGCAGCACCGAAGCGCCTTCGCGCGCGAAGCGCCGGGCGATCGCACGCCCGATGCCTCCGGGGGAGGAAGCTCCGGTGACGATTGCGAATCGGCCTTCGAGTGACGGCACTGACATCCCCACGGCGCGGCTGCGCCTGCTTCGGGGCAAGGGCGCGAGCGGCTTTCGAAGTCCGCTAGCATGCCTCACAAACCCGACTGCCTCAAGGTGCGGGGCTCATCCGCTCACGGTTGGATGAGCTGCCCCATCTCAGCGCAGCGCCATCATCCAGCGCGCCCTCGCACACAGGTCACCATCGCGGCCCTGGCGCCCGATCAGCTGCAGGCCGACCGGCAGGCCGTCCACCTGCATCAGCGGCAGGCTGAACGCCGGCAGCCCGAGGAACGTCGCGTACACGAGGAAGCTGCGGCTTCCGGTCGCCGACAGCCCGATGGGGGCCGGGCCCGACGCCGACAGCGTGACGATGCCATCGAAGCCACGCATCAACGCGGCGACCTTGCGCTGCATCGCCTCGCGTCCGGCGAGGCGTTCTCCATAGTCAGCCGGGGTCATCGCGAACGCCTGCCTCATCCGGTCGTGGACCCGCTGCTCGATCAGGTCGCCATGCCGTTCGACATACTGACGATAGGGCCAGCGCATCTCGTAGGCAGTGATGCCGAGGCAGCGGTCGGCGAAGGCCGGGGTCAGCGACGCTTCGAGCGTGGCTGCAGCGGCGTCGGTCGATGCGTCGGCAATCTCGACCCCGGCTGCGGCGAAGCATTGCATCAGGTCGCCGAAGGTGGCGGACGTGGCTGCGTCCACCTCGCGCGCCCACGCCTCGGTGCGCAGCCACAGCAGCCGCTTCGGTGCGGTGGCACGCGGCAGGGCCTCTGCCGCGCGTTGCAGCGGCGGTCGCGCCGGATGGCCCTGTGCATCGGACAGGTACGATGCGATGCGCCAGGTGTCCTCCAGCGAAGAGGCGAGCACGCCGAGATGGTCATGGGTCGCCGAGATCGGATGCACGCCCTGCATCGACAGCGTGCCCCAGGTCGGCTTGAAGCCGACGATGCCGCAGAAGGAGGCCGGACGCAGCAGCGATCCCTGGGTCTGGGTGCCGAGGGCAGCCGGCAGCATGCCGGCGCCGACCGCGGCCGCCGATCCGCTGGATGAGCCGCCCGGGGTGCGTCGGGCATCGAGCGGATTGGTGGTCTCGTTGGACATGCCGCAGGCAAACGCGGTGGTCACCGTCTTGCCGGGCAGCACCGCGCCGCCGTCGCGCAGCGCCTGCACGCAGGCTGCGTCCCAGGCGGGCTGCCAGCCGGCGAACGCCGGGCTGCCCATCTGCGTCGGCATGTCGCGCGTGTCCATGATGTCCTTGATGCCGACCGGGCAGCCGTCCACCGGCGACAGGGGTTCGCCGCGCCGGTAGCGATCGGTCGAGGCCGCCGCCGCCGCCCGGGCGCCGTCGAGCGCGAGCGTGCGGAACGCATGCACCTGCGGTTCGCGCGCGGCGATGGTCGCGATGCATCGTTCGAGGTAGGCGCTCGGTGTGTCGCGCCGGCTGCGGAACTTCGGCAGCACCGAGGAGAACGACGGGAGGGTACGGTCCATGGATGCCTTCACTCGACGGTGATCTTCGCGGCCTTGACCACGCGTGCCCACTTGGCGGTCTCGGCCTTTATGTAGGCCGCAGTCGGCTCCAGCCCCTCGGCGACCGGCTCCAGGCCCTGTCCGGCCAGCTTCGCGCGGATCGCCGGCTGGTTCAGGATGCGTGCGACCTCGCCGTTCAGCGCCTGCAGGATGTCGCGCGGGGTGGCCGAGGGCGCGAACATCGCGTACCAGACATCGACCGCATAGCCCGGCACGCCGGCCTCGGCCATCGTCGGCACCTCGGGGATGCTCGCCGAGCGCTTCGCACCGGAGGTGGCGAGCAGCCGCAACCGTCCCGCGTCGACATGCTGGCGCACCGAGATCACGCTGGCGAAGGTCATCGACACGCGGCCTGCGACCAGGTCGGCCATGCCGGGGCCGGTGCCCTTGTACGGTATGTGCACGAGCCGGATCCCGGCGAGCATCTGGAACGACTCCATCGCCATATGTGGCGGCCCCACGTTGCCGGACGAGGCATAGAGCAGTTCGCCCGGCTTGGCGCGCGCGAGCGCCACCAGTTCCTTCACCGACTTCACCGGTAGCGAGGGATGCACGACCAGCACGTTCGGACCGTTGACCATCACGCTGACCGGGACCAGGTCGCGCTCGGGGTCATAGGACAGATTACGATGCGTGCTCGGCAGCACGGCGTGCCCGATGGAAATGGTCTTCAGCGTGTAGCCGTCCGGGGCGGCGCGCGCCACGATGTCTCCCGCGACCGCGCCACCGCCTCCGGGGCGGTTCTCGATCAGCACCGGCTGTCCCCAGCGCTCGGTCATGCCCTGGCCGACGATGCGCGAACTGGTGTCGACGCCGCCGCCCGGCGTCGCGGACACGATGATCCGGATCGCCTTCGACGGATACGACTGCGCAGATGCCGCGGCGGCTGCCGTGCCCAGCAGCCCGGCGGCCAGCGCTGGAAGTGCTGCGGTAGCGCGGCGCGCGCGGGTGCACCACTGGTGGCTCTGCATCGACGACCCCTGGTTGCTCGAAGGTGCACAATGATGCCACCGCACGGAGGAGCCCATGAACGACCTGACCGATCCGGCCTTCGAGCCGCCTGCATACGTGATCGAACCCGGCAGCGTGCGCGCGCGGGTGTCGGCCGAGGAGTGGGCCGCGCGTATCGACCTGGCGGCCTGCTATCGCTGCGCCGCGCTGTACCGGATGACCGACCTGATCTACACGCACATCTCGGCGCGTGTCCCCGGCCCCGACGAATACTTCCTGATCAATGCGTTCGGCCTGACCTGGGACGAGATCACCGCCTCCTCGCTGGTGAAGGTGAATCTCGACGGCGAGATCATCGACGACCCGACCGGGCTGGGCATCAACCGCGCCGGCTACGTGATCCACAGCGCAGTGCATCGGGCCCGTCCCGACGTGGCCTGCGTGATGCATACGCACACCGCCGCCGGCATCGCGGTGTCCGCGCAGGAACAGGGCCTGCTGCCGATCTCCCAGCACGCGATGCGCTTCCATGGCGCGCTCGCGTACCACGACTACGAGGGCGTCGCGCTCGACCTCGACGAGCAGCAGCGACTGGTTCGCGACCTGGGCGTGCACCGCGCGATGATCCTGTGCAACCACGGGCTGCTCACCGCAGGCGAGACGATCGCCCAGGCGTTCGACCTGATGTACTACCTTGAGCGTGCCTGCACGGCACAGGTCGATGCACTCGCCGGCGGTTCGAAGCTGCGCATCCCGTCGGCCCCTGTCGCCGCGAAGGTGGCGGCGCAGTTCGCCAACCTGCCGTACAAGAAGAAGCAGACCGAATGGCGCGCGCTGCGCCGCGCACTGGACCGCACCGATCCTTCGTACCGCGACTGAGCGGAGTGCTCGCGGCGCTCGGTCGGGTCTCAGTCCTGCGGCTTCGCCAGATTGTTCACGTAGTTGGTGAACAGGTTGATCGCCACCAGCGCGGCGATGTCGACCATGCGCGCATCGTCGATACCGGCCGCGCGCGCGGCATCGACCGCTGCGTCCGGGACATGGCCGCTGCGATCCTTCACTGCGCGTGCGAACGCGAGGGCGGCGGCAGCCAGCGGATCGGCGGATTCGAACCGGCGCGCGGCATCGAGCTCCGCGTCGGACAGGCCAGCCTCGCGGCCGAAGCGGGTATGCGCTTCCATGCACTGTCGGCAGTCGCTCGACGTGGCGACCGCGATCGACACCTGTTCCTTAACGGCGACGGGCAGCGTGCTGCCGGCCATCGCGCCGCCGAAGGCGGCATAGGCCGACATCGCAGCCGGCGAATTTCCCAGTGCGCGGTACATCTGCGGCAGGAAGCCGCGCTTGCGCTGCACCCCTTCGAGCATCGGCCGCGACAGCGCGGGCGCGGTATCGAGGTCTACCTGGCCAAGCCTTGACATGTCGTTCCTCCGTTCATTCAGGCGCGGATCGTCCAACTCTGGCATCCCTGCCGCGTACCCGACCGCGTCCGCGGGCATTCGGCACTCATCATGTTAACTCGCTTCAGGATCGTCCCTGATCGAGGCGGCGCGCTGCTGCTACACTGGATGCCGACCGGGCGCAGACAGTCCGGCGCCAATGGAGGAAGTGACATGCATCGTCGTCCGCACCCCGCCCGGGCCGTCGTGCCTGCCGTCCTGTTCTCGGCCGGCGTTGGCTGGCTCGCCGGCCCGTCCGATGCCGCGGCCCAGTCCGGAAAGTGGCCGGAGCGGCCGATCCGCACCATCGTCGCCTATGCACCCGGCGGCGGCACGGACGTCGTGGCGCGCCTGCTGACGCCCCGGATCTCCGAAGAACTTGGCCAGCCGGTCGTGCTCGACAACCGGCCAGGCGCCGGCGGGACCATCGGCACCGAACTCGTGGTTCGCTCGAACCCGGACGGCTATACCCAGCTGGTGATCCCGTCCAGCTATGCCAGCAGCGCACCGCTGTACAAGCTCAGTTTCGATCCGATCAAGGACATCACGCCGATCAGCCTGATCGGCATCGGTCCGCTGGTGATGCTGGTGCATCCAGCCTCGAAGATCACGACGCTGAAGGAAATGATCGAGTTCGCGCGCGCCAACCCGGGCAAGGTGAGCTTCGGGTCGTCCGGCATCGGCGGCACGCCGCACCTGTCCGGCGAACTGCTGCAGCAGCTCACCGGCATCCAGCTCTCGCATGTGCCATACAAGGGCGACGGCCCGGCGATGGCCGACCTGATGGGCAACCACATCACCGCCGCGTTCGCCGCCGGTGCGTCTGCCGTACCGCAGGTGCGCGGCGGCAAGCTGCGCGCGCTCGGTGTCACCACCGAAAAGCGCGCGCCGGGTGCCCCCGAGCTGCCGGCGATGAGCGAGACAGTCCCCGGCTTCTCGTCCAGCACCTGGTACGGGCTGGTGGGTCCGGTCGGGCTGCCGAAGCCGGTGGTCGACCGGATGAGCCAGGTGATGAAGCGCGTGCTCGAGAGGCCCGAGGTACAGGAGCGGTTGCGCGCGGACGTCGTCGAGCCGACGCCGGCGGCCACCGCGCAGGATTTCACTCGGTTCATCCAGAGCGAGATCGCGCTCTGGACCAAGGTGATCCGCACCGGGAAGATCCGTATCGAATGAGCGCAGGCTGCTGGGCGGGTTGCGGGTTGGGGTCAGGTCTTGAGTTTTGCATCGCAGATGCAAAACTCAAGACCTGACCCCAACCCGCAAAACTCAAGACCTGACCCCAACCCGCGTGTGACCCCAACCCGTGTGACCCCAACCCGTGACCCCAACCCGCCGGCCGTCGCCTTGACCCGGTTTTTGCGCCCGTGTAGTGTGATCACAACATTTCCTGGGTGAGGACTGCATGGCGCTGCATGCGATGAAGAGGCATTCCGTTCGGTGGTCCACGCTGTTGGCTGGCTTGCTCGTGGCCGCCACCGCGATGGCCCAGCCTGCCTTTCCGTCGAAGCCGATACGGGTGATCAACCCGTTCCCGCCCGGCGGCCCGGTCGATGTCGTGGGCCGTCCGGTGTTCGACCGCCTGCGCATCGCACTCGGCCAGCCGGTGATCATGGACCACCGCCCGGGTGCGGGCTCGATGATCGGCTCGGCGGCCGTCGCGAAGGCCGCGCCCGACGGCTACACCCTGCTTGCCACCGCCGGGCAGCACACGATCAACCTGAGCGTGTACGCGAAGGTGCCGTACGACACGGTGAAGGACTTCGCATCGGTCAGCATGCTGGCCATCGGCCCCTACGTGTTCGTCGTGCATCCGTCGGTGCCGGCCCGCTCGATGAAGGAACTTGTCGCGCTCGCCCGACGGCTGCCCGGAAAGATGACCTATGCCTCGGCCAGTCCGGGCAGCGGCTTCCACATGGCTTCCGAACTGCTCAACCTGATGGCCGGCATCAAGACCCTGCATGTGCCGTACAAGGGCGGGGCGCCGGCAGGCATCGCGCTGCTCGGCGGGGAAGTCGACATGATGTTCTCCAGCCCGGCAGTGGTGCTGCCGCATGTGCAGTCGGGCCGGATGCGTGCACTCGCGGTGACCACCCCTGCGCGTTTCGGACAGTTGCCCGAGGTGCCCACGATGGCCGAGGCTGGCCTCGCCGGATTCGACGCTCAGTCGTGGTACGGTATGTTCGCGCCGGCTGCCACGCCGAGGGAAACCATCGCCTTCATCGCCGACCAGCTCGATCGCGTGCTGAAGACGCCCGAGATCCGGGAAGCCTACCGGCTGGCCGGGCTCGATCCGGTCGGGGGCACGCCGGCCTTCTTCGACGAGCGGGTAAAGAGCGACATCGCGAAATGGGCGCGGGTGGCGCGCGACGCACGCGTGCAGGTCGACTGACCTCCCGCGACCGATCATTCCCGGAGACATGCATGGGCGACACTAAACGCATCGAAGAGATCACCCGCAGCAGCCATCCGATCCCGGAGCGCAGCGCCGAGCTGCCGTACTCACCGGCTGTCGTGATCAGTGGCCCCGTGGATACGATCTATCTGTCCGGCATGACCGCCGCTCCGCTGTACCACTCGCATCCGCACATCCGCGAAGAGCATTTCCATGCGCCGGACATCGAGACACAGGTGCGCCGGGCGATGGACAAGATCAAGCTGATCCTCGAGAAGGAAGGGCTGACGCTGCGCCACATCGTGAAGATGACGAAGTACCTGACCGACATGCGCGACCAGGAAGGTGCCTCGAACACGGTGCGCGAGTACCTCGGCGACTGGAAGCCGGCCAGCACGACGATCTGCGTGCACTGCCTGAACCAGCCGGGTGCCCGGATCGAGATCGACGTTACTGCCGTCAGGCCGCGCTGAAGCGCAGCCGGCCGAAGAGCCGGCAACGAAGGGAGGAGCAACGTGGTCTGTATCGTCCATGAAGGCGAGGTCGAGTCGACGGCCTGCGGGCGCGGCGTGCGCCGGCGCGCGATGCTCGACCGGGCGCGCATTCCGGCGACGCGCGTGCTGGCCGACCGCATCGACTTCGATGCGGGTGGCCGCCTCGACCTCTCGCTGCCGGCCGACAGCCTCGGCTGGTTCCTCGTCCTGGACGGCGCATTGCAGCTCGAACTCGACGGTGCAGTGCATGCGCTGCAGGAGGCCCATGCGGTCGTGCTGCCGATCGGATGCCGCGGATCGCTGTCGGCAGGATCGGGCGGCGCCCGCCTGCTGCTGGCTGAAGTGCCGCAGGCGCACAGCCTCGACCCGGGCATCGCCGCAAACCCGCCCCGGCTGCGCATCGTCGACTGGGCGCACGAGCCGGTGCTCGATTCGAAGCACGATGCCCGCCGGCGCATCTACGTCGCGACGCCGAAGCTCACTGGCAACAAGGCGCTGAAGGCCGAGATCATCGTCTATCCGCCAAACACCGACGGATCGAACCACCACCACGAGGGTGCAGAGCATTTCATGTACGTGATCGCCGGCGAGTCGACCGGCTATTCGGACGAGGTGCCGCATGCGTACCGGGCCGGCGACCTGGTCTACCATCCGGACGGCGAACGCCATTACACATCGACCGGCGCGGTGGGCAAGACCTTCATCGAATTCTTCGTGCCCGCCGAGTACCGTACGGTCTGGGTGGACGATGCGCGGGTCTGCACCTGGACGCCGACCGGCCGCGATTCGCGTGGTGGAAAGCCCTCGCGCGAGATCGCCGCGCACGATTCGAAGGCAGCGGCAGTGGCCGTACCGGAAGATCTCTGAAGTCCGCAGCATGCGCCGGAGCCACCGTTGAGCATCGAACAGGACCTTGAAGCCGCGCAGCGGCTCGCCCACCGCCCGTTGCTGGTGACGCTCGAGCAGAAGGTCGAGCCGGCGCACACCGCGCTGTTGGTGATCGACATGCAGAACGACTTCTGTGCGAGTGGTGGCATGGTGTCGAAGGACGGGCGCGACATCTCCGAGGCACAGCGCATGGCAGCCCGCCTGCCGCCGCTGCTGTCGGCCGCGCGCGAGGCCGGCGTGCTGTGCATCTTCGTGCGCTGCGAGTACACGTCGGAAGGCAATGCCTACCTGTCGGACCCCTGGCTCGAGCAGGCGGTGCGCGAACGCAAGGGTGGCTTCACCACCATCCCGGTGTGCACGAAGGACTCGTGGGCGGGTGACTGGTATGAAGACATCCGACCGGCAGACGGAGACATCGTGGTGGTCAAGAACCGCTACGACGCGTTCCAGGGCACGAACCTGGATCTCGTTCTACGCTCGCACGGCATCCGCACGGTGGTGCTGACCGGCGTGGTCACCAACGTCTGCGTCGAGACGACGGCGCGTGCGGCTTTCGTACACGACTACTATGTCGTGATGGCCGAGGACGGCTGTGCCGCCTACGTGCCGGAAGACCATGTACAGACGATGCGCAACATCCGGCGCTTCTTCGGCGTGACGCCGTCGATCGCGGAGCTGCGCGCAACGTGGAATCGCTGAGGCGGCGCCGGCACGGCGGGAGCCGACGGCAGGGGGAAGGTGTTGGAGAAGACTGAACTGCGCGACGGGATGCGCATCCTGTGGGATGCACCGATCCCGATGGACGACGGCATCGTGCTGCGCGCCGACGTATTCCTGCCACCGGGCGAGGGCCGGTATCCGGTGATCCTGTCCTATGGGCCATACGGCAAGGGACTCGCCTTCCAGGACGGCAACAAGGCGGCATGGGAGCGGCTGATCGCCCTGCACCCGGACGTGGCGGAGGGCTCGACCAACCTCTACCAGACCTGGGAACTGGTCGATCCAGAGAAGTGGGTGCCCGATGGCTACGCGGTGGTGCGCGTCGATGGCCGCGGAACCGGTCGCTCGCCGGGCGCTGTCGATCCATGGTCGCCGCGCGAGACGCGCGACTTCCATGACTGCATCGAGTGGGCGGGCGTGCAGCCGTGGAGCAGCGGCAAGGTCGGGCTCAACGGCATCTCGTACTACGCGATGAATGCCTGGCAGGTGGCGTGCCTGAAGCCGCCGCACCTCACGGCGATCGTCACCTGGGAAGGTTCGTCCGACTTCTATCGCGAGGCGACGCGCCACGGCGGCATCTTCTCGCGCTTCCTCACCAACTGGTTCCCGCGCGCGGTGCATCGGTCGCAGCACGGCTACGGCGAGCGCGGCTTCCGAAGCCGGGCCACCGGGGAACTGATCGCCGGGTCGGAGACGTTGCCGGACGATGAACTGGCACGTAACCGGATCGACTTCAACCAGTGGATCCTCGATCATCCGTTCGACGACGAGGCGCATCGCGAACGATCGCCCGACCTGTCGCAGGTCGAGGTGCCGTTCCTCACTGCGGCCAACTGGGGCGGGCAGGGGCTTCATACCCGCGGCAATTTCGAAGCCTTCGTGTGCGCTCCGGCGAAGCAGAAGTGGCTCGAAGCGCATGGCGGCGCGCACTGGGAAAGCTTCCACACCACGCGCTGCGAACGGATGCAGAAGCGCTTCTTCGGGCACTTTCTGAAGGGCGAAGATACCGGCTGGGATACGCAGCCGCGGGTGCTGCTGCAGGTTCGCCATCCCGACCGGTTCGAGGAGCGGGCTGAAGGCGAATGGCCGATCGCGCGTACTCAGTGGACGAAGTACTACCTCGATCCGACGACGATGGCGTTCGGCACCGGTGAACCCGGCGTGGCGACATCGCTCGCCTACCAGACCGGGGGAGACGGCCTTCTGTTCAGCACGCCGCCGCTCGAGGCGCCGATGGAGATCACCGGGCCGGTGGCCGCGAAGCTGCGGCTGAGTTCCGACAGCACCGATGCCGACGTGTTCCTGGTGCTGCGCGTGTTCGCACCGGACGGCACCGAGGTCGCGTTCCAGGGATCGAACGATCCGAGGACGCCGGTCGGGCTGGGCTGGCTGCGTGCCTCGCATCGCAAGCTGGATCCCTCGCGTTCGCTGCCGTACCGCCCATGGCATGTCCATGACGAGGTGCAGCCACTGGTGCCTGGCGTACCGGTGGACCTCGATGTCGAGATCTGGCCGACCTGCATCGTGGTGCCGGCCGGGTATCGACTGGCGTTGTCGGTGCGCGGTTGCGACTACGCCTACCCCGGTCCGCCGCTGAGCATCCCCGGCGTGCACTACACGCTGACCGGTGTCGGGCCCTTCCTGCACGACCATCCCGAAGACCGGCCGCCGGAAGTTTTCGGCGGCACGAATGTCCTGCATTTCGAACCGGGCAGACAGCCGTACGTGCTGCTGCCGGTGATCCCGCACGCGCGGAACGGAGGAGATTGAAATGGCTTCATCGAAGAACGTCGCCCTGCGCGGATCGACCGTGGCAGCGGTGGCCCTGCTGTCGCTGGCCGGAGCCCTGTCCAGCGGCGTGCTTGCCCAGTCCTATCCGTCGCGCCCGGTACGCGTGATCGTGCCGTTCCCGCCGGGCAGCGCCCCGGACCAGATCATGCGTTTCGTGACGCAGCACATGGCGCAGACCTCGGGCCAGCCGTTCATCATGGACAACCGGCCGGGCGCCAACGGTAACATCGGCGTCGAGGTCGCGGCGCGTGCGACGCCGGATGGCTACACGCTGGTCAGCGCGAACAACACCACCTTCGCCGGCAACGTGAGCCTCTATCGCAAGCTGCCGTTCGACATCCAGAAGGACTTCACCCCGGTGGCGCGCTTCATCACCACCGGGCTGATCCTCGCCGTGCGCAACGACCTGCCGGCGAAGGACCTGCGCGAGTTCATCACGCTGGCGAAGGCGCGCCAGGGAAAGCTCACCGCGGGGCAGGCATCGGCCGGCATGCGGGTGTCGATCGGCATGATGCGTTCGCTCGGCGGCGCCGAACTGCTCGAGGTCTCGTACAAGGGTACGCCACAGGCGGTGACCGACGTGATCGGTGGCCAGATCGATTCCACCTTCTCCGACTTCGCCGCCGGGCTGCAACTGGTGCGCGCCGGCAAGATGCGCGCGCTCGGCGTCACCACCGCGAGGCGCAGCCCGACGCTGCCCGAGGTGCCGGCGATCGGCGAAGTGGTGCCCGGCTACGACGTGACGGTCTGGGCCGGGCTCGCCGCACCGTCGGGCGTGCCGAAGCCGATCATCGACCAGCTGTGGGCGCTGTCGTCGAAGGCGCTGGCCGACGAGGGCGTGCGCAAGTCGCTCAACTCGCTCAGCTTCAGCGTCGAGCCGATGAACCCGGTCGAGTTCGCCGCGTATGTGCGCAGCGAGACCCAGCGCTGGGCGAAGATGGTGAAGGATGCGGCGATAGAGCCGGAGTGACGGGGCGGGGTCAGGTCTTGCCTTTTGCCTCGTAGAGGCAAAAGGCAAGACCTGACCCCAACTACTCCCGACTGGACGGCCGGCGCCCCGTGCCGCATGATGATTGGCAATGCATCTCCGTGGAGTCACTGCATGGTTCACTGTCCGATTAGCCGCCGCGCTGCCGCCTGGCTGCCGCTTGCCGGCACCGCCACCCTGCTCGTCGCGGGCCCTGTCGCGGCACAGCCTGCCTGGCCGTCGCGGCCGATCACGGTAATCGTTCCGCTCGCGGCCGGGAGCGCCGCCGACGTCTCGCTGCGGGTACTGACCGAGCGGTTGTCGTCCGTGCTGAAGCAGCCGTTCGTGGTCGAGAACCTGCCGGGCGCGGCTGGCCTGCCCGGGACGGCGCGTGCTGCGCGCGCGGCAGCCGACGGCCATACGCTGGCGCTGCTCAACAGCAGCATCATGACCACGCTGCCGCATGTCTACGCGAAGATCGACTACGACCCGTTGAAGAGCTTCGCGCCGATCACCACGGTGGTGAGCATCCCGACGGTGCTGGTCGTCCATCCCAGCCTGCCGGTGAAGACGGTGAAGGAACTCGTCGCGCTGGCGAAGGCGCGGCCGGACCAGTTGCTCTACTCGTCCGGTGGCGTCGGCAGTCCGCAGCACCTGTCGATGGCGATGCTCGGCTCGATGGCCGGCATCCGGATGACCCATGTCGCGTACAAGGGCGCGGTGCCGGCGACCACCGACCTGGTCGGCGGCCATGTGCAGCTGATGTTCAACGGGCTGGCCACGCCGCTGCCGCACATCCGTTCCGGCAAGCTGCGCGCGCTGGCGATGGCGGGTGCACGCCGCTCCGACCTCCTGCCCGAGCTGCCGACGGTGCAGGAAGCAGGCGTGGCCGGCTACGAGTACGAGCAGTGGGCCGGGCTGTTCGCGCCAGCAGCGACGCCGCCGGAGATCGTCGCCCGCCTGAACGCGGAGTCGGCGCGCATCCTGAAGTCGCCGGACGTGAAGGAGAAGCTGTCGCAGCTCGGCCTCGAGGCGCAGGGCGGCAGCGCGGAGGACCTCGCGCGCGCGGTGCGCAACGAACTGCCACGCATGGCCGAGATCATCCGGCAGGTGGGGATCAAGCCCGAGTAGCGCCGCGTCGGCCAGGCAGCAGCGCCTCGCCCGGGATCAGTCGCCGCCCGGCGCCGGGCGATCGATGCCGTTCAGGCGCTCCATCACCCTGCACACGGCGGCCATGTCTTCCTTGTCCATGCCCTGCGCCATCGCAGCGGTGAACACCTGCGCCGACGCCGAGAACAGCGGCACCGCACATTCCAGCGACTTCGCGAAGCGGCCGATCACCTGCATGTCCTTCTGCCACACGTCCATCTTTGAAGCGACATCCCGGTCGTAGAGGCCCTCTACCATCTGCGGGGCGCGCAGTTCGAACATGCGCGAGTTGCCGGCGCCGCTGCGCACCAGGTCGTAGATCGCCGACAGGTCGAGCCCGGCCCGTTCGGCCAGCACCATCGCCTCGGCGGTGGCCACGGTGTGCACCGCCACCAGCAGGTTGGCGATGAACTTCACGCGGCTGGCATTGCCGAACGCGCCGGTATGGTGGCTGGCCCGCGCGCAGCCGGCGAAGGCCGGCGCGATCCGTTCATGGTCCTCGGCCCGACCGCTGGTATAGACGACGAGGTCGCGCGTGCGCGCCTGCGCGCCGGTGCCGCTGATCGTGCAGTCGAGCATCTGCATGCCGGCGCTGGCGAGCAGCTCGCGGCACGCTTCCTTGTCGGGGATATCGAAGGTGCCGCAGTCCGCGACCAGCAGCGCCGGATTGCCCGCGGTGACCAGGCCCTGCTCGCCCGAGATCACCGCGCGCAGGATGTCCGCGCCGGGGAGCACGGTGAGGACTTCATCGACCGCGCGCGCAACCGCTGCCGGTGTTGCCGCCGGCGTGCCGCCGGCCGCGGTGAACGCCTGCATGCGTGCGGCATCCACGTCGTGCCCGACCACCGTCCAGCCGGCGTCGAGCAGGTGCCCGGCCATCGCCGAGCCCATGATGCCCAGGCCGATGAAGCCGACGCGGCGCGCCGGCGGGCGCCCCGATGCAGCGGTCACTTGCGGTTCGCGCCCGGCGATCGCCGGTCAGGCGCGATCGAGGATCGCATGCGCCGTCCGGATCGCGTCCTCGACCGCGGCCACGTCCTGCGGCGTCCACTTGCGCGGCGACGGGTTGTAGTGCACCGAGATCCACCCGGTCAGCGCCTCGCCGCGGATCACTGGCGCGAGGATCTGCGCCTTGGTGCCGTAGATCTGCATCAGTTCCTTCGGCGGCTGGAACTCGGCGTTCGCACAGTCGTCCTGCACCAGGATGCGCCGCTCGCGCTCGAGCCAGGACGCGGTCTGGGTCTTGCGCTGCTGCAGCGAGGTCTCGACCGCGATCGAGTTGATGCCTTCGCCGCGCCCTTCCGCGACCACGCCGTTGACCGCGAAGCCGTGCGCGGGCACGTCGAGGCGGATCGTCGTGCGGCTCGCGCCGACCTTGCGCAGCAGGTCGTCCATCAGTGCCTGGAATTCCGCGACCAGTGATGCTGTCGTTGCCACGTGCTGCCTCCGTTGTCTATTCGATCTTGATGCCGGCGGCCTTGATGACCTTCGCCCACTGGGCGATCTCTTCCGCGAGGCTGCGCCCCAGTTCCTCCGGCGTGCTGCTGCCCGCGACCACCGCCTGGGCCGCCAGCCGATCGCGGACCTCGGCATTGTCCACGGTCTTGCGAACCGCTGCATTCAGCGTGGCGATCACCTCCTTCGGCGTGCCGGTGGGCACGTACAGCCCGAAGATCGGCGTCACCTCGAAGCCGGGGTAGCCCGACTCGGCGATGGTCGGCACGTTCGGCATCGTCGGCAGGCGCTGCGGGCTGCTGACGCCGAGCGCGCGCAGGCGTCCCGCGTTGACCTGACCGAGCCCGGCGGTCACGGTCACGAAGCCGATCTCGGACTCGCCCGCCGCGACCGCGGCCACCGCCGGCGGACCGCCCTTGTAGGCGACATGGGTGAGTGCGCTGCCGGTCCGGCTCTTGAACAGTTCTCCCGCCAGGTGCTGGCCGGAGCCGATGCCGCCCGATGCATAGTTGAGCGCGCCCGGCTTCGCGCGCGCGAGCGCGACCACGTCCTTCACCGTCTTCACCGGCAGCGACGGATGCGAGGCGAGCAGGTAGGCGCCGGTGCCCACGCGCGACACCGGCATGAAGTCGCGAAGGGCGTCGTACGGCAGGTTCGCGTACAGGCTGCGGCTGGGTGCGAGCACCACGCTCACGCCCATGAACATCGTGTGCCCGTCGGCTGGTGCCTTCGCCGCGACCTCGGCACCGATGTTGCCGCCCGCGCCCGGGCGGTTCTCGACGATCACCGTCTGGCCGAGCGCCTCGCCGAGCCGCGGCGACAGGATGCGCGCGATCACGTCGCCGGCACCGCCGGCCGGGAATGCGTCGATGATGCGCACCGGCCGGGTGGGGAAGCCCTGTGCCAGCGCATCGACCGGTGCCAGCGGGACAAGACCTGCAAGGCCGGCCAGCAGTGCCAGCCCGGTGTTCGCGAAGCCTGCTACAGGTGCTGTCTGAACCATGCGGCGGTCTCCTGGTGGATGATGCTGGCAGTGGCGGGGTTGCGGAACTCGTAGGTATCGTAGTGTCCGGCACCGGGCAGCCGCACCAGCCGGCGCGGTTCGCGGCAGCGCTCGAAGCAGGCGAGCTGTTCCTCGACCGGGACCAGCGCGTCACGGTCGGCCCAGAACATAAGCACCGGCCGTGGCGCGATGCGGTCGACCACCCATTCGGGGCGGTAGCGCATGCAGGCCTCGGCGCTCTCCAGGTCGATGTCCTCCGCCGGCAGCGGCTGTCCCTCCGGGAACTGCGCGGCGCGGGTGCGCAGCGCATCCGGGTCGCGCAGCATGATCTCGCCACGCTGCACGATCGCCGGCGTGCCTTCGCGCACCCGGCGCCGCGCATCGGCGTCCACGCGGTCGCGGAATTCCAGCCACTCCCAGGGGCGCCGCAGCAGGCGCAGCCAGCGCTCGCCGTTGGTCACGGCCGCGCTGGTCACCAGCACCTTCACCCGCTCGTCGTGGGCCGTGACCCAGATGCCGTGCGCGCCGCCGAAGCTCGTGCCGAACACGCCCAGCCGCTGCGGATCGATGCCGGGGATCGTCTGCATGAACGACAGCGCATCGAACGCGTCCTGTGCCTGCTCCAGCGGACGGTGTCGGCCGCGGATGCCTTCGCTCTTGCCATGGCCGCGGTAGTCGAAGGTGAACACGAACCAGCCGTCGGCGCACAGCCGGCGCACCAGGTGGATGCAGTCGAAGTGCGGGTTGCCGCCGTAGCCGGCGAGCACCAGGATGGCGGGACGGGGCGGGTCGCCGACCTTCCAGTCGGGCGGCTGGTGGAGGTAGCCAACGATGCGCAGGCCATCGCTGAAGAAGGAGACTTCGGAGTCGGCCATGGGTTGTCCCGTACTGTCCCGTCCCTGTGAACGAATCAGCATACTACGGTACGCTCGGACGCACGAGACCGACGGAAAGGACGCCATGATGAGTGCCGACGGATTGCCCCGCGGGCCTGCCTACCTCCAGACACTGTCGACCTGGCTCGCGCGCACCCGGCTGGAAGACCTGCCGCCGGAGATCGTCGAGCGCGGCCGCTGGATCATGGCCGACTGCATCGGTGCGGTGGTCGGCGGGCTGCGCGTGCCTGAGATGCAGGCCTTCATGGACAAGCACCTCGCCGACGGCGGACCCTGTCCGGCTTCGGTGCTGGCCAGCGGCCGGCGCACCGAACCGCTGAAGGCCGCGCTGGTGAACGGCATGGCTGGCACCTGGCTCGAGCAGGACGAAGGCAACCTGCATGCCGGCGGCGGCCACCCCGGCATCCAGCTCGCCACCGCGACGCTCGCCGCCGCACAGCAGCGCAATTCCAGCTTCGGCGACATGCTGCTTGCGTTCATCCTCGGCTACGAGGCCTCGTCGCGGGTGAGCCGTGCATCGAAGCTGAAGCTGGTGTTCCATCCGCATGCGACCTCGGGCCCGATCGGCGCGGCAGTGGCGGTTGCGAAGCTCGACCATGTCGACGCTGCCGAGATGATGACCACCCTGAACGTGGGCGCGACGCTGGGCATCGCCACCTCGCGCAATGCGATCCTCGAAGGCGTGACGGTACGCAACGCCTATGCCGGCCTGAGCAACTACATGGGCCTGTTCTCGCGGCAGATGGTCCAGTGCGGCTTCACCGGCGAGTTCGACGGCGTGGCCAGCGCGCATGGCAAGGGCGGCTTCTCCGACGTGATCGACCGTGACCATGTGGTCGAGCGGCTGGGCGAGTTCTGGGTGATCGCGCGCAGCTACTTCAAGATCCATTCGTCCGGCCGCTATGCGCACTCGGGCATCGACCTCGCCGAGCAGGCGGTGCGCGACGCACCGGGCGGGAAGATCGATCCTGAATCGATCGAGCGCATCGATTTCAGCACCTACTTCCACGCGAAGATGCTCGACCGGCAGGACATCGACACCAGCTTCGGCGCGCGCTTCTCGATCCCGTTCGGCGTCGCGACGATGATCTACCACGGTGGTCCGGACCTCGAGAATTTCGAGGATGCGGCGGTGGCCAACCCGGTGATCCAGTCGCTCGCCCGGCGCGTGTTCGTCACCGAGAACCCGGAGTACACGAAGGTCTCGCTCGGCATGCAGAAGACCGACATGAAGATCACCTTCCGCGACGGGCGCACCTACGAGGCCCATGCCGATTACATCCGCGGCGAGCCGCAGAACCCGCATCCGCCGGAGGCGCTGCGCGGGAAGTTCATCCGGATCACGCGCGATACCTGGGGCGAGGCGCATGCGGCACGGGTGCACGATGCGATCATGGGCGCGGCGCCCGGTGCTTCGTTCCAGGCGTTCGCCGACGAAAACCGGCTTTAGCCTGCCGTGGGGTCACCTGCCGTGGGGTCAGGTCTTGAGTTTTGCATCGCAGGCGTAAGGCCCAAGAACCCAACCGGGCCAGGATGCAAAACTCAAGACCTGACCCCCACACGGTTTGACTTTCGCGGTGCTATGCTGGCCCGATGATGATGCACATGTCTTCGCCGGTGAACCGGCTCCTCCCGGTACCGGCCCGGTCATGCCGCGATGTCGCACGGCCGTCGCCGCTGCTCTGCGCCGTGTTCGCTGCAGCAGCGACGCTGGCGCTGGCCCTGCCCGCCGCAGCCCAGCAATGGCCTGCCAGGGGCATCATCGTCGTGTCGCCGTTCGCTCCGGGCGGTGCCAACGACCTTATCGCGCGCACGATGTCGGCCAAGCTCGCCGAGGCGCTGGGCGTCGCGGTCACGGTCGAGAACCGGGGTGGCGCTGGCGCCACGATCGGCACTGCCTACGTGGCACGAGCGGCGCCGGACGGCTACACCCTGCTGGTGGCCGGCCAGAGCAGCCTCGCGTTCGCGCCTCACCTGTACGCGAAGCTGTCCTACGATTCGCTGCGCGACTTTGCGCCGATCATGAACGTCGCGCTCGGTCCGTATGCGCTGACCGTGAACGCGCGCGTGCCGGCGAAGACCGTGGCCGAGTTGATGAAGATCGCGCGCAGCAAGCCGCAGGCGCTGACCTTCGCCACCTCGGGTGCCGGCTCGGTTTCGCATCTCACGATGGAAACGCTGACCGCCTCGACCGGCATCGACCTGGTGCACGTGCCCTACAAGGGCATGGTGCCCGCGATCACCGCGATGACCAGCGGCGAGGTCGACATGATGTTCGCCGACCTGGGGCTGGTGCAACCGATGGTGCAGGCCGGCAAGCTGCGCGTGCTGGCGGTGTCGGGCCGTAACCGTTCCATCGCCGAGCCTTCGCTGCCCACGATGGTCGAGTCTGGCTACAAGGAAGTCGTCGGCGAGGGCCGCTTCGGCTTCCTCGCGCCGGCCGGCACGCCGAAGGAGATCATCGCGCGGTTGCACGGCATCCTGGCCACGGCGGTGAAGGGCCAGGATGTGCGCGATCGTTTTGCCAAGCTCGGCTACGAGCCCACCAGCGACACGCCGGAGCAGTTCGCGGCGCTGATGAAGGCCGAACATGAACGCTTCGGCAGGCAGATCCGCCAGTTGAAGATCAAGGCCGAGTAGAGGAGACACCATGCTGACCCCAGATCCGCAGGCATTCAACGCGATGCCGCCGGTGAACGCCAACGAGACCTTCCTGACCGCCCAGTATTTCCAGGCGGTGGACAACATGATCAAGGTGTTCGCGATCCGGCCGGATGACAGGCTGCTGTTCCTGTCCGACTTCCTGATCGACCCGCGCGTGTTCCATGCCATCGAGGGCATCGCGCGTGCACGCGGCGTCCGGCCCGAGATGTACATGAGCAGCGACTGGAACACCGGCGTGTTCCCGGAAGAGCTGAAGCCGGTCTACGAGAAGGCGACGCTGGTCGTCTCGACCTGGTTCGCCTCGATCGGCGATGCGTACTGCCTGAAGGTGCGCAAGGACACTGGGCAGCGTACGGTCAAGATGACCTACTTTCGCAACATCGACGTGCTGAAGACGCCGCAGGCGCGCTTCCCGGCGGAGCTGGTCGGCGAGATCACCCGCGCCACGCGCGACATGTATCCGAAGGGCGAGTCGTTCGCGCTGAAGATCACCGACCCGCGCGGCACCGACTGGACGGCGAACTTCACGCCCGAGATGCGCGAGAACATGCTGAGCTCCAACCGCTGGCGTGGACAGACCACGGCCGAGGAAGCCGGTGCCTACGTGCACTGGGTACCGACGCACGGGCCGAACGTCTATGACCGCACCACGCTCGGCAAGAAGATGGATCGTGGCGCGACCCGCAACGACGTGAACGGCATCGTCTACCCGCAGAGCGCGGTCGGCTTCCCGAAGCCGTTCGCCGAGAAGATCGGCGTCGTGTTCGAGAACGACCGCATCGTCGAGGTTCGCGGCCGTTCGGAAGAGGCGGTGATCCTGCGCGACATGCTGGTCGGTGGCGTGCTGGTGGAACTCGGCTGCGGCTTCAACCCGAAGGCGCCGCGGCAGGGCATCTACCCGGCCGGGTCCAACTCGCCAGGCGCGCTGCACTTCGGCATCGAGCTCGAGAAGCCGTGCGCATACATCCAGCGCGCGATGCCGAACTGGGAAGAGCCGCCGATCCACATGGACCTGGTCTGCCTCGACTCCACCGTCACCGCCGGGCCGAACCTGCTGGTGCAGGACGGCCTGCTCACCGCGCTGCGCAGCCCGCAGGTGATCGAGGCGGCGCGCCGCTTCGGCGATCCGGTCGACCTGCTCGAGGGATGGCCGGACTGATCGGCCGGCTTCCGACCTGCGGCTGCCTGCGGCGATGAAGAAGCCGAAGGTGGCCGCGGCCGGGACGGCTGCAGCGCTCCACCAGCGCCTGTATGCGGCGATCGCGTCGTTCGAGTGCATCGAAGGCTGCACCGACTGCTGCGGCCCGGTGCCCTGGAGTGCGTGGGAGCTGAAGCAGGCCGGGCTGGCGGAGCCCCCTGCCGAGCGCGCAGACCAGGCCTGCGTGTTCTCGCTGGCCGGACACTGCGGCATCCACGAACGGCGTCCGCTGATGTGCCGGCTGTACGGCGCGGTGGAGGACATGCGCTGCCCGCATGGCCGTGGTCCGCTCGAGCCGCTGCCGGCCGCCGAGGGCCATGAACTGGTTCGCCGCTACAAGATCGCGAACGGAATGAAGTGATCGCGGCTCAGGTCAGCCTGGCCGTGACCTCGATCTCGAGCCGCTTGCCCTGGCGCGTGCCGACGAAGGTGTAGTCCACCTGCGGGATCGCGACCGGTACCGCCTCTGCGAAGCGCGTCTTCAGCATCACCAGCGATTCGTCATGGTGCAGCAGGAAGGATGCTTTCGCGACGTCGCTCCAGCGTGCCCCACCGTCGGCCAGCGTATCCGTGATGCGCTGGATGATCACCGGGAACTGCCCGTCGAAGGTCGGGTTCGTCATGTCGGTCACACCGGACAGGAACAGGATGCCGCCCCAGCTCATCCGGCGCAGCACGACGGTCGGCGGGTCGTACTCCTTCATCACCTTCGGCCCGTCACCGGGGCGGGGCACCATCGCCAGCAGGTCGATCGAGATCCTTGCCCGGTCGCCGAGCCGTCCGGTCCAGATATGGCTGGAGCTGACCGAACGGGCCGGGCCGTCCAGCACGCGTCGGCGGGCGAGGTTGGCGGCTACCCAGGTGTCCATGTCGCGGGTGAACATGCGGGTGCGAACGACCTGCTCCAGCCCGAAGCCGAACGCCGACAGTTCCTGCGCGAAGCGGGCGAGCAGGGCGCGAGTCTCGTCCTCGACGCTGCCCTCGCCGGTGCCCTCGCAGGACAGCGACACGAAATCCCGGCCCAGCCAGGGGAACAGCTTCAGGCGCATCGGTGCGGTCTCCATGCAGGCCCCCGGCGGCCGGATGGCGGGCGGCGGCGCTGCGATTCTATTCCGGCCGGATCCCCGCCGCTTCGGCGAGCTTCGCCACCATCGCGAGCTGCGCGGTGAGGTAGCGGTCCATCTCAGTCGGGGACATCGCGGGCATCGGTTCGCCGCCCATCGATGCCCACTGCTGCATCGATTCGGGCAGCGCGACCGCGCGCCGCACGGCGGCATTGACCAGGTCGACCACCGGCCGTGGCGTCCTTGCCGGGGCGACCAGGCCGAACCAGGGATCCCAGCGGTAGCCGGCGACGCCCGCCTCGGCCAGGGTCGGCACGTCTGGCAGCGCGGCGATCCGGCTGCCCGATGTCACGCCCAGCGCCAGCGCGCGGCCATCCTTCATGAACGGTGCGACAGTCGAAACTGGTGAAAGCGTGAACTGCACGCGCCCTGCGACCACCTCGGTCATCGCTTCCGGGATGCCCTTGAACGGGATGTGGCGGGCCTCGATCGCGGACAGATTGACGAACAGTTCGGCGGCGAAGTGCGTGCCGCTGCCGATGCCGCCAGAGGAGAACAGCAGTTGTCCCGGCTTCGCCTTCGCCAGGGCGACCAGTTCCTTCGCCGAGCGCACGCCCAGCGCCGGGCTCACCGCCAGCACCGAGGGCACCAGCACGGTCATCGCCACGCCGGCGAAATCCTTCAGCGTGTCGTACGGCACCCGGGCATACAGCGAAGGGGCGATCACGTGCGAAGCCGAGATCGACAGCAGGGTGTGGCCGTCCGGGTTGGCGCCGGCGACCAGGGCTGCCGCGACCATGCCGCCGGCACCGGGACGGTTGTCGGCGATCACCTGCTGCTTCCATGAATCAGCGAGGCGTTGTCCGACCACGCGCGCGGAGATGTCGACCACGCCGCCGGGCGAGGAGCCGATGACGATGCGCACCGGGCGGCTCGGCCATGCAGCCGCCGGATCGGCTGCGGCGGCCAAGGTCGGCAGCCCGGCGGCAAGCAAGCCCGTCGCCGCGAGCGCCGCCGCGCGGGCGTTCATTCCGGCTGGATTCCCGCGGCCTTGATCACCTTGCCCAGCCGATCGAAATCGAGGCGCACCCGGTTGTCGAGTTCCTTGGCCGTCGCGACCCAGGGCTCGGCGCCCAGCGTCGCGAACCGCTCGCGCAGGTCGGGCGAGGCGAGCGACTTGTTGAGCACGTCCGCCAGCCGCTGCACGATCGGTTGCGGCAGGTTGGCCGGGCCGTGCAGCGCAGACCAGAAGATCAGCGTGGCATCCGGAAAGCCGGCCTCGGCGATCGTCGGCACGTCCGGGAAGGCCGCCGAGCGGCTCGGGGAAAGCATCGCCAGCGGGCGGATGCTGCCGGACTTCAGGTGCTGCATCATCGACGGCAGCGTATCGATCACCATCGTGATCGAGCCGCTGATCGCATCCGGATAGGCGACCGCGACGGTCTTGAACGGGATGTGCGTCATGTCGACGCCGGCCGACAGGCCGAGGATCTCGCCGGTGAGGTGGCCGATGCTGCCGACGCCGGACGAGCCGTAGATCACCTTGCCCGGGTTGCCCTTCGCACGCGCGATCACGTCCTTCACCGTCTTCATCGGCTGGTTCGCACCGACCGCCATCGCGCTGGTCGAGAGGGCCACGCCGCCGATCGAGGTGAACGCGGTGGACGGATTGAACGGCAGCTTCTTCAGCATGTGCGGCGAGATCGCATGCGCGCCGATGCTGGAGAACAGGATGGTGTAGCCGTCGGGCGTGGAGTTCGCCACGAAGTCGGAGCCGATCACGCCGGCGGCACCGGCGCGGTTCTCGACCGCGATCGCCTGCCCGATCAGCTCGGACATCTTGGCGGCGAGCGTGCGGCCGAGGATGTCGGACACGCCACCTGCGCCGTAGGGGACGATCAGGCGCAATGGCCGGGCGGGATAGGCGCCGGCTGCACTCTGTGCGAATGCAGGGGCCGCCATCGCGGCAGCGAGGAGGAATGCGACGGCTTCGGCGGAACGCTTGCGGGCAGTCATGGCGGTGCTCCTCTCTATGGTCGCTGCGAGCAAAAAAGCAACATGCGTACCACGGGGTCCATGCCGGCGCCGACCGTGCAGGCCGGGGCCGTGACCCTGCCCGCCATGGTACGCCGGTGCATCACGCTGGTGCACCCCCGCCGCCGGCGTGCCCGTGCCAGTGCATCCGTCAATCTGTGATCACAGTCCCGGTGGCAACAGTTGCCAAGCCGACGTGCATCGCGGTACCTTGGACGCTGCACGCGCTCGCGTGCAGCACCCGGGAGAGCCTCGATGCATGCGACCGTCCAGTACACGCGCTGCAACCCTGCACGGCCCGGCTGCCTTGCGCGCGCCTTCGGTGTTGCCGTCTCCGCGCTGCTGCCTGCACTGGCGGCGGTGCCTGCGCTGGCACAGCCATCCGGGCCGCAGCTGCCGAAGCAGGTTCAGCTGGTGGTGCCGTTCGCACCCGGCGGCAGCACCGACCTGTTCGGCCGCGTCCTCGCGCAGCGGCTGGCGCTGCGCACCGGCGGCACCGTGCTGGTCGAGAACCGGCCGGGCGCCGGCGGCATGGTCGGCGCGGAGTACGTGAGCCGGGCGGCACCTGATGGTTCGGTGCTGATGTTCACCGCATCCGACCTGTCGACCGGTGCAGCCACCCGCAAGACCCTGCCGTTCGATGCCGAGAAGGGGCTGGCCGCGGTCGGCATGGTGGCCACCGGTCCGATGCTGCTGGTGGTCGGTGGCGATTCGTCCTACCGCAGCGTCGAGCAGCTGCTCGATGCGGCCCGGCAGGCAAAGGGATCGCTCAACTACGGTTCGGCGGGCATCGCATCGCTGCACCACCTGTCGGGCGAACTGCTGACTGCGCTGTCGAAGGTCGAGATGGCGCACGTTCCCTACAAGGGCAGCGCACCGGCAGTGCAGGACCTGATCGCGGGACGCATCCAGGCGATGGTGGCCAGCATCCCGGCGACGATCGGCCACATCAAGGGCGGCCGCCTTCGTGCGCTGGCGGTGACCACGCCAGACCGCTCGCGCTTCCTGCCGGAACTGCCGACCCTCGCGGCGACCCTGCCCGGCTACCAGGTCGACATCTGGTGGGGCGTGTTCGCGCCGGGCACGGCGCCGCAGGCGCTGCTCGACCGGCTGAACGGCGAGCTGCGCGCAGTAGTCGGCTCGCCCGAGATGCGCGAGACCTTCGATCGCGAAGGCGCAGAGCCTGCCGCGATGAATGCCGCGGAGTCGAACGCGTTCTATCGTGCGGACATCGCGAAGTGGCGCGGCATCGCCCGCCAGCGTTCGATCGTGGTCGAGTGAGGAGGCACTGATGGCTGGCATCCCTGAAATGACGAAGGTCGCGTTGCCGGCAGGCGTGGCCGTGCGTGCGCTGTCGCCGGCGCTGGGCGCGGAAGTGCGCGGCCTCGACCTGTCGGTGCCGCTCGACCGCGAGGCGGTCGGCCTGGTCCGCGGACTGCTGTACGAGCACTGCGTGCTGCTGGTGCCCGGGCAATCGCTCGATGAAGCGCAGCAGGTGCGGTTCGGCGAATGCTTCGGCGCGCTCGGGCGCACGCTGGGTACGTTCGACATCCTGCGCAACGTGCATCCGGCCATCATGTACGTGACCAACGAGAAGGCCGACGGCAAGTACATCGGTGCACTGCCCGATGGCGAGATGTTCTTCCATTCCGACAAGTGCTACGTCGAGCATCCGTGCGTCGCCACCATGCTCTACGCGATGCAGGTGCCGTCCTCGGGCGGCGACACGCTGTTTGCCAACCAGTACAAGGCCTGGGACGCGTTGCCGGAGACGATGCAGCAGCGCCTCGAGGGCCTGTCCGCGGTGAACACCTACGAGCCCGGCGGCATCGATACCTACGCCACGCCGATCAGCAAGGCAACGCCGTCGCCGACGGCGTATACCTGGGCCCATCCGGTGGTGCGCACCCATCCCGGCACCGGTCGCAAGGCGTTGTACGTGAACCGCCTGATGACCGAATACATCGTCGGCATGCCGCGCGCCGAGAGCGACGCGCTGCTCGAAAGCCTGTTCGACCACCAGGAACAGCAGGCGTTCATCTACGCCCACAAGTGGACGCCGGGCGACGTGCTGATCTGGGACAACCGCTGCGTGCTGCATGCACGCAGCAACTTCGATGCGGGCGAGGCGCGCAAGCTTCGCCGCGTGACGGTGGATACGGAAGACCTGCTCCAGTGAATACCTACGACTACATCATCGCCGGCGCCGGTACCGCCGGATGCACGCTCGCCGCACGGCTGAGCGAAGACCCGGCCGTGCGCGTGCTGCTGCTCGAGGCCGGCGGCGCAGACGACCGGCATCCGCTGGTGCGCATCCCGCTCGGCGTCGGGAAGCTGTACGAGCACGAGATGTTCGACTGGGGACTGTCGAGCGAGCCCGAGCCGAACCTGCACGGTCGCACGCTCGAGGCGATGCGCGGCAAGCTGCTCGGGGGCTCGTCCAGCATCAACATGATGACCCACACCCGGGGGGCGCGCGGCGACTACGACCGCTGGGCGCGCAACGGTGCCACCGGCTGGTCCTACGACGAGGTACTGCCGTACTTCCGCCGGCTCGAGGACTGGGAGGGCGGCGACAGCCAGTATCGTGCGGCGGGCGGCCCGGTGCAGGTGCGGCGCGGCCGCTTCCGCGATCCGCTGAACGAGGCCTGGAAGGCGGCCGGCAAGCTGCACGGCTTCGAGACCAACACCGACTACAACGGCGAGACCAACGAGGGTTTCGGGCTCGGCCAGTATTTCATCCACGAGGGCCAGCGGGTATCGGCCGCGCGCGCCTACCTGCGCCCGGCGATGCAGCGGCCCAACCTCACGGTGGCCACGCATGCGCATGCGGTGCGGGTGCTGTTCGAAGGCACGCGCGCGACCGGCATCGAGTACGTGCAGGACGGCGCGACCGTGCGTGCGCTGGCCGATGCAGAGGTGATCCTCTCTGCAGGCAGCTTCAACACGCCGCAGGTGCTGATGCTGTCCGGCATAGGCCCTGCGGACGAACTGAAGGCCCATGGCATCCGGATGCGCGCCGACCTGCCGGTGGGCACCAACCTGCAGGACCATCTGGCGGTGATGATCCGCTGGGAGCGCACCGGCCACGGGCCGTTCCGCGCGCAGATGCGCTTCGACCGGATGGCGGTCGACATGCTGCGTGCCTGGGCCTTCGGTACCGGACCGGCAACGATGCTGCCGAGCGACCTGTTCGCGTTCGTGCGCACCCGCGGCGGCATCGACGTGCCGAACATCGAGTTCATGTTCCGCTGCGCGGTGATCGATCCCTACCTGTGGTTCCCCGGCATCCGTCCCGGCTACACCGACGGCTACGGCATCCGGCCGACGCTTCTGCATCCGCGCAGCCGGGGCAGCGTCCGGCTGCGCTCGCCCGATCCGCGCGACAAGGTGCGCATCTCGTTCAACGCCTTCGACGACCCGCAAGACCTGGCGGAACTCTACGAAGGCTACGAGTGCGCACGCGAGGTCGGCTATTCCGCGCCGATGGCCGGTTTCCGCGGCCGGCAGCTCGCGCCCGATCCGAAGCTCGACTCGCGCGCGGCGATCGAGGAGTGGATCCGCCGCACGGTGATCACCGCGCACCACCCGGCCGGTACCTGCGCGATGGGCAGCGACGCGCGCAGCGTGGTCGACACCGAGCTGCGGGTTCGTGGCGTCGAGCGGCTGCGGGTGGTCGATGCGTCGGTCATCCCTGACATGCCATCGGCGCACATCAATGCGGTGGTGTTCATGATCGCGGAGAAGGCGTCGGACCTGATCCGCTCGACCAAGGCAGCACCGGCCACGGTCGAGGGCGAGGCGCTGGCGACAGCCTGAGCGCGGCCTGGGTGGGCGGCATCCTGCATGGACCGGGCTTCATGCAGGAGCATGGCCGGGGCCATGGATGCCCGGCCCGGGCCTCCGTCGTACGGGATCCGGCTATGCCACCCGCGCGGACGCGAGGTCGAATGCCTCCGGCAGCAGCACCCGCCGGCGCATCCTGCCCTTGCGCAGCAGCAGCTGGTCGCGCGTGAGCAGACGCGCGGCGGGGCAGGCCGCGAGCAGTTCCCAGAGCAGCTGGTCGCCCGGGTCCGGTGCCGGCGGCGCGGGCACTGGTTGCACGGCGATGCCGCGCGCTGCCAGCCGCTCCACCAGCGCCAGCACGTCGGCCGGCTGCAGCTGCAGGCGGGCGAGCAGGGCCGGACGCAGCAGCACCGCCCGGTACTCGGACAGCAGCGCATCGGACACGAGGAACGCGATCGACCCGTCCAGCATGCCCTCGACGATCGGCGCGAGCGTGCCCGGGCCGTTCGCGGTCGGCAGGCCGCCGATCAGCACGTTGGTGTCGACGACCACGGGTCCTTGCGCCGGATCCTGCATGCCGCTCCGCGGGTGGGCCTGGTGCCCGGAGGCGGGCTACTCGGCCTTTGCGCCGGACGCCTTCACCACGGGCGCCCACCGCTCGGCTTCCCGGGTCACGAAGGCGAACATCTGCTGCGGCGTCAGTTCGCCGAGCGACTCCAGGCCGATCTGCGCATGGGCTGCACGCACCGCGGGCTCGCGCATGATGGAATACGTGGCATCGCCCAGCCGCTTGACCATGTCGGGCGGCATCCCTGCCGGGCCGGCCAGCATGAACCAGTTGGTGACCGTCACTCCGGGATAGCCGAGCTCGGTCATGGTCGGGATCTGCGGTGCCGCCGCGGCCCGCTGCGCCGAGGTCACGGCCAGCGCACGGAACGGTCCCTTCGGCTCGAGCTGGGCGATGTGTGCGCCCAGCGTGTTGATCAGCATCGTGATCTCCTGGCCGAGCAGGCTGCGCTGCGCATCGCCGGCGCCCTTGAAGCCGACATGCGAGATGTCGACCTTCGTCTCCATGCCGACCAGCACGCCCGCCAGGTGGCCGACCGAACCGATGCCGCTGGTGCCGTAGGTGAGCGCGCCCGGCTTGGCGCGGGCGGCATCCATCATCTCCTTCAGCGACCGGATCGGCGTCTGGTTGTGCACGGCGATCAGGATCGGGAACCCGCCCCAGGCGGCGATCCAGCTGAAGCTCTTCGCCACATGGTAGGGCAGGTCCGGGAACAGGCTCTGCGCCACCGCGTTCGGTCCGGTGGTGGTACCGAGCAGCGTGTAGCCGTCCGGCCGTTCCTTCGCCACCACTGCGGCGCCGATCGACCCGCCCGCCCCGGGGCGGTACTCGATCACCACCGGCTGGCCGAGCGCCTTCTCGTAATGCGGCTGCATCGGCCGCACGATCAGGTCGATCGCGCCGCCGGCCACGAACGGGCTGATCAGGCGGATCGGTTTCGCCGGCCAGGCCTGTGCCGATGCGGGCGTTGCGCAGGCGAGCAGCGCGGGCAGCAGCAGCGCCGCCGCAGCGGTGGCCACAGCGGTGCCGGCAGCCTGGCGGACGTTCGGACGGTGGGTGTTCCGGTTCATGTTGCCTCCTGTGGGCATTCGTCTGCGCACCGGTTCGCCGGGCGCCTTGCCGATCAAAGCAACCTGCATGCCACTGCGCAAGGCGCCTGCCGCGGGTTCAGCCCGGCGGCGTCGCCAGCGGATGCACGTCGCGCCAGTGCGCAGCGATCTGCCCGCGCGTGGCGAGCCAGACATCGCCACGCAGCGCCGCCAGGTGGTCGAGCACCCGCGACAGCGCCGCGATCCGCGCCGGCCGCCCGGCGATGCGCAGGTGGTAGCTGATCGTGAGCATCTTCGGTGCGCCGCGGCTGCCCTCGTCGACCAGCGCGTCGATCGCGCCGGTCACGTACTCGACGAACTCGCCCACCGTCACGAAGCCGTTCGGATGCGTGTACTTCATGTCGTTGGTGTCGTAGCAGTAGGGCACGGCGAGGATGCGCCGGCCGGTCGCGCTCTCGGCCCAGTAGGGCAGGTCGTCGTCCAGTGCGTTGCTGTCGTAGCCGAAGCCCAGGTCGATCAGCAGGTCGCGCGTCCAGGCGCTCTGCGAGCCGCGGCAGAAGAAGCCGGTCGGCCGCTGGCCGGTGGCTGATTCGATGGTGTCGACGGTGCGCACGATCGACGCGCGCTCGGTGTCCGGATCGGTGAAGTCCGAATGCGGGCGCCAGCGCCAGCCGTGCACGGCCGGCTCATGGCCGGCGGCCACGACGGCCCGCGCGATCTCCGGCACCCGTTCGACCGCGTGGCCGCACATCCACCAGGTGGACGGGACCGCATGCCGCCCGAGTGCATCGAGGATGCGCCAGACGCCGGAACGCATGCCGTAGGCGAACAGCTGCTCCTGCCCGATGTCTCGCACCCCGGGCTTGATGACGGTAGTGACTTCGCCGATCGCCTCGCCCGCCGCATCGCCGGCTTCGAGCGAGTTCTCCGCGCCTTCCTCGAAGTTCACGCAGACGGAGACGGCCAGCTTCGCGCCGCCGGGCCAGGCGGCGAATGGTGGCCGGCCGCCATAGCCGACCAGGTCGCGGGCACCCGGCTGGCGGGCGGTTGCGGGCAGTGTCATCGTACGAGCTCCTCGAGCATCCCGGTGGCGAGGCGGCAGGCCTCGGCGAAATCGTCGATCTCCATCGCCTCGTCCGCGTTGTGGCTGCCGTGGTCGTTGCGGATGAACACCATCGCGCAGGGCACGCCCTCGGCGGCGAAGATCATGCAGTCGTGCCCGGCACCGCTCGCCATGTCGGGCGCATCGATGCCCAGCTCCGAGGCCTTGCGCCGGGCGAGCGCGACCAGCGCCGGATCCATCACCGCCGCGGCGGCCTTCGTGTACGGCCCGAGTTCGAGCGTGACGCCGCGCTCCTGCGAGATGCGGCGGGCATCGGCCGACAGTGCTGCGTGCAGGTCGGCCAGCACCGCATCGTCGTAGCTGCGGATGTCGAGCGAGAAGCGGACCTCACCCGGGATCTTGGTCATCGTGTGGTGCGCCGCGTCGGTATGGAACTGTCCGATCGTGCAGACCAGGTCGCGCCCGGCTGCCTCGAACGCCTTCCAGCGCGCCTCGACGCCATGGGCCCACTCGACCGCCGCCAGCAGCGCGTCGCGTCGAGCCAGCCGGGGCACGCCGCCGGCATGGCCGTACTGGCCCAGCGCGCGGCCGTGCTTGTACCGATGGTTGCCGCGGATGCCGGTGACGACCGCGCAGCGCCGCCCGATGTCGACCAGCCATGGGCCCTGCTCGATGTGCACTTCGATGTAGGCGGCGATGCGTGACGGATCGAGCTGGCGCCGGCCCGCCTTCACTGCGTCCGGATCGAAGCCGCCTTCGCGCATGTGCTCGCCCAGGGTGCGACCGGAATCGAAGCGGACCACGGTGTCGACGACCTCAGGCTCGACCCGGCCGAAGGCCATGCGGCTGCCAAGGTAGGGTGCCGGGAACCACGACAGCTCCTCGCCGCGGATCGCCATCACGGTCACGTCCATGCGCGGCGCGATGCCGGTGCGCCGCAACCAGGCCAGTGACACCAGGCCGGCCACCACGCCTGCGGCTCCGTCGAAGTTGCCGCCATGCGGGACTGCGTCCATGTGCGATCCGAACATCACGCAGGGTGCGCTGCGGTCGCGGCCGGGCAGCGTCATGTACAGGTTGCCAGCGAAGTCGACGCTGCATTCGAGCCCGATCTCGCCCGCCCAGCCGCGCGCGAGGTCGTGCGCCATCTGCTCGCCGGGCCCCCAGGAGGCACGCGACACCCCGGGCGGATCCGCGCTGCCTGCGCGCATCTCGTCGAACAGGCGCGACGCGCGCGCGATCTCCGCGGACAGCTCGATCGGTGCGGTCGAAGTGGACGGACTCATCGGTGCTCCGTTGATGCACGGGCAGCCAGTCTAGCGCATGGGGCGTGCACGCATGCCTGCCTGCCCGGGCGCTGCGAAGCGCGGCCCTGCCGTGGCGCAGGACGGTTCAGGGCTGGGTGGGCATCGTGCCGGCCAGCCCGGAAGACCAACCGTCGAGCCGGGCCTGCAGCGTCTTCGCCGACGCCTCCGATGCGACCAGCACGAGCTTCATCGTGGCCCGGGTAGCGCCGACGAAGATGCGCCGCACCGCGCGTTCGTCGAGCGTGTCGAAGTCGATCTCGGTCAGTACCACGCAGGGCGCAGCCTGGCCCTTGAAGCGGTGCACCGAATCGATCAGCACGTCGCCTTCTGTGACTGTCGGGTTGCCGAGCAGGTCGTAGCGGCCCGTCGGTGCGCGCAGCGGGTAGGGGCCCAGCCGGTCGAACGGCGCCAGGCGTGAACTCTCGCGGCCGCGGTAGGTGACCACTGCCACATGCGATCGGCGGAAGCCCAGCCCGATGCATCGGGTGACCGCAGTGATCGTCTTCGCGATCAGTTCGGCAGTGTCGGCGTAGGTGAGGATCTCGACCTCGTAGCCGTCGACCGGGCTGCCAGCTTCCATCGGACGCGGCAGCGGCAGCATCCGGTTCAGCGTATCGACGATCCTGCGCGGCGTACGGTAGTTGATCTCCGAGCGCAGGCTGGTCCAGCCGGGCAGCGGGACTTCCGGCCGACCGTACAGGTTCTGCATCGGATCCTGGAGCCACCAGGCGCGGCCCCCGGGACGCAGCAGCCGCAGCAGGTTCGTCGCCCAGCCGGGCTGGAAATCCTGGCCCTCGTCGATGATCAGCACATCGACGCAGGATGCCTCGTCCGGCTGCCACGCGTCGAGCGTCTCTTCCAGCCGGGCGAAGGCGCCGGGCTGGCTGAAGTCCGGACGCAAGCCGAGCGAGCGGGCGACGCGGTCGCCGAGCTGGTGGTAGGTGAGGACGTCGCCGCCGTGCGGGACGATGCGGGCGACATGGTCGGCCAGCGGCCGGTTGTAGCAGACGAACAGCGGCTTCAGCCCGGCCGCCACCGCATCGCGGAACACCGCGAGTGCCAGCTGGGTCTTGCCCGAGCCGGCGGTGCCGATCACGCGCAGCCGGAACGGATCGCAGTCGATCCTGCGTGCCCAGTGCGCAAGGCCGCCGGAGAGCCGGGTATAGAGCGTCTCGGCCTCGCTCACGAAGGCATTCACCTCCGGCACCAGCTGCAGGATGTCGCCGAGGAAGCGGTGTACCTTGTCGCGCGAGGGCAGCACCTCGTTGCCGGGCCCCGCGGGTGGCAGCAGGCCGAGGATGGTCGCCACCAGCCGGTCCTTGCGCTTCGCGTCGATGATGCGCGAAGGATCGATGCCCGCCGTGCCGGGATCCTTCACCGTGTAGTCGGGGCAGTACAGCACCGCGTCGACGTACGTGGTCTCGCCCTTGCAGAACTGGCGCAGCCGCGCATGCAGTGCATCGGTCGAGCGCGCCATCTGGAAGGCGACGTGCTTCTCGCCGCTGGCATAGCGCTTCACCAGCCCGTCAGCGGACTCCTGCAGGAAGCCGGTCTTCTGCTCGACCAGCAGCAGCTTGCCGGTCGGGCCGACGATGGCGAAGTCGATCTCGCCGAAGATCGCGTGGCCTTTCTGCTCGATGCGCGTCCAGTGCACGCCATGGTAGACGGTGTAATCGTCCGGCAGTCCGCCGGCCAACTGGCCGAGCGTCTGCAGTTCCCGCTCGGCAGCCCCGGCGTTCGCCAGTTCCCGCCAGCCCTCCGGATGTACGCGTGCCATCGGCTCAGCTCCGCCGCAGCGCCGCGGTCGCGGAGAAGGTCCACGGGCGGCAGACCAGCGCGATGCCCACGCTCAGTCGTTCGCGCCGGGGAAGGGTCGCTTCCAGTTCCGCGGTCTCGTTGAACTCGGCGGCGAGCCGGTCGAGCTTGCGCTGCATCAGCGCGAGCGATGCGCGCGACACCTCGCGTACCTCGAAGCGCAGGTGCATGTCGGGTGCGCCGAGGCCGTTCAGCAGGAACTCCTGCAGCACCTTCGCCTCGTAGGCGCGGCGCACCGGGCCGTTGCGCCGCCACTGCAGGTTGCGTGCGACCTTCAGCCGTACGCGGTCGCCCGGCCCGAGGTCGATCAGGTCGATTCGTGCGAGCCGGGCGAGCAGGCGTACCAGCTCCGGCCCGGCGAGCGCGAACTGCCCGGAGATCTCGGCGACCGTCCATTCGTTCAGCAGCAGGTGGAACACGGTGAGCAGCCGCGCATCCTTCGCCAGCGCCTCTTCCTGCTGCAGGGTCAGTTCGCGCGGCAGCGTGCGTTCGCGCTGCGCGAGGCGCGCGAGCTCGAACAGGTCGGTACCCAGAACCTCGAGGATGCGGTTGAGTCGTGCCAGCGTCATCGTATGCCCGGCGAGCATCCGCTTGATGCTCGGCTCGGACAGGCCGAGCTCGGCGCCGAGCGCCTTGTAGGTGATGCCGCGCGCCTTGAGCAGCGGCTTCAGCGCGGCGAGTATCGGGTCGGTGCTGGCCATGGCGTGGCGGCGGCGAAGGTGGGGGGGATCGAGGCGATGTCCGGACGGTATCGCATTGTGATCCTTTTTTCGAAGCGGTTGGATAGTGGCCTTCCTGCCCCGAGCATCGCGGCTCCTTCCACCAGCGAGAGGGCCTCGATGTACAGCCTGCCCGTCCTGAATACCAGCAGCACCGCCTTCCCCCACTGCCACCGGGTCAACGACCGGCACTCGGGGTTGAATCCGGCAGCGGTGCTGCGCACCTTCCATCCGCGCAACCTGTTCGAAGTGGCGGCCACGGTGGCGCGCGCACGGCGTATCGGCGTCCCGGTCTCGGTCTGCGGCGGACGCCATGCGATGGGCGGGCAGCAGTTCGGCGATGCCGGCTGGCTGGTCGACCTGTCCAGCTGCAACCGCGTGCTGCAGTTCGATGTACAGCGCGGGCTGATCGAGGTCGAGGCGGGCATGCAATGGCCGGAGCTGCTGCAGGCGCTCGATCGCCTGCAGCCCGTAGCGGCTGGCGGGGACGTCGCGCCGTGGACGTTCCGGCAGAAGCAGACCGGTGCCGACCGGCTGTCGATCGGCGGTGCCCTGTCTGCCAACATCCACGGCCGCGGCCTGGACTTCGCGCCGTTCGTGTCCGACATCGAATCGTTCACGCTGGTGACCGCCGATGGCCAGCTGCGCCGCGTGAACCGCAGCGAGCAGCCGGATCTGTTCCGGCTGGCTATCGGTGGCTACGGGCTGTTCGGCATCGTCGGCTCGGTCACGCTGCGGCTGGTGCGCCGCTGCCGGCTGCAGCGTGACGTGGAGATCGTCGAGGTCGACGGACTGATGGAGGCGTTCGACGCTCGGCGCGCGCAGGGCTGCCTGTATGGCGACTGGCAGTTCGCGATCGACCCGGCCAGCGACGGCTTCCTCACCCGGGGCGTGTTCTCCGGCTACCGGCCGCTGTCGGCGGGCGAGGCTGCATCGCCACACGTGGGGCGTGCGCAGCGCGAACTGTCCGAGGCCGACTGGAAGCGCCTGCTGCTGCTCGCGCATGTCGACAAGGCGAAGGCGTTCGACGAGTACGCCGGGTTCTACCTCGGGACGTCCGGGCAGCACTACGACTCCGACCGGCACCAGATGAGTCGCTATGTCGATGGCTACCACCGCGAGATCGACCGTCATGCCGGTTGCCGGGGTTCGGAGATGATCACCGAGCTGTACGTGCCGCGGTCGCGGCTGGCCGACTTCATGCGGGCCTGCGCGTTCGAGTTCCGCGCGCATGGCACGCAGGTCGTGTACGGCACGGTGCGACTGGTCCGCCGCGACACCGAGTCCTTCCTCGCCTGGGCGAAGCTGGACTACGCCTGCGTGATCTTCAACCTGCATGTCGACCACACGCCGGCGGGGATCGAGGCCGCCGCGGCTGCGTTCCGCCGGCTGATCGATCGTGCGACCGAACGCGGCGGCAGCTATTACCTGACCTGCCACCGGTTCGCGACGCGTGCGCAGGTGGAGGCCTGCTACCCGCAGTTCCGTGCGTTCCTCCGGCTGAAGGAGGCCTGGGACCCGGACGGCGTGTTCCAGAGCGACTGGTATCGCCACTGTCGCGCGCTGTTCGGCCGCGAGCCGGCTGGCGCCTGCACGGCGCAGCGAAGCATCGCAGCCGCAGCCGGCGGGGGCGCGCGATGAACCGCGTCCTGTTCCTCAAGGCTGCCACCATCGGCCTGCTTGTGCTCCTGCTGCTGGTGCCGCTGTCGCTGATCGAGGCCACGATCGCCGGCCGCGCTGCCTGGCGCATGCAGGTGCAGGACGACATCGCTGCAACCCATGCCGGCCCGCAGGTGGTCGCCGGTCCGGTGCTCGTGCTGCCATATGTCGAGACGACCACGACCGTCTCCTCTGCGCGGCGCGATGCCGACCCCGCAGTGGCCACGCGCAGGGTCGAGCGCTTCGTGCTCGCGTTCCCGGCCGAACTGGTCGTCGACGGCGATGTCGAGGTGGAACTGCGCCGGCGCGGCATCCACGAGGTGCCGGTGTGGCGCACGAAAACGCTGGAGCTGACCGGACGCTTCGAACCCGTAGCCCTGCCGGAGCCGCCGCCGGCGGCAGCGGGCACGACCGTGGCCATCGTCCCGGGCGAACCCTATGTCGTGTTCTCGGTGTCCGACCTGCGCGGCTTCGTGTCTACGCCCTCGATCGACATGGCCGGTGAGCGCCATGCGTTCGAGCCACGCGCCGCGCCGCCGTTCGAGGGGCCGGCGGTGCGCGCCCGCGTCGATCCGAAGCTGCTCGCGACCGGCGCACCGATCGAGTTCAGGCTGCGCAGCGACCTGGCCGGCATGCGCGAACTGTCGATCGTGCCGCTGGGCGGCGAGACGAGGGTAGCCCTGCGTTCAAACTGGCCGCATCCGAGCTTCGGCGGCCGCTTCCTGCCGATCGATCGCGAGGTCGCCCAGGAGGGCTTCAGCGCACGCTGGAGCGTTCCGGCCATCGCGACCCGCGCTCGCAGCGCACTGGTCCCGATCGAGCCGCTGGCGGGCAGTGCCGCCCGGGCGCCTGCGACGCCGGGCGACGCGTTCGGCGTGCGCCTGGTCGACCCGGTGGACATCTATGCCCAGGCGACCCGTGCGACCAAGTACGGCGTGCTGTTCGTCGTGCTTACTTTCGGCGCGTTCTGGCTGTTCGAGGCGCTGCGCGGGGTGCCCATCCATCCGATGCAGTACGGCTTCGTCGGCACAGCGCTGGCGATCTTCTTCCTGCTGCTGCTCGCGCTGTCCGAGCACCTGCCGTTTGCAGCGGCCTATGCCACCGCGGCGGTCGCCTGCGTGCTGCTGGTGACGGCCTACCTGTCGCCGGTACTGGGCGGCCGGCGCGCCGCGGCCGGCTTCGGGGCGGGATTCGCCGCCCTGCACGGCGTGTTGTACTCCGTGCTGCAACTGGAGGACACCGCCCTGCTGTGCGGCACCCTGCTGATGTTCTCCGCGCTGGCCGCAGCGATGCTTGCTTCGCGCCGGATCGACTGGACCCGCTTCGGCCTGCCGGCCCCGACCGTGCGCGATCCGGGACGTCCGTCGCGCTGACGATGGCGACGGCCGATGCTGCGCCGTTATCATCCCCGGCAGGCCGTCACGGTCGCAACCCACCGTCGTTGAAAACAAGGAGGAACGAACATGAGTGCTGTGGACAAGGCTGCCCAGATGGCCGCGCTGCCGGTGCGCGGGGACGAGGACCCGTTCGTGGTGGCTACCGGGGGGTTCTATCGCCGCTGGTTCAACCTGGTGGACGATATCGGGCCGATGCTGGAGACCGTGAAGGTGCTGAAGAGCACCGAGGACGAGGACTGGGTGCCGACCTGGAGCGCGGTGGCCGCGCGCTACGAAGCGGAAGCGGAAGCGGCACTGGCGCGCGGTGACCGTGCGGGCGCGCGCAGCGGTTTCCTGCATGCCAAGACCTACCACAGCATCGCGCGCTTCCCGTCGCCGTACTGGTCCGGTTCGACGATCTGTCCGCCGACGATGAGCGCGATCAAGACGAAGTCATACGAGGACTACCTGCGCTGCTTCGAACGTGCGGCCGCGCTCGGCGAGCATCCGCCCGAGGTGGTGCGCGTGTCGCGCGACGGCATGCATGCCACCGGCCACCTGCGCATCCCGAAGCATGCCTCGGCCACGAACAAGGTGCCGGCGGTACTCGTCATGTGCGGCGGCGACATGTACAAGGAAGACCGCGAGAAGTACGCCGACGGTGCGATGGCCGAGGGCATCGCGTCGCTGGTGGTCGATGCGCCCGGAACGGGGCAGACCAGCTTCCCGCATGCGCCCGAGTCGGTCGTGGCCTGGCAGGCGGCACTCGATCTGCTGCAGTCGCGGCCCGAGATCGACGGCGAGCGGCTGGGTGCATTCGGTGTGAGCCGCGGCGGTCTGTGGGTGATCCGCCTCGCCGCGCACGACGCACGCATCAAGGCACTGATCTCCTGCGCGCCGGGCGGTGCCGGCTACTGGGGCACCGACGAGGAACGGGCCGAGGCGCGGCGCGCTGCGGAAGAGCGTGCGCGTACCAACTGGTTCGGGCCGCGCGGCACGCGGCCGCCGGTGAAGCCGATGACCGAGGCCGCGCAGCGCGAGGAGTTCCTGCGCTGGTCGCTGAAGGACCAGGGCCTGCTCGACCGACTGACCATGCCGATGTACCTGGTCAACGGCAAGGTCGACCATCTCACCCCGATCGGCAACATCTACCTGCTCCTGGAGAGTGGCCCGGCGACCGGACGCGTGGCCCGCATCTATGCGAACGACGGCCACATCGCGGCGCGCAACGAGCGCGAATGGGGGCCGGCGGCCTGGCGCTGGCTGCGCCAGCAGCTCGCGGGCTGAGCCCGGGCCCCCGCGCAGGCTGCAGCGTCAGTCGAGCTGCAGCCTGCGCGCGCGGATCAGCTTCGCCCACTTCTCGTTCTCGGCGCGCACGAATGCACCGAACGCCTCGGCGCCCAGCGGGCTGACCTCGGCACCGACCCCGGCGAACTTGCCGCGCACCTCGGGCTGGTCGATCGCGCGGATCAGTGCGGCGGACAGCAGTGCCACCACGTCCTTCGGAATGCCGGCCGGCCCGACCAGCCCCTGGAAGCCCACCGATTCCATCGCGCCCAGCCCGAGCTCGCGCACCGACGGCGCGTCCGGGAGCTGCGGATCCCGCTTCGGACCGGTCACCGCGAGCGCGCGCAGCTTGCCGGCGCGGATCATCGGCAGCAGCGCGCTGCCGGCGTCGATCATGATCTGGGTCTGGCCACCCAACAGTTCGGCGATCGCCGGTGCACTTCCCTTGTAGGGCACATGGGTCAGTGCCAGGCCGGTCGCGGCATTCATCAGTTCGCCGTTCAGGTGGGTCGAGGTACCGGCACCGCCGGAGGCGAAGTTGGCCTTGCCGGCGTTGGCCTTTGCCCAGGCGATGAACTCGCGCAGGTCCTTCGCCGGATGGTCGGCGCGCGTGGCCGCGATGTAGCTGCCCTGGCTGATCTGCCCGATCCAGGTGAACTGCTTCACCGGGTCGTATGGCATCTTCGCCTGCAGGTAGGGCGCGATCGCGAACGGACCGGTGTTGGCGACCAGCAGCGTGTAGCCATCGGCATTGGCACGGGTCAGATCGGCGGCGGCGATCGTGCCACCCGCGCCCGGCCGGTAGTCGATCACCAGCGACTGCTTCAGCGCGTCCTGCAGCGGCGTCTGTATCACGCGCGCGGTGAAGTCGATGCCGCCGCCCGGCGGATAGCCGACGATCAACCGGATCGGCTTCGACGGAAACGGCTGGGCCAGCGCCGGGCCGCCAGCGAGGGCGACCACCAGCAGCAGGCCGTGCAGGATGGGGTTCAGTCTGTTCATGGCGCTGCCTCCTTCGACGCGGGCCTGCGGATGAGTCCGTTCGCGATCGCATGCTAACCCGGCCGGCGCGGCCGATGTCCGTTCGCGTCGACGGCACTGGAAGCGGGAAAGGATTGACGATCGACCGACGCGGCTTGGAGAATCGGAGTGTGGCGATACCATCGCATTGCAGATGATCCGAGCCCGCTGCGCACGCAGGTGAAGGGTCGACCGATTTTCGTTTCCGGGGGGCGGATGGACGGGCAGTCGAGCAGGGAAAACGGGGCAGGCTGCGAGGTCACACGCGACGTGGAGTACTCGCGCGGGGGCGTGGGCTTCACCAGTGACGATCCGCGCCAGCGGCCCCTGCGGCTCGACATCTACCATCCGCCGGTCACGCTGCGGGCATCGGGCGGTCGGCCGGCATTGATCCTCGCCTTCGGTGGTGCCTTCCATCGGGGTTCGAAGGAAGACGACACGGTGCAGGAGGACGGCCCGAAGAACACCCCGATCGCCGAATACTGCCGCCGGTTCGCCGAGCGCGGCTATGTCTGTTTCTCGATCGATTACCGGCTGATCCCGGAAGATCCCGATCCGGGCACGATCCCGGTACTGGTGAACCCCGACAGCGTGCCGCGTTCGCGGCTCGACGTGGTGCGCCGGCAGATGAACCTGCCCCCGGCGACGAGCGAAATGGTCGCCAACGGCGTCGAGGCGGCTGCAGTCGACTTCACCGCCGCGATCGGTTGGGTCCGGGCCAATGCCGTGCGTCTGGCGCTGGATCCGTCGCGTATCGCGGTCGGCGGTTTCTCCGCTGGCGGCCGCTCGGCGCTGCACGCGGTCTTCGCGCGCCAGGCCGAAGCCGCCGCGGTGGTCTGCCTGTCCGGTTACCTGGGCCTCGACGAACTCGAGCGCCATGTCAGAGGCCTGCCGGGCGAGCCGCCGGTGCTTGCGCTGTGGGGCGAGAACGACCTCGATTATGTACGCGAGCAGGCGCCGGCACTGGTCGAGCATGCAGGTGCGGTCGGGCTGCCGGTCACCGCGCACCGTATACCGGGTGTCGGCCATTTCTACCCTGCATCGACTGCCCTGGCACCTTGCGCGGACGGTCCGGCGACGGTCGAGCAGGCCATCGAGGTGTTCCTCGCGTCGACGCTGCAGCGCGCCCGAGCCTGATGCGGTCCATCCCTTGAGCGTCATCGCGGTCTTCAACCAGAAGGGTGGCGTCGGCAAGACCACGACGACGCTCAACGTATCGACGTCGGTGGCGCAGCGGGGCCTTGCGACGGTGGCGATCGACCTCGATCCGCAGGCCCACCTGACGCTTGCGTTCGGCCAGCGCGCATTTGCGAAGGGGGACAGCTGCCATTCCTTCTTCGCGGAGAACAAGCCGCTGGCCGGCATGCTGCGCGAGACAGCCCAGGGTGTGCGGCTGCTGCCGGGAGCGCCCGACCTTTCGAAGGTGGATGCGCTGCATGCCTCCGACGCGGGCATCTCGGGCAAGCTGCGCCAGGGCATTGCGGCGATGATCGAAGAGACGCAGCACCGCGGCCCGGTGTTCATCGATTGCTGCCCGATGCTGGGCGTGCTCACGCTCAATGCGCTGATCGCAGCCGACAGTGTACTGATCCCGGTGTCGGCCGATTACCTTTCGCTGCAGGGCGTGCACCGGCTCGACGCCGCGCTGAACGTACTCGAGCAGCGGCTCAACCGCAAGTTCCTGCGCCGGGTCGTGATCACCCGCTACGACGCAAGGCGCAAACTGGCCGCCGGGGTCCGGGAAGAGCTCGCGCGGCGTTACGGCGCCAGTCTCTGCAACACGCGTATCGCCGAGAACGTCGCGATCGCCGAGAGCCCGATGCACGGCAAGGACGTGTTCAGCCACTCGCCGTCCAGCCCGGGCGCGCGCGACTATCGGGCACTGACCGAGGAACTGCTCGCGGCAGGCTTCTTCGGCTGAGCCGCTGGCCGACGCGCAGTGTGCTGAGCCGCGGCCTGCAGGAAGGTGGGCGCAGCGCGGTGGCGAACGAACGCCCGGCGCCGCCATGCATCACCGCCTCGGAATCACTTCGCCGGCAGGGCGCCGCTGCGGATCTGTGCTGCGATCTGCTCGATTACCTGGAACGTGCGCTCGTGGCCCTGGGTCATCGAGGGGGAAGTGAGGTAGCGCCCGTTGACCACCAGCGAAGGCGTTCCCGAAAGCTGGTAGGCCTTGCTCATCTGGATCGCGCGCTGCACGCGGCTGTCGACGCCGAACGAACCGTAGACCTCGGCGAACTGTTTCGGGTCCACGCCACGCTTGCCGACCCACGCCTGCATCTTCGCGAGGTCGCCGAGGTCGACTTTCTGTTCATGGATCGCCGTGAATACGTCGTCGTGCAGGCGGTCGAGTTGACCCATCGCCTCGAGCGTGTAGAACAGCCGCGTATGCGGGATCCAGCTCTCGCGGAACACGGCGGGCACGCGGCGGACTTCGATGTCCGGCGACTTCTTCTTGAGCCAGGCCTTCATCGCCGGCTGCAGGTCGAAGCAGTGCGGGCATCCGTACCAGAAGAACTCGATGACCTCGATCCGCTTCGGGTTATCGACCGGCTGCGTCGGCTGCAGCACACGGTAGTCCTTGCCCGCGACCAGTGGCTGGGCAACCGCGGGAGCACCGAGGCTGACGAAGGCAGCCAGCAGGACTGCATGGATCAGGGGTTTGAACATGATCGAATCTCCGGTGGAACACGCCTGGGGCAGACAACGCCGTTACGGTTTCTGCTCGCGAACCTTGATGGACGCGGCCTCGATGCCGTTGGCGGCGAGCTGGCCGCGGACGCGGGCGAGCGCGTCGGCATCATCATACGGCCCGAGGCGGACACGATGCCAGATGCCCTTGTCGCCGAGATTGGCTGTCTGGATGGCTGCCTCGAGCCCCATCAGCGCGAGCCGTGCCTTCAGGTTGTCCGCATCCTGCGCGTTCTGGAAGGCGCCGGCCTGAAGGAAGAAGCGCTCCTGCGTGGACGCCTTCGCATCGGCGCCACGGTTGCGCAGGTCCTGGTCGGTCGCCGGCTGCTCGACGCCGGGGAGGATCGTGTAGAAATCGAAGCGCGGCTTGGCGTCTGCGGCGGCCTTGCCCGACTCCGGCGCGGCGACCGCCCCGGGGACGGCGGCCTTGCCTGGCTCCACCGGGGCAGCCTTGTCTGGTGCCTGCACCGTCGCCGCCGGCTTGTCGCGGGCAGCGAACGGATTGGCTGCGCGGTTCAGGTAAAAGGCGATCGCCAGCGCCGCCACAAGCCCGAGCACGAGGCCGATGAACACGCCCAGGATCATGGTTCCGCTCCGGCCCCTGGGCTCGGTTTTCTTGTAGTCGCGGCTCATCGTGGCAGTTCAGGCAGGGTGGACATGTGAAGGGCTACATGCGCGCCGGCGCGGAGACGCCGAGCAGTGCCAGGGCGGCGGCGAGCACGGTACGCACCGCGTCGAGCAGCGCCAGCCGGGCCAGTCGCAGCGACGCGTCGTCGACCAGGACCTTCTCGGCGTTGTAGTAGCTGTGGAAGTCGCCCGCGAGGTCTTTCAGGTAGAACGCGATGCCGTGCACCGCGAGTTCGCCGGCCGCGCCTTCGAGCACTTCGGGCCACGCGGAGAGCCGGTCGATCAGCGCCAGTTCGTGCGGGTGCTCGATCGGCGAGAGGTCCACGCCGTCGAGCGCATGCAGGCCGGCCTGTTCCGCCTCGCCCGTCCACGCCTCGAACACGCTGCAGATGCGCGCATGGGCATACTGGATGTAATAGACGGGATTCTCGTTCGAGCGCGACTTGGCGAGGTCGAGGTCGAAGTCGAGGTGCTGGTCGCTCTTGCGCAGCACGTAGAAGAAGCGCGCCGCATCGTTGCCGACCTCGCCGCGCAGTTCGCGCAGCGTGACGAACTGGCCGGAGCGGGTCGACATCGAGACCTTCTCGCCGTTGCGGTAGAGCACCGCGAACTGCACAAGCGCGACGGTCAGCCGGTCTGCATCGGCGCCGCTCGCGCGCAGCGCGCCCATCACGCGCGGGATGTAGCCGTGGTGGTCGGCGCCCCACACGTCGATCACGCGGTCGAAGCCGCGCTCGAACTTGTCGAGGTGGTAGGCGATGTCGGAGGCGAAATAGGTGAACGCACCGTTGTCGCGCTGGACCACCCGATCCTTCTCGTCGCCAAAGGCAGTCGAGCGGAACCACAGGGCGCCGTTCTCGCGATACAGATGCCCGGCTGCCTGCAGACGTTCGACCGCGCGTGCGACTGCGCCGCCATCGAACAGAGATCGCTCCGAATACCAGCGGTCGAAGGTGACGCCGAAGCCGTCGAGATCGTCACGGCAGTCGCCGAGCTGGGTTTCGAGTGCGTGCCGGTGCAGCACGGCATAGCCGTCGCCGAGCAGCCGCTTCGCTGCGTCGATCAGCGCATCGAGATGGGTCTCGCGCCGCGCCTTCGAGGCCGGGTCATCGTCGCCGGCCTGCGGCAGGCCGGGCGTGCCCTCGACGACCGTGGCAGCCGGACGGACGAAGGTGTCGCCATGCGCGGCGGCCAGCGACCGCGCCATCTCGCGCACGTAGTCGCCCTGGTAACCGTTGGGCGGAAACTCGATGGACTGGCCGGCGTGGTCGAGATAACGCAGCCAGGTGGACAGCGCGAGGATGTCCATCTGCCGGCCTGCGTCGTTCACGTAGTACTCGCGGCTCACGTCGCAGCCTGCGGCTTCGAGCACGTTGGCCAGGCTCGCGCCATAGGCGGCGCCGCGGCCGTGGCCGACATGCAGCGGCCCGGTGGGGTTTGCCGATACGAACTCGACCTGTACCCGCTGCCGCTGCGAGGGCGAGCGCCGGCCGTAGGCCGCGCCCTCGCCGCGCACCACGTGGACGACAGCCCGTCGTGCCGCGCGCGACACGGTGAGGTTGATGAACCCCGGGCCGGCGATCTCGGCCTTCTCGAGGGCGCCGGATGCCGGAAGAGCTGCGATCAGCTGCGCCGCGATCTCGCGTGGCGGGCGACCGAGCGGCTTCGCCAGCTGCATCGCCAGGTTGCAGGCGTAGTCGCCATGGCTGCGCTGCTTCGGCCGCTCGAGCTGCACCGCGACGCCGCTGCCGGGGGCGACGGCGGCGAGCGCCTGCTCCAGCAGTGCGATGCAGGTGGATTTAAGGTCGGACGGGGCCATCTTTCGTATCGCCAATGTCATTCGGCATCAGGGCCGGTAGTTTACTTTGCGCGGCGATCGTTCAGGGGCCTGTTTCGCAGTGCGCAGCGCGCCCGTCACAGCTCGAGCGGATCGACGTCGAGGATCCAGTGCACCTTCGACGCGCGCTGCGCCGAGAGCGCCTGCCGCCAGGCCGCGAGGAAGCGCTGGAAGCGGCCACGCTGAGTCGATTGCACCAGCAGCTGCGCCCGCTCCCGCCCGGCCCTGCGCACCAGTAGTGCCGGCACCGGGTCGTACACGGTGACCGCCGGGTCGAGGCCGGCAGCCAGCGACGCCGCTGCAGTCAGGAACTCGATCGCATCGGCGAGGGCGACCGCGTCGGCGCGCAGGATCGCCTGCGACGAGAACGGCGGCAGCCGCATCAGCCGTCGTTCGTCCAGCAACTGGCTGGCGAATCGCGCGTAGTCGTGGCGGGCCAGGGCCTCGAACAGCGGATGCTGCGGGATCGACGTCTCGATCAGTACCCGTCCCGGAAGCTCGGCGCGGCCAGCGCGGCCAGCCACCTGGGTAAGCAGCGCGAACAGCCGCTCCGGGGCACGGAAGTCGCTGCTGTAGAGCGCCTGGTCGCTGTCGATCACTCCGACCAGTGTGAGCCGCGGGAAATCGTGTCCCTTGGCCAGCATCTGGGTGCCGACCAGCAGGTCCACTTCGCGGCGCTGGATGCGTTCGCGCGCCGCCTCCCAGGCCGCAGCACTGCGTACCGTATCGCGATCGACACGCATCAGCCGGGCGCCGGGCAGCAGGCGGGCGAGCGTTTCCTCGAGGCGCTCGGTACCGAGGCCGAGCGCGGTCAGGTCGGGATTGCCGCAGGTGGGGCAGAACTGCGGTGGCCGCTGCGACTGCCCGCAATGATGGCAACGCAGCGTACGCTGCCGCTGGTGCAGCACCAGACGGGCACTGCAGCGGTCGCAGCCGGCCGCCCAGCCGCATCCGTTGCATCTGAGCACCGGCGAGTAGCCGCGCCGGTTGATCAGCACCAGCCCCTGTTCGCCGCGGTCGATCTGCGCGGCCAGCGCCTTCAGCAGTGGCTCGGATGGCTCGGGCTTGTGCGCGGCCATCTTCGGGTAGCGGCGCAGGTCGATGATTTCGATCGACGGCATCGGACCGGTCGGCCGCTCGTCCAGCCGCAACAGCCGGTAGCGCCCTGACTGCGCGTTGTGCAGCGTCTCGAGCACCGGGGTGGCGCTGCCCAGCACCACCGGGATGCCGCGCGAGCGGGCGCGCCAGACCAGCACGTCGCGTGCGTGGTAGCGCAGGCCTTCCTCCTGCTTGAACGAGGCGTCGTGTTCTTCATCGACGACCACCAGCCCGAGCCGGGGCATGGGCGCGAACGCTGCCAGTCGGGTGCCGACCACCACGTCGGCGCTGCCATTGGCCGCCGCCAGCCAGCGCCGCGCACGCTCGGCTGCGGGCAAGCCGCTGTGCAGTACCGCGATGCGGGCACCGTGGAGGTCGCCAGCCAGTGCGGCGCCGAGCTGCGGGGTCAGGTTGATCTCGGGCACGAGCAGCAGCACCTGCTGTCCTCGGGCCAGGACCTTCTCCATCGTGCGCGCGTAGACCGTCGTCTTGCCGCTGCCGGTGACGCCGAACAGCAGATGCACGCCGAATGTGCCGAGGCTGTCGTGCAGCGCGGCGATGGCGGCCGCCTGCCCGGAGCTCAGCGAGAATCCCGGCTCCGGCTGCGCCGCCGCCGCGGCGTCCGCGTTCGCGTCCGGCGCGCGTCGCGCGGGATCGCCGGCCGGCTCTATCCATCCGGCTTCGGCGAATCGGCGCAGCAGTCCCGCGAGGGCCGGGTCGCGGCCATCCGCAGGATGCAGCGATGCCTCTGCCACGACAGGTGCCGCAGCGAGCCGGTCGAGCAGGGCCTGCTGCTTCGGTGCCGGACGGCCCGGCGGGGCAGCCTGCCGCGCGCGCCCCTGCTCGGTCAGTGTCCACGCCTGCGGTCGGGACTTGCGCGCCAGGGCGGTCGCAGGGACGGCTGGCGGGAGGGCGGAGAACAGCGCGGCACCGAAGGGGTGCTGGTAGTAGATGCTGGCGAAGCGCACGGTGTCGATCACGTCCGCCGGGATCGGCGGCAGCGTCCGGTCCACGGGGCCGATCGGCTTTACCTGCGCGTCCGGCACGTCGGATGCCTCCGTGAACCCGGTGATGATCCCGATGGCCCGGGTGCGCCCGAACGGCACCTGCACCCGCCGACCGATATCGTGCGGAGATGCGTCCACGTTGCGGTAGTCGAACAGCCGGTCGAGGGGCACGTCCAGCGCGACGCGAACGTAGCGCTGACCGGGGTCAGGCGGAGGCTGACGGACAGAGCTGGGGCTGTGGATAACTTTGTCGATAATTTTCGCCAAAGCCGTCTGTCAAGGGTCTTCCGCCCCCGGAATCCGGCAGTCCGATCGCCAACGAGCAGCAGAACCGTTTGTAATCAGATGCTTGCAGAAGCCTTTTCACAGGCTGTCGAGAATTGGGCCGGTGAACAGGTTTGCGGCGATCTGTGCATAAGCCATATCCTGCAGATTCTGTCCAGCACGAATCCGCAGGCCTGTCCGATCAACCGGCCGCGTGGAAACGACGGCTGCGCTGGTGCACTGCATCGACCAGGAAGCCGACATTCTCGGGTGGCGTGAACCGCGTGATGCCGTGCCCGAGGTTGAATACATGGCCCGACCCGTTGCCGTAGCTGGCGAGGATCTTCTCGACCTCGTCCTCGATCGTCTCGCGGTTGGTCAGCATCACCAGCGGGTCGAGATTGCCCTGGATCGCCACCGTGCCGCCGACGCGGCGGCGGGCTTCGCCGATGTCGATCGTCCAGTCGACGCCGACCGCATCGGCACCAATAGCCGCGATCGATTCCAGCCAGACGGCACCGCCCTTCGTGAACACGATCACCGGGACCTGGCGGCCCTCGGCCTCGCGCCGGATCGAGCCGACGATCTGCTGCAGGTAGCGCAGCGAAAACTCACGATAGCGTTCGGCCGACAGCGTGCCTCCCCAGGTGTCGAACAGCATGACAGCCTGCGCGCCGGCCGCGATCTGCGCGTCCAGGTAGATGCTGATCGCACGTGCATTGGTGTCGAGCAGCTGGTGCATCAGCTTCGGATCGGTGTACATCAACTGCTTGACCCGTGCGAAATCGTCGCTGCCGCCGCCTTCGATCATGTAGCAGGCCAGCGTGAACGGGCTGCCGGAGAAGCCGATCAGAGGCACCTTGCCGTCGATGCCACGGCGACATTCCGAGATCGCGTCCATCACGTAGCGCAGGTCGGTGTCCGGATCGGGCAGACGCAGCGATTCGATCGACTTTGCGTCGCGCAGCGGGCGCTCGAAACGCGGCCCTTCGCCCTCGGCGAAGTACAGGCCGAGACCCATCGCGTCGGGGACGGTCAGGATGTCGGAAAAGACAATCGCCGCATCGAGGTCGAACCGGTCCAGCGGCTGCAGCGTCACTTCGGCGGCCATCGAGGGCGACTTCATGAGCGCCACGAAGCTGCCGGCGCGGGCGCGCGTCTGGTTGTACTCGGGCAGGTAGCGGCCAGCTTGCCGCATCACCCAGACCGGCGTCTGGTCGACCGGCTGGCGCATCAGCGCGCGCAGCAGCCTGTCGTTACGAAGTGGGGACATGTAGGGTTCCTGTCGTGTCTGGGCCGGTGGAGCCCGGCCCGGGCAAACCCGAGTATAGGGGGAGTGCCGGATGTGCCGTCAGCGCGGCAGTTCGGAGCTGCCCATCAGGAA